>JAPKCI010000357.1 GCA_028823035.1 Rubripirellula sp.
TTGCCGGTCGTTTACCGCCTGCTGAGCCTACCACTGCTGAGCCTACCACTGCTGAACCTACCACTGAAGCAGAAACAGCAGAGAAGGCGTCTGCACCCGAGAAGGACGAGAAATAGGCATGCTGCAAATTGCCTGACATTTTCCTCTCGAATGCCCTGCGTTTGAGCGGAAAGGCCGTGACATCAAGGCGTGCTTTGATGCAGTCCCCCAATCACGGCGCAGCTCATTGCAAGTGTTTGATCCGGCCCAGCCCGAATACGATTCGTTCGGGCCAATGGGATCAAGCTTGAATCGAGGATCCCGTCAAGTTGCAACTCATGCATCCATGAACCCCGGTAGGTAGCGATCATCCGGCAGTTCTCATCACTTCGCCAGCCAACACTGGATGGCGTAAAGGAATGCTGCGTTTCCACGAAAGAGCTGCGTTTCCACGAAAGAAACGGTACCGCAGTACTCTTCATCACCGAAACGCTGCTGCCAGGATTGCGCACACCACCTACTTGAGCTGCGGTTATTGTTCTCGGACTTCACCGTTACATCTATCTGTTTCCGAGAGAGACTCTGTCTGTTTCAAAGGATAGCTAACTCATTTCCATGAATTCAATTCACCGAACCTGCCAAGTCGCTTCCAGCTTTAAACTTCACCTTATTCTTATCTGTGGCTTTACTCTTGCGATCGCCACTCTTGCGATCGCCACTCTTGCGATCGCCACTCTTGCGATCGTCGGTCGCTGTCTGGTTCATCAAGCCCCAGACCACGTCCATGAACTCGGCGGTTTCCGAGATCGGGAATAACCAGTTCAGTGCAACGAGTGCTGCCATCGGGACTTCGGTCATTACATCGGAGGGGCCAACAGAAACCACCTTAACGTTGACGGCGTTCAGGCCTTTCTTACCCTCCTTGAATTCCAACACAGGGTCCCCCGATCCTGCATCCCCAAGCTTCGACGTATCAGCCGCATCAAGAACTGACGGCGTGGTAATGGCGAGCAGGGCGAGACACAAAACGGACAGCCTTGAAGAAATGAGCATGGTCAGCCAATCATTGTTAGTAGAAAAGTGTGTTTACAGATAAAATCATCACGAAAATGAATGTTTAGGAGTTCATTCTCTCAAAAGAACTTTTGTGCAGCATCTTAATCCCCCACCGTACATGGCGCTTGTTGTGAAACCGGCAACGGGCTTCACGTGGAATCCGAGATCCTGCCAAACTCGCTGTGCTGCTGCGTCGAGTTTTGCAAAGCCATATTGGGGCAGGTACACGAACTGCTCATTTTGCCGCAATTCGGTCAAGACATTGCTATAGGACAAGAACGGATACTGAAGGACATCACCTCCCTGTCCATCAACGTGATGCTCTTGACAAGGAACCAGTGCGGGAACACGGACCACCTTGAAGCCAGCATGCGACAACTGCCGGGCGATGGTGTCGAGTTCGGGTGCCAGACGCAAACTGGCTGCAATTGCAGAGTTCGTCTGCCCGATCACTTTTGGTCGACTTATCTTATTGCCGTCCTTGTCCAACAACTCCGACACCTCCGCGTTGCCAAAGAACGTCAACTCGCATTGCCGCTCAAACTCCTGAACCTTGATCGGTTCTTCCCCGATTGCGGCGGCCGCCAGCCTGGCTCCAAGTCGACTGTCGGCAACGGCAACACGACTCTCGCTCAGTGGAGTCACGATCAAATCAATATGCCCAACGCTCTGACTGAACTCACCTACCACAACAACACGTCTGCCGAACAACTTTGCAAAGCGATTTTTCACCCCCTCAGTCGTCAGTTCCAGCAGAACCGCATTACGTTCAATGGTGTCGAATCCTATGAACACAGATTCTTCACCACAAACGATGTTTCCTCCCTCAAAATGCATTTCAGAATGCACCACCTCCAGATTCAACAACCCTGCCAACGTCTTTGGCATCCGCTCATCATCCTCGCGATTGAAAGAGCATGGCGTGACCAGTTTGGTCGTTCCATGTCCCTGTACAACCACAAACGGATCCTGTGGCCAAATGGAGATATCACTCTCAGGGGGCATTTCAACAAACGTAACTCGGCGGTTGCTCACCGAGGTGGAAAAGACGGAGCGATCGGTTACAAGCAACAAGACGTGTACATCCTGCGGTAGGCCATTGACGATGTTTGAAACCAGTTCTGCGTTGCGCAACGACGACGTTCTTGCACTGGTTGCACTACAAGCAACCAGTCGAATCTCCGATCCAACGTCCGAGAGAATCTTTTCACTGTCGCGTCGAAATATTGACGGCATAAGAAAAGATACAGAAAGAATCGAGAGTGTCGTCGCTGCTGTAAAGAAGAGGTTTTTCATGAGTTGTTCCAGCGATACTGACGGTCTTGCTGCGGGGTGCATGTGAAGCAGTCTGCACCCGGTCCCCAACTGAAGCGTGACGGCCTGCGATCAACACAACATTGAAAAGAACAAACGCAAACACGTCTCTCAATCCCCGGTGATTCATACACCAAGGGACTGAACATCATACGGGTGTTCAATCATGATCACGCCCGTAACCCTGATCGATGACTTAATCCCGACGTGCCATCTTCGCGACGATTGAAACCAGTGCGCGGTGATCAGCACGCTGGATCACACACCTTTTTTCAGTCGCTTTGACGCGATCTTGGAGTGTTCGAATCCGGGCACGTTGCGTTCGCAGCCTTCCATCATTCACATTGATCCGGGCATCGAGATCACCCAGGCTCCTGTCAACAAGAACGAATTCGATATCGTTTTCGTCCTGCCGTTCCTCAAGGTCCGAAACTCGTTGTTTGAGATCACCCCGCGAGGCATTTCCTCGCTGGTCAGCGTTCGCCGAACCGTTGAACATTACTTGGGTTGCCATCACTGCAAAAGCGACCATACAAACCGTAGCAGCGTTGAAGAAAATCTTTTTCGTATTCATGTATGTCTCAGGGTTTGTATTCCGACATGTTGTTCAGGGCCGGCGTGATTCCAGTCACCCGAAGTTAATTCACTGGATGACATCCAAGCAAACGTTGTGCCAGTCGCAACAAACAAGTCTTTTGCACAAGAAAAGACCAGTCCGGGTCCCGGCCTGAGACGCCCAGTATCAATCTGAGAACGCCAAACCTCGAACGGTATGCCAGAGTTCATGCCATTAGCAGGCAACCCAAACGAGCCTGACGAGCGATCTTTGAGCTAAAAAACGATCTTTTCGAAGCCCGTCAGAAGCTGTGAACTGGCGAGCAGTACTCGCCGACTCCGCCAGTTTTCGTATCCGTCGACCCAATCGGTGGCAGGCGTCGTCACTGACCTGAATCACGAATGGCAAACAATCCAACTGGATCACCAATGCGAGCATCCTGCCGTTGCCATTGCCATTGCCGTTGCCATTGCCGTTGCCTGTTGCTATTGCCTGTTGCTATTCAACGGCAGTCACGAATCAACCATTCGGGCATTCGGACCCGCAATCTAACGGCGACAAATTTCGACGTACGAATTCAGGAATGGGAGTACCTTGACGGTTGGCGTGGCACCGAGTCCGCCAGCTATGTCGTTGTGGAATCAGCGATTCACACGCTGGCCGGTTTTCAAGCAGAACCTTTGCTGATTGCCGCCATCCAGTCATTTGATGGCACCGACACTGCCAACCTTCGAATTGCAAGTCTAAATCCGGACGGTGTTCAGGTCTGGGTAGACGTACAGCGATCGAGTGACTACGAAACCAACCATCCCACTGAAGCAGTCGGCATTCTTGCCCTCGCTCGCGGCACGATTCTGTCGCAGAACAATTCAGATAACAACGTAACTGAGTCAGCAGCAGGAACGACGGGCAATTCTGAATCAAGCAACATGGCAGTGTCGCAAATCCGCTATCTAGCAACTTACGGTACCTTGGGTGAAGCAGCATACCTGGCCCCAGGTCACACCGGCGAACTTGCCACACTGGCGAACTTGACTTTTTCCATCCGCATGAATCCAACTCAGGTGACGCATCACATGTTGCCCGCAATGTATCGTTCAAAAAGCCGTTGTGGATCGGCCCAACATCAACGAACACCATTCATGATTTTCAACTAACCCGTGACGTTACCCACAATTTCGGCGCGATTCACGGACATGGATTGCAGGGGCAACAACGTGAGGATGCAAGCGTGAATACTGCCTCTGAACCTGACAGCATGGTACTGAACGACTCATCGTCTGGCACCCAGAAACACAGGACCCAACGTCACTCGACCATCGGTCTGCATCGCAACGGTGTTCTACAGGCAGGATCAGATGACCAGACCGTCGCAGTTGACCTCTTCTTTGCCCAGACAGCGGCCGAATTAAATTTCTTGAAACTGGCCTAAGCCAGAGAGTCACGGGTGGATCCCGCTGGGACAAGACCGAACATCAGCAAGGCACTGTCCGCTGTTAAGTTCCGCAGTTGCAGAACATTCCTGAACGTGCAACGCGCGACTGGCGTCTCGATAGGATAAGATAAGCCCGAGCAACCTCTCCGTGCAGCCACCGATGGAATGACAACATCTCGCAATGAACAACACAATCCAGTACATGCTTTTCTGGTTACTGGGGTCCGCTGCCGTGGGACAATCACCACAGTTACCGTCGGTGGATCTAGACCACAAGACCGCGTTCCAGATGGTAGTCACCGGGCAGTCACCCTACCCCATGAACGACCGCAAGAACCTCAGTGTGCATTGCGGTGGTGGAAAGGGTGTTTTGATTTCTCCGCATTGGGTTTTAACAGCTTCTCATTGCATCACGTCAAGCAAGGCAAAAGCCGGGCAAGTCAAGGTCAAGTTCACCACGTCGAAACGCAAACCGGCAACGATTGGCGTTAACAAGGTTATTCGCCACAAAACAAAGGACCTCGCTCTACTACGACTGGTGCGTCCGGTGAAGATGGAAGATCGTCCCCCCGTTTTATTGCTGCGACAGACGCTCGTCCGCAGTGATGGCAAACTGTCTGTCAAAAAGGTCGCTGGAAATGAGATTTGGCGAGGCATTCCGGCCATGGGTGGAGGGCATAACCTGAACGTTCCCAAGAAAAAAGATCGACGCGGCAAAGCGGGCAGCAGCGGAGGCCCGTGGCTGATCCATTCATCCGCGGTCGGCGATGTTGTGATTGGGATCACACATGGTGGCGGCTATGCACCACAGGTCGCGCACGCGGCAAAGTGGATAAATGATTCGGTAACGGAGCACAGCAAAGACCAATTATACTGGGCCACCAAAGTGCAAACGCTCACGCAATGAGGTTAACTGTTTGACAGAGCAGGCCGGGAAATTTCTGTTTCATTCGACGCAGCACTTACCCGTAAATGGTGCATCAGGCAATTTTTATTGTCAGTAGTCATCCCACTGGTCGCCAACGTCATCCCACTGGTCGCCAACGTCATCCCACTGGTCGCCAACGTCATCCCACTGG
>JAPKCI010000007.1 GCA_028823035.1 Rubripirellula sp.
CAGGTACTACTTGCCAGTTACAGGTACTACTTGCCAGTTACAGGTACTACTTGTCAGTTACAGGTACTACTTGTCAGTTACAGGGTACTACTTGCCAGCTGCAGGTACTACTTGCAGGCGTTAGTACAGGACCCGGTCGCAGGACTGGTGCAAACGCCGTCGCGTGGCGTGCTTCCGTGGTCTAACCCTGCGAATGCAAAATCAATCGCATCCACTTTAACGATTATAGCCTTATGCAACTCTTCAGATGTCGTGCTGCGTTCCTTGTTGTTTGGTTGATTACGATCGCGGTGGTCTCCACCAAAGGCTTGCAGGCTGAAACGAAGAAACGCCCCAATGTGATTCTGATCATGACAGACGATCAGGGGTACGGCGACTTGTCCTGTCATGGCAATCCAACGCTCAAGACACCGAATCTTGATGCGTTGCATGCTGAGTCCATTCGTTTTACCGATTTTCATGTGGCTCCTTTTTGCACACCAACGCGTGCGGCGCTGATGACGGGGCGTTACCCGGGCCGGACGGGCGCGTATCGCACATCTTCGGGGCGAACCAGCCTGCACAAGCGGGAAAAGACACTTGGTGATTTGTTCACCATCAACGGTTACGCAACTGGGATGTTTGGCAAGTGGCACTTGGGAGACAACGCTCCGGCACGTCCCATGGACAAGGGTTTCGAGCGTTCAGTCTGGCATCGCTGTGGTGGATTGACCCAGATCTCGGATCGATGGACCAACGATTATTTTGACGACACCTATCTGGTGGGCGACAAGTGGAAGAATTTCGATGGTTATTGCACAGATGTGTGGTTCGATGAAACGATGGATTTCATGGATTCGGTGCTTACCGATGCCGGCGGAAATAAACCCTTCTTTGTCTACTTGGCAACGAATGCTCCGCACGGTCCCTATCTTGTTGGTGACCGTTGGAAAAAACCGTACCTGGATGCGGGATGCCCACCCACGCAGGCCGCCTTCATGGGGATGGTTGCTAATTTTGACTGGAATTTGGGCAGGTTGCGGACCTATCTCAAACGTGAACGATTGGAATCGGAAACCATCGTGGTGTTTTTGACGGACAACGGAACCTCGGCGGGGGCGTTGTTTGGCGAAGGCGGAAGAATCACTGGTTTCCCGATTGATCCGCGCGAGAATGGGTTTCGCCGGGGCGGAAAGAGTTCGGCGTACGATGGGGGCCACCGGGTTCCGCTGTTCATCCAGCACTTTGATCCGCAGTATGGAAAGGCGAGGGATGTTGATGCTTTGGCCATGCACTTTGACCTCACGCCGACGCTGGTCGATTTATGTGACCTTGAACGCCCGGCAACCTGGCCTGAACTGGACGGTAAGTCGCTGGTTGGGCAGATGGTCGCCGAACCGCAGGCTTGGCCTGAACGTTTACTGCACACGCAGATGCACGGAGGTAACGGATTTGTGGAGCCCGACAGTCCTTGGCTGATCGGTGCAGCGATGACACAGCGTTGGCGATTGGTCGAGGGGCGTGAGTTGTACGATATCATGAAGGATCCGATGCAACGCAATGACGTTTCCAGCGATTTTCCTGACATTGTCGCTTCTTTAAGAGCTGCACACTTGCAGTGGTATCGGTCGGTCAAGCCAGGCATGGAACCGTCACGGATAGCGATCGGCAGTGAACTTGAGAATCCCACCGATATGACGAGCCAGGAATGGGTCATGTCTTCAGGCGGGCCGCCCTGGGCTCATATGCATGTTACGAAGCGTCGAATTGCCAATGGACCTTGGGCGATTGATGTCGCGCAACCCGGCCGGTACCGGCTGACACTTTCCCGGTGGCCGGCGTACATCGATAAACCCATTGACTCGACTTATGCGCGTGTTCGGGTTGCAGGTCAGGAAGCGGCGGCAAAGATCGCAGACCCCGGAAAGCAAACAGTCGTTTCCTTTGAACTCGAACTGCCAGCCGGACCAGCCGAATTACAAACGTGGTTAACAGCCCCCGACGGCAAAATACATGGTGCCTATTTCGTCACGGTCGAGCGTTTGAAAAACGCGAGTGATGCGGTCCCGTCACTTTTGTGGTCTCAGTATGGCGTGGCCGCGGGCACGCTGAAGTTGGCTGCTCATACCGATGCTGATCCATTGAATCCGGTCGACGCCTCAGCGGAACTGTGGTTGAAAATTGAGGACAGATGGGAAAAGGTAACGCAGTCTACCGTTGACTCGCTGACAGCGATGGCGGTCTTTCGTGTTGATGACTGGGACGACCAACAGAGCGTCCCTTATCAGGTTCGGATCGGGGACAGCGTGGTCGAGGGAATCGTTCGGGCTAACCCCAAAAACGCAGACCAGCTGAGGCTGATGGTGGTCGCCTGCGTCAACGATAAATGGTTCCCGTACAAACAAGCGATTGATCAGATGATCGATCAGAACCCTGATCTGGTGTTTTTTGCTGGTGATCAAATATACGAAAGCAATGCTGGTGGCGAAATCCTTTTGGCAAATGAAGAGTCTGAAGTGCCAGAGGCAATGGCAAACTATCTTGCGAAGTGGCGGCGGTTTGGCCTGACCTTTCGCGATCTTCTAAAAGATCGCCCGTCGATCATGATCACGGATGACCACGATGTTTACGCAAGTGATCTTTGGGGTGACGGTGGTCGTCGCATGAACGGCGTACGAACCACTGGCGGATACCCAATGCATCCACTGTGGGTTAATGCGGTCGAGCAGACGCAGACGTGGCATTTGCCTGACCCGGCAGCAAGAGGTCCGTGGGGTGACGGCATCAATGCCTATTTTACTTCGCTTGATTATGGCGGAGTGAGTTTTGCTGTTCTGGAGGATCGAAAGTTCAAATCGCCTCCCTCGGAGGTCGTGACTAAAGCGATCGACGACCCGCTCTCAAAACGGCCCAATCGGACTCCCGAAGTGATCATGGATCCGGCCTTCGATGCCAGATTGTTGGATCGCAACGATCTTCAATTACTGGGTGAAACCCAGGAAGCGTTTGTACGGGACTGGGCACTGCAGGTGGTGCGGGATCGGAAACTGGCTGCGGTTCTATCACAGTCTCCGTTTGTGAATATCGGAAATTATGACGTGCGATACGGTGACATGGATGCAAATGGATGGCCTCAGTCCGCTCGGAATCGCGCGATCACCGCAATTGCTCCATCAAAGGCAATCATGCTTTCTGGCGACATTCACTTTGGGACGCTGCATCAACACGGAGTCAAGAATTGGGGCGACGGGCCTTGGGCGTATTCTGTTCCAGCATTTGCATCCAAGCAGAATCGGAGTTGGGGACCCGCTGTTCCAGCACAGGGCCGTGAGATTCCTGGGATCGCAGGATCGGGCAATCACCACGACCGGTTCGGGAACAAGCTGACGGTGGCCGCGACAGCACCCGGTGCGAATGGGTACGGTATCGTTGTCTTCAATAAACGCGACATGACGATTACCTGCGAGTTGCACAGCATGGACGCCGAACGTGTTCCGGACGGAAAGATGTTTCGTGGTTGGCCGCACCGTATTGATGTTTCGCACAAGTGACAAAAACAGAATGTTCATTGCCGTGGGTTTTTTCGTTTGCACTCATGAATTGCTGCCCCGTGAAAATGCAGACGATCTTGACGCTGTGCCGTCTGCGGTAGGCGGTGCAAGACTGCATTGACGCAGGGCGTTACCTGATGTTGAACAATTTAGGAACGAGGTTCGGCAGCGGTACTCGTAGGTTTCGGAATCGACTTTCAGATACTTGAGAACGGAAGAGGCGATCAATGCCAGTCAATGCTTTGATGGTCGGCGCAGGCGAATACACCACAGGTTATGTCCATGGGGAACCTGCGTCGTCGGATAAATCAGCCGGCGTTATAGGGATTTCCCTGTTTGACCTGCGACGCCGCGGGTTCGTAGATCAGTTGCGGTTAGCCAGTACTTCGGGCAAAAATCACCGGGGGATTCGTGAGCATCTGCAACGTGCCATTGGTGATGTTTATGCCGGCATGGATTTGACGGTTGAATGTTTCCCCGCAGAGGATGTGCTGTCAGACAAGTTTGCCTACCGAAAGGCTTTGTCGACGATGTCGCCAGGTGATGTAGTGACAGTGTTCACGCCCGATGACACGCATTATCAGATTGCCATGGATGCGATTGAACAGGGATGCCATGTACTGATTGCAAAGCCTCTGGTTAAAACTGCTCACGAACATCAGGCTTTGATCAGAGCGGCTGAAAAGTGTGACGTCCTCGTTGCGATGGAAGTCCACAAACGCTGGGATCCGATTTACGCTGATGCCAAGGATCGAATTCGTAACCTCGGTGACTTCAGCCTTTTTCAGTCCTACATGAGCCAACCGAAAACGCAATTGGAGACGTTCCGAAAATGGGCAGGTCAATCAAGCGATATCAGTTACTATCTGAATGCCCATCATGTTGATTTTCTGGTGTGGGTGACTGCCGGATTTGCCCGACCATTGAAGGTGCACGCTTCGGCGGCGACAGGCGTGGCGTCAGGCAATGGGATTGCGACCGAGGATTCGATCGTCCTGACTGTGGACTGGGAAAATATTGATTCCGGCAGTCGAGGGACGTCGAGCTTTACGGCATCATGGATTGCGCCGACGTCGGACGTTCATTCTCAACAACGCTTTTTCTACATGGGGCATCAGGGTGAAGTTACTGTGGATCAAGCACACCGAGGTTATTCAGTTGCCACGGATTCAGATGGGTATGCGTCCGCGAATCCCTTGTTCATGAAGTACACGCCCGACGCAGGTGGTTACTTTGCGGGGCAGGATGGATACGGGTACCGTAGCGTGTCAGCTTTTGTCGATGCGGCGAACGCAATTCGCGCACGCCAAGCTAAGCCGTCCGATTTCCATGACAAGCTTGCCACTGCACAACAGACATTGTTGGTTTCAGCAATTCTTGAGGCGGGGCGGCGCAGTCTGGATGAGGGTCTGAGCGTTGCAATCCATTACGCGCCAGATGGAAGTTTTGTGGGACTGGGTGGCGAATAGCGGATACTTCGACAGGCACCCGAACAGGGTAATGGGACTTGATTTCATTGGTAAACGACCTGTTCAGTTGAACCGTCAAATGTGTTGCCTGAAGCGGCACGCAAGGCAGAAGGCGATGATTGGCAGCAGCCAGATAATCCCGTTTGCTACACACCGGTTGTTAAACGGGGTGTCGTATCCTGCGCGCGAAAGTGTTCCTTGGTAGACTGCCTGTCCTTCGATGTATCGCGGCGGAACGTCGCCGTCACGTTGATGCTTTGAATGATTGTTGCATCGTTTCGCTCGCCTCCTTGTTGCCCACCCAGGTTGGATGATGATCAGGATCTTTTTGTGTACGGCTGTCTTGAGCAGTTTTCTGCACCTTCCACTGCCCATTGCCACGGCAGTCGATAGCAGTCGACCCAATATCGTTTTGATTCTTGCGGACGATTTGGGATATTCCGACCTCGGCTGCTATGGAGGAGAAATCAATACGCCGCGAATTGATCAACTCGCAGCGGGCGGGTTACGGATGACGCAGATGTACAACGCTGCACGATGCTGCTCAACGCGTGCGTCGCTGCTGACAGGTCTGTATCCCCATCAGGCCGGCGTTGGGGCGATGTCCGCTGATGATCACAAGCCAGGGTATCGAGGTTTTTTGACAGATCGATGTGTGACCGTTCCGACATTGTTGCGTGATGCGGGATACCGAACGTACATGTCGGGCAAGTGGCACCTGCGAGGCAAAGGAAACCCGGACTGCACTCCTGTCCAACGTGGGTTTGATGAGTTTTACGGGCACTACCGGGCTTACGCCAGTTACTACCGAAGTGATTTGTTTGTCAGAATGCCCGCCGATCGAACTCGGCGAGAATATCCAGTGGGCGAGTTTTATGCCACCGATGCAATTACTGATCATGCGATTGATTTTATTGATCAGGCCGCGACAGAGAAAAATCCATTTTTCTTGTACCTTGCGTACAACGCACCGCACTTCCCGTTGCAGGCACCTCAAGACGAAATTGAAAAGTGCCTCGATACCTACCAGCAAGGCTGGGACAGAATTCGGCAGGCTCGGTTTGACAGAATGCAGAAGATTGGAATCGTCGACGGCAACGCAACCTTATCGGTTCGAGGTCACGTGCCAAGTTTTCCCGAACGAAATGCCGATTCACCTTATTACGACCAACAGATACCTGCTTGGGACAAGTTGAGTAAAGAACGCCAGCGAGATCTTGCTAAGCGGATGGCGACGTATGCGGCGATGGTTCAGATCATGGACAAGAACGTTGGGCGAGTCGTGGATCGACTGCAGGAACTGGGGCAATTGAACAACACTTTGCTGGTATTCCTTTCGGATAACGGTGCTTGTGCAGAATGGGATCCGCTTGGGTTCGACAACAATCCCTACCCGAAGAACTTGCTTTATGCTGGTTCAGAGCTGAATAAGATGGGAGGCAAAGAAACCTTCCACAGTTACGGGACCGGTTGGGCAAACGCCTGCAATACGCCGTTTCGACTCTATAAACATTACAACCACGAGGGTGGAATCTCTGCACCTATGATTGTGCATTGGCCGGAAGGCTTGAGCAGAAATGGGCAGATTGATCGCACACCGGCCCACGTGATCGACCTTGCGGCTACCCTGCTTGATCTTGGTGGGGCAACCTATCCAACGCCGAAATCAGAATCATCCATTTTGCCGTTGGCTGGGCAGAGTCTTGTCCCTACATGGAATTCGGATGAGGTTGCAACACGATCTTTGTTTTTCGAGCACGAGGGAAATCGCGCCGTTAGACGGGGACGATGGAAAGCGGTCTGGACCAACTACTCGAAAAAATGGGAACTGTACGACATTGATCGTGACAGATCCGAAACGATGGATCTATCAACGGAAAAGCCTGACGAGGTCAGCAAGTTGGCTGATTTGTGGACCACTTGGGCTGAGACGCATTTCGTTGAAAGTCAGCGGGTACAAAAACCGGCAACCGGAATGCCAACGATTTATTATTGGCCGCGTCCCTAGAGCCGCTTTGCGGGTCGGTCGGCGGCTGGCATCAAGCAACTTGTTCAGTTCAGGTACAAAGGTGTGCAATTCCTATTTTTCCTTTGATGCCGAACCGTTTGGACCGATGCAGTATAGGTGATTGACGCCACGAATGAAAAAATTGCCTTGGGATACCGCCATCGATGCCAGGCATTTTTCGTCCAATGCGTTGCTGGCGATCTGCTCGTATTTGTTTCCTGGTTTGATCACAAGAGTCGTGCCGGTTTCAGAAAGAACATAAATTCTGCCATCTGCATACACGGGTGACGCTGAGTGGGTGCCATCCAGTCTTTTGTTCCACACGATATCACCATTCTCTGCGTCGATGCAGTGAAGAATGTTGTCGCGGGTGATGGTGTATAGATTGGGCGGAACCAGTAATGGTGAGGGCATAGCAGGGACGCCTTTTTTTTGTTCCCATGCGATGTGTGTCTTGGTGATGTCTCCTTTTCCACCCAACCGGATGGCGCGGATCGTGGGTTCTTCAAACCCCGAAGAAGTGAAAATGATTCCGTCTCCAACAGCTGGCGAAGGCGTCACGCCTTCGCCTTGACTATAGATGGACCAGATCCTCTCACCGGTGCGGGTGTCAAAACCTTGGACGCAATCGCCCGCAGCGCTAATGATTTGTTTTCCCTGATCAACAACAATGGGGCTCACATGTCCGACACGCGATGCGTCGCGTTTCCCTTTCCAACGTACCTTGCCCGTTTTTGCGTCAAGTGACAGCAGAACAGCTTGATCCCAAGGAATCTTCCAACCCAAAGTTTTTTCGTCCGGACTACTGCCATCAAACGGCATGATGATCTGTCCATCGGCAAGGATGGGCGATGCACCGAGACCGTGCAAACTGTGAAATTTGACATCTGAATTTGTCCAGATCAGATTGCCGTCAAAATCGACGGCGACCATGGTACCGTCTGAAAACGTGGCATAGATGCGATCGCCGTCAGTAACAGGGGTTGGCGTGGCGTAGGAGTTCTGGTTGCGTTTTGCGCCTGGGTCCTGGCGATGCGCTTCGACATTCCAGAGCAAATTTCCGTTGTTGCGATCGATGCAAATGACACGGCATGACGCTCCATCCTCGGTCGTCGTGGTCAGAAAAACGGTGTCACCGAAAATGATTGGCGATGACCATCCGTTTCCCGGGATTTGCGTCTTCCAATGGACGTTTTCAGCAGCCGTCCAACTGATTGGCAACTGTGTCTCGTTTGAAATGCCCTGTCCGTTATCACCGCGAAACCTTGTCCAGTTCTCGCCATGTGTAGGATGGGAAAATACCGGCAAAGTTACAAGCAAGCAGAATATTTTTGTGGGACATCTCATCGTGGATCTCGTTATGGAATTGGAAAATAAAGGCGGCGAACGAGACGCTTCGGTTGCCGGTTTTGATCAGATGTGGCATCAGTTAACAGGATTTCACTAGCTTGATGATAATTGATCGTGGAATGTTGGGCGAGCGTTGTCCGGGGTTTGAAAACGACAGATCCGCAGGGAATGAAAATACCACAGGGCCGCTGGGACCGAATTGGTTTTTGCGCATGCACATGAGGTTAGTGGGAAAATTGAATTTGATTCACGCGGTTTGGTGCGAGAAGGACACAAGAGGTTGGACAGGTGGTGTGTAAGCCGTAGCCATTGCGTAAAACGGCTTCCGAGGTTGCAGTCTGATGGTGATCGGTTGTAAGTTGCGCTGGTGTGGGGTTAAAAAGGGAAGAGTTGGGCGAAGGGGCTAGCCTGGCAGGTCGGCTGGCTTGTGTAACGCGCGAACGATCGGAATCGATGGTGGAGAATCTTGAAATCGACGAACCGGAGATTTCGGATGTATCGTTGAGGTTCCTGCGCCAGCGTTGGTACAGGCAGATTTGGGGTAATTGGGGGTGTACTGGTCTTGGGAACTCGCGTTTCTTGCTGTTGTTGCTGGGTGTTGGATGCCAGTGTGCGACCCTCTGGATTACGTTGCCGCTGTGGAGCGTCCGCGCCGAACCGCCGAATTTGCCTACGTTTTCTGTGCCGGACGTCGATTTCGTTTGGCCGTTATTTCTTTCGTTAGTTCTGACCATTGCGCTGCCCCGTCCAGGAATGACGCTGCATTGGGTTTTGCTGATCATTGCGGCGGTCTTTGATCAATACCGTTTGCAGCCACAGTTTTTTGCGATCGCTGTTTTAATGTCAGCATGCGTGTGGCCGTCGTGGCAGTATTTTGCTCGTTGGTTTTTGGTATCGACTTGGCTTTGGGCGGGATTGCACAAGTTGTTATCCGCGGATTGGTATGGGCATGCGTCCTATTTGTTGGTTCAGCGTGCGGGGTTTCCCGAGCCAGAACACATTTACATTCCCGTTGCAGTCACGGTGGCATTTGTTGAAATTGCTGTTGGGTTGGCGGGATGTTTCCGTCCCCGATGGGCTGCGATTGCCTGTATCCCGCTGCATCTGGGCATTGTGTTGACGTTGTCGCCTCTCATGCTCGACTGGAATGCAAGTGTTATTCCGTGGAATTTGGCCATGGCGGCTATTGCCAGTTGGGTCATGTGGACGACGGTTACGGTCATTCCTCAGGGACGGTGGCAGTGGGCGACAGCGATGGCGTGGTTGCTGTGTCCTTTGGGGTTCTTTGTTGGTTGGCTGGATCACGGTTTTAGTGGTGTGTTGTATTCTGATTCGCTTCCGCGGGGTCAGATCACATCAATTGATGGGCCGCGTAAAATTAGGGGCTGGGGAGATTTGAAAGTTCCCTTTCCCAACGAGAGACGGACGCTGCGAATGTTCTTTGAACGGGCTGGTGTTCCAGGCGATTTTTTGCACATTGCAGATCCACGTCTGTTGCTTGATGACCAGTATTTTGTGCTGGACGAAAAACACAACGCGGTCGAGATTACGGCGGATGAGTTTAATGAGGGCAGTGTTGGGATTCGCTCAGGACCTAAATTTGGCATGGGGCTTGATGAGTTGCGATCCATTTTTGCTCTACGTCAGGCGGGAGTCAGGATGTTGAGCGAAGCACAGGGATTGCCAATCTACGCAGTGGAATTTAGTGCAGATAATTTCGATTCACGTCTGTTAATCGCTTTGCGAGGCCTGCCAAATCTTCGCCAGGTGCAACTGTCGGGGACGTCGGTGACCGACGATGATATGCGTCATATTGGGGCGTTGCGAATGCTAACGGGGGTGGGACTCGATCAGACTGCAATCACTGACGCCGGGCTTGGTTCATTGAAATCTCTTCGGTATCTGGTTCATGTTGAGTGCGAGGGGACGCAGATCACGAAAGGTGGTCTGAAAGGAGTTCTCAAAGACCCGCGTTAGAACACTCACGCCGGTGCTGTTGCATCTGAAAGCTGAAAGCTGAAAGCTGGGGGCGGGCGCGGAGATCTTCGATGACGCGATTCTGATGCGTGCAGATTGGGTACCACCGGGGTGAACTGATTTGGGTTTCGGCAATGAATTGCAGGCGAACTGCGTGTACGAGCCGGCTGGATGTAATAGAATGTGAGCTTGCCGGGTACACTTGGGTCGTAGTTTTGATCATAATTCTGGACCGACATACCGAAAATACCTGCCTGCCGCGAAATTGGCCGATAGCGATTTGCGATTGCCTCATTCGCGGTGACTGATTCCCATGGCTCTCAGCCTTCCCTTCTTGAAATGCCCCTGATGATGCGAATTGTATTTCCTGTCTTTACTGCAATGTTTTGCTTGGGTAGCGTCTTACAGGCGCAGGTTTACGACACCCCCGAGAAGGCTCAGCAGGATTCTGACTTTGCCTTGCAGGGTGAATACTCCGATACCACTCGGGGCTTGCAAGCCATTGCTCAGGGGGATGGTGATTTTATCGTTGTGGTTTACACCGACGGATTGCCCGGTGCAGGGTGGAATGGCAAAGACAAACAACAGCTTGAACTCGATGCTGAACAGCTCGAAGCGATGGTGAGCAATTTTAAGCGTGTGGAACGAAAAAGTCCCACGCTTGGGGCAGCGCCGCCAACGGGTGCCGTTGTTCTTTTTGATGGTAGCCCCGAATCACTCAAGCAACACTGGAAGGAAGGAGCCCGGATTACAGAAGACGGGTTGCTGATGGAGGGATGTACGAGCACGGACACTTTTGGTGACTATTCAATGCACCTTGAGTTTCGCCTGCCCTTCATGCCCAAGGCTCGCGGCCAGGGGAGAGGAAATAGCGGGCTGTACCATCAGGGTCGTTACGAGACGCAGGTGTTGGATTCGTTCGGGCTAGAGGGCAAGAACAACGAGACCGGTGGACTTTATTCCATCCGCGATCCTGATCTCAACATGTGCCTGCCACCGCTGGTTTGGCAAACGTACGATGTTGATTTCACTGCGGCGCGGTTCGATGCCGAGGGGAAAAAGCTATCGAACGCAAAGATCACGGTAAAGTTGAATGGTGTGGTCGTTCACCGGGATGTGGAGCTTCCCCGTACAACCACTGCCGCGCCTGTCAAAGAAGGAAAATCAGATGGACCGATTTATTTACAAAATCACGGCAACCCCGTTCGATTCCGAAATATCTGGGTTCGCCCGCGTGATATCGATGCCGAGGTTCGTAGACCGATCGTTCCATCCTTTGAACGCTTTCATGCCAATGGCAGTAAAGCAGGTGAAGGTGGGCGACTTTTGATTGGCGAATTGAATTGTGTTGCCTGCCATGCAGCGGATGAATCTTATGTCGCGGCCATCCCGCCCAAACAGGCACCCATTTTGGACAAGGTAGGCCAACGACTGCACCCTGAATGGATGGTCGACTACATCGCCAATCCGCATGAAATGAAGCCGGGTACAACGATGCCCGATTTGATGTCGGGGATGTCAGAGGAGCAGCGTGGGCAGGCAGCATTGGCGATTACTAATTTTTTGGTTGGTACCGATGTGATTGATTCAGGCGGAAAGGCTGGCAACACGGGGCAGGGCGAACGTCTGTTTCACGAGGCAGGCTGCGTTGCCTGCCACATGCCGCGTGATGGCAGGAAGGCATCCGCGGATACTTCGGTGCCGTTGGTGGGACTGGAAGACAAATACAGCCGTGAGAGTTTGGAAAAATTTCTGAAGGATCCTCTTGCAGTGCGTGCATCGGGTCGCATGCCCCAAATTGAACTGGGAGGGGACAACTGGCGGCATGTGGCGCAGTATCTGACAGGTGATGAGGGGGTCGCGATTGGAAGTAAACGCGACTTGCCAAAGGATCCGAATATGAAATTCTCGGCTTATTTTGTCGGCGTGGACAAAATGCCGGACCTGAGCAAGATGGATCCGGACAAAACAGGCGTTTCTCGGGGGCTGGATATAGGCGTTGGCGGCAGAAATGAAAATGTTGTGATCAGTTACGAGGGATTCCTGCCCATTAAGACGGCTGGCAAGTACAGCTTTCGACTCGGTTCGGATGACGGGAGCATGCTGTATCTAGATGGTAAGAAATTGATTGATAATGACGGAGTGCATCCCAATACGTCCAAGGAGGCCAGCCTTGATCTTTCACTGGGACTTCATGCGATTCGTGTTGATTGGTTCGAGAAGAGTGGCGAAGAAGCGTTGGCTCTGGATTGGGCAGGCCCTGGGATCAAGTCCGGTGGTATCGACAAAGCAATTGTGATGACCCGGGACCCAGCAGACGTTCCTGTGAAGGAAGAACCTGTTGTAGTTGATCCTGAAAAGTTCGCCTTTGACATTGCGCTCGTCGATCAGGGTCGTGAACTGTTTTCCTCACTCGGATGCGCAGCCTGTCACCTGAAAACCGATGGTGGCAAGCCGGTTCAATCCACGCTCAAGGCTCCACAGCTTGCCGATTGCTCGGCAGGAAGTGGTTGCCTGGCCGAGTCAGTTGAAAAATCAGTCCCCAACTACGATCTGACCGCCATCCAGAACGATGCGATAGCGGTGGCCTTGCGAGTGGGCCAGCCCAGCGGTCAACCGACCGCTGACATGCAACTGGATCATACGATGGCGTCGTTGAACTGTTATGCCTGTCACGTACGGGATGGTAAGGGTGGCCCCGAGTCCGATCGCAATGGGTTGTTTGTTAGCGCCATTCCGGAGATGGGTGATGAAGGGCGTCTGCCTCCAACTCTTGATGGCGTCGGAGACAAACTTCGCAAGGACTGGTTGAATCAGGTCGTCAGTAATGGCGACAAGAGCCGTCCCTACATGAAGACATACATGCCGAAGTTTGGAGCCCAGAACGCAGGGCAACTTGCCGGGCATTTTGCCGCGTTGGATAGCCGCAATGACGCCACTTTGAGCGACAGTTCGGAAACGCCGCAGCGTAAGGCATCCATGGGGCGGCAGTTGGTCGGAGCCAAGGGGTTGGCATGTGTCAGTTGCCATACCTACGGCAAGTTTAAATCGACTGGGATTCAAGCCATCGCTCTGGATACCATGGCAACACGTATTCGCGAAGATTGGTTTCACCGGTACTTGCCTGATCCGCAACAGTACCGTCCCGGAACGAGAATGCCGACGGGATATCCGGAGGGAAAGAGCACGGTTGCCAATGTTTATGAGGGTGATCAGGCGAAGCAACTGGCAGCCATTTGGTCGTTTCTTGAAAAGGGTGCCAATGGCGGTGTCCCCGAAGGAATTGTCAGTGGCATGATCGAGCTGAAGCCCGAAGGTAAACCAGTCATCTATCGAAACTTCATCGAAGGTGTCACCGCACGCGGCATTGCGGTCGGTTATCCTGAACGCGCTAACCTGTGCTGGGACGCTGATCGGATGGCACTGGCGCTGATTTGGCAGGATCGTTTTATTGATGCCGCCAAACATTGGGAAGGCCGCGGACAGGGAAGGCAGACTCCCCTCGGGGGTAGCGTTACCAAATTGGAAACGGTTGCTTCTGTTGCGGCGCTTGCGGATGCTGAAACTGCCTGGCCCGACTCTGCGCCTAAGGAACGCGGTTACAAGTTCCTGGGGTATCGGCTTGATAAGCAGGGACGTCCTACTTTCCGTTATCGATTCAAGGACGCGGAAGTTGAGGATACCCCGATCCCGGTCGCGGGTGAATTCAGCGGAACATTTGCACGACAAATCAAAGTCACACCAACCGGACAGAATGAGAAGGCCGGCATTTACTTCCGGGCCGGAAGTGGGACGATCGAGGCACTCGCTGACGGCTGGTTCCTGATCAATGATACGGTTCGGGTTCGCGTCGATTCGTCTGGCGCCGAACCCATTGTCCGCGATATTGGCGGCTCTTCTGAAATCCTGGTGCCGGTCAACGGCGCCACCACGATCACGCAACAAATTGCCTGGTAGCCCTGATTGAATAACTATGCACCTGAAAATCTATCTCCCATTGCTGTTCTGTCTAATGGTCAGCCCGTTGGTTGCCCAAGATGTACCGACGGAATCTGATTATTACCCGATCACACGCTTTGAAACTCCCGAAGGGGTTGTGCTGGAAGCCAGCGGCTTTCAGCTGATGCCTGATGGAAAAATGGCGGTTTGTTCACGCCGAGGTGAGATCTGGATGATCAGTGATCCCAATGCCAAAGAGGTGAAGGCGAGTCAATTCAAACGCTTCGCGCATGGGTTGCACGAAACGTTGACCTTGGCCGAGCGTGACGGTTGGCTGTACACAACCCAACGCTCCGACGTGTCACGATTGCGTGATTCCGACGGGGATGGTGAAGCTGACGAATTCGAGATCGTCAACGATGGTTGGGAAATATCCGGTGATTATCACGAGTATGCGTTCGGATCCAAGTTCGACAAGAACGGCGACATCTGGGTTGTGCTCTGTTTGACCGGATCCTTCAGCAGTCAGGTACCCTACCGAGGCTGGTGCGTGCGAGTGACTTCGAGTGGAGAAATGATTCCCACATGTAGCGGCGTGCGCTCGCCCGGTGGCATCGGAGCTAACCATCTGGGTGACATGTTTTATACCGATAATCAGGGTCCATGGAACGGAACCTGCGGGTTGAAGCACCTTCCCGTTGGCAAGTTTGTCGGCCACCCAGGGGGCTTTGAGTGGTACAAACTGGCAGAGCCTTTCATGGGTGAAAGACCGGAAGAACCAAAGAGCGGTAGCCGGTTCATGACCGAGGCAAAACGTTTGCCTAAATACGAACCCCCTGCGATTCTGTTTCCCTACAACAAGATGGGCAAATCGGCTGCGGGTGTGACCTGTGACACGACCGGTGGGAAATTTGGACCGTTCGAGAATCAAATGTTTGTCACCGACCAGTCCTACAGTACGGTGATGCGGTGCTTCCTGGAAAAGGTTCAAGGGCATTATCAGGGAGCCTGCTTTCCGTTCTTGGAAGACTTTGGCAGCGGGTCGCTCGGGTTGGAATTGACTGACAGTGGAAAGATGTTCGTCGGTGGAACGAACCGCGGGTGGGGCTCCAGAGGTCGTAAGCCGTTCGCGGTGGAACGAGTGGATTGGACCGGGAAGGTACCCTTCGAGATCCTTGAGATGCGAGCAAAGCCTGATGGTTTTGAACTGGTTTTCACTGAGCCCGTTGAGAAGGCTTCGGTTGAAAACACTGATTCCTATAAGATGACAACCTACACCTATATTTTCCAATCGTCCTACGGCAGCCCTGAAGTGGATCACACCATGCCAAAGATCAGTCGTGCAGTTGCCGGCGAAGATGGCAAAAGCGTGCGACTTTACGTAGACGGCTTGCAGGAAGGTCACCTACATGAGTTGCACTCGGATGGTGTGCGAGCTAGCAACGGTCTGCCGCTACTTCATAAGCAGGCCTACTACAATCTGAATTACATACCGCAACAGTGACTTTGCACGGAAAACTGAAAGCAGTCGCTGCTATTTCAGCATCTTGCGAAGCAGTGTCTCGTTAGGACTCTGAAGCAGGCATGGGGTTATCGGCAGGGTGGAATTAGGTAATTGACGGGTTGTTGCCTCAGGGTGCCTGCTTGTATCAGGAGGGGATTGCGGCTTCCGCCCGACTCCAGTGTTCATTGCGGCTTCCGCCCGACCCCAGTGTTCATTGCGGCTTCCGCCCGACCCCAGTGTTCATTGCGGAATCGATCACTGAGGAATCGATCACTGAATCAAGGATCGCACGTTGGGTGATGTGGTAAGCTTGTTACGTTGTGGCGGAGTGTTGCGGCCGATTGATGTCGGGCAATGCGGATACCCGAGTTGGGAGTTTGAAGGATGAGTGATGAGCAGGAGACGGGGTCAGAAGAAGAGCCCGTGGCGAAGAAACTTGTGACGGTGGACCGACTGACGCGGGATCGTCAACGGCGTGAGGAGAAGAGCAAGGGGGCTCTTGAACGTCCGACTGATGTGACTGCCAAGGTCTTTCTATTCCAGTTGTACATAGGCTATCGTATTTTCGGATTTGCAACGCTGCTGTGTCTGATACTCGGCATCGCGAGCATTTTCATTGATTACACCGATATCCCGCTCCTCGCGGATTTTGGGTTCAAACCTTTCATTGCCTGCCTGATTGCCTATGTGTGGTTGAAAGTCGCGCGGACCCAAATAGGTCTTGCGTTAGATACTAACGGCACCTTCAAGGATATCCAGAACGGAGTCCATGAGTTGAGGTCTCGCGATTGAACGCGTCAATATTTCGATCAAATCCCTTTTGATTGTCACCCTCTGTGATTCCCGAGAAACATGCTCGACCAACTACTCGCCCCTATACTCAATACAGATCCAGATCGGACGGTGCTTGAAGTTCACGGCCGTAGTTGGTCGGCAAAGCAGTTGGAAGGCGATGCAAACCGGCTCACAAACGGTCTGCGACGCATGGGCGTGCAGCCGATTGATCGCGTTGCGGTGCTGCTACCCAATTGCCAGGAAACAGTGGTTACGTACCTTGCCTGTTTTAAAGGCAACTTCGTTATCGTTCCTTTGGACTACCGACATCATGCAGCGCAGATTCGATATGCGATGAATCACAGCGGTGCAAGTGTGTTGATTGTTCACCACGATCGGATTGAGGACCTTCAGGAGGAAGGTGTACTTGTTGCGGTGGATCAGGTGGTGACCGTCGCGCGTACAGGCGAAGATGACTATCAGCATTTTCATGAATTGGTACAGGGGGCGTCGGACGAGGCTCCTGAGGTAGTGTTTGAGGCAGATGATCTTTCAGTGATGATTTACACTTCCGGCACAACTGCCAGACCCAAGGGCGTAACGCTGACGCGGGCGGCAGTTGTAGCGGGAGTGAAAAAGTATCTCACTCGGGTTCCGCTCAATGGTGATGATGTTGCGCTGATCGCAGCGCCGATTACACGTCCGATGGCGTTGCGAAGTCAGTTGCTGCCCATCCTGCATGCAGGCGGTTGTGCTTCGCTGATCGCGGGTTTTGAGGTGGATGCTTACATCGAAGCGTTGAAAAATCCCCCCAGTAAGACCTTCTTGGCGTTACTGCCCGGAGCCCTGTCTCAGTTGTTGGCTCATCCGGCGATTGGTGATTGCGATTTCGGTTCCCTTCGAATTTGTGTTGTTGGGGGTGACCGCGTCCCGGAAAAATTGCACGAGTCTTTCCTGAATTTGACCGGTGTGCAGTTAACGGAACAGTGTGGATCCTCCGAGGTGGGCGCCTACTCCTTGAATCCACCCTTTGGCAGAAAGAAACTCGGTTCGATTGGCTTGCCTATGTACGGGGCACAGGTCTGCATCTTGACGCCCGAGGGTGACGATGTACCAGACGGGCACACGGGCGAGATCGTTGTCAGTAGTCCCTTGATGATGGATGGCTACTGGAACGATACTGCCTTGACCCGCAAGACGCTTCACAACGGCTGGGTTCGTACCGGGGATTTGGGCAAATTTGACGACGATGGATATTTGTGGTTCATGGGACGGAAAAAAGACATGATCGTCTGCGGTGGCAGTAATGTGTCTCCGATTGAGGTTGAGTCGGTGCTTCTGAATCATCCGTCGGTGGCAGAAGCTTGCGTTTATGGGTTAACGGAATGTGATGGCAGCGAAGAAGTGCATGCCTGTGTAACCAGCCACGGGCAAGCCGAGCAAGCGAGTGAGGAAGAGTTGAGGGCTTATGCAGGTCAGCATCTTGCTCAGTACATGGTTCCGCGAAGGATTCAGTACATCGAGGAAATGCCGCGTAAGGGCGCGGGGAAAATCGATAGAGAGCGACTGCGGATGCGAGACGAGACGGGGCTGCACGATCTGTAGTGGACCGCACCCGCATTTCGCGACATGAGAATGATACCTGCAACGCCGTTGACGGTTGGTTTGAAATCGCCCGGCGGGTAGTTTAGCGACTGGCAGTTTGGCGACTGGCAGTTTGGCGTCTGGAAGTTTGGCGACTGGAAGGCAAGCCTGCGGAATTGACTCGAATCGAGACCCGTCCCCTTCTTTCTTACGACTTGCGCCTCAGGCCGAACCAACCGAGCACAAAAAACCTCCTCCGCATACACGGAGGAGGCTCGGAAAATCATCTTGTGATTTCGGTCAGCCGAGTTATTGGTTCAACTGCTCTTCGATCGTTTCACTGCTAGCTCTGGTTCCAAGTGCACCCCACAGACCATACGGGCTTGCGGAACCGGGTGCTGCGTAATTTGGCGGGCCGGTGAGACGTACGTTGGGTGCATGCTGGTTACCCGCTTCAATCGAATCGGTGATGAAGACCACTGCACCGTCACACATCAAAATATGCGCTCCGCCCTCATGGTTACTACTTGGTGGAACCACACCACGGCCAGTGGAACCCGTGTTCATGCAAATCTCGCGGTTGGGGGGCAGGATCGTGGTGATGGCGCTATAGAGCGGTCGACCCAGTGCCCATTTGTAACCCCGACCGTTCTGACTACCACCGGAGAGGCTGGCGGATATAGCCCAGTACTGAGGACGGGTTGGATCGACGAAAGGTTGGCAGATGGCGGGGTCCAACATCGCGTTGTTGTTGCCCAAGCCATTGTTTCTGGCGTGCAAGCCCGTCGTTTTGATTGCCCGGTCACCCAAGCTGGTGGCCATTTCACCACAAGCAATGGTGTTGGCAAGGCCGTCCAACACGTCTCGGAACTTTGAATCAAGTCGAGGCACGAATGCGCCACGACATGCCGCACGCGCGTTTCTAGCCACTCCAGACGAGGCGGGCAGTCCGTTGTTATTCATCATTCCATTCTGGTTGCGGTGAATAGCGTCCCCGAGATTGGCACCATAGTTGGTTCGCCCTTGTGATGGCAGACCGACGCCTGGATCGCTCGGACAACGTAACGTCGGAATTTCAGTTAACCATGGATCGTACGGTTCGGCTGACAGTCTGGCCAGGTTGGTGTTCGGTCGAGGACCCATCGCTTGATACATGTTACCGGTGGATACCACGAGAAACGGATTGGAGATCTTTTCCCAGAGTGCCTGCTGTTCCATGAAGGGCGCCAAGCCAACGAAAATGCTCAGATCGTTTTGGTTGTTCCCTGGCGGAAGTCGAGTGTCTCCGATTGCCGGCAGACCATGTAAGCCAGTGCCGCCGCCGTGTCTAGGCAGTTGCTTGAAGGCTGAGTGGTAGTTGTGGATAGCCAATCCGATTTGCTTGAAGTTGTTACTGCAACTCATTCGCCGCGCAGCTTCGCGAGCTGCCTGAACGGCGGGAAGCAACAAGCCGACTAACACCCCGATGATCGCAATAACCACGAGAAGCTCGACCAGCGTGAAACCCTTTTTGATTTTATAAATTCGCATAATGCATTCCGTTAAAAGGAAAAGAAAAACTTTCTGACTCGATTGGCACGTCCTGAAACGTAATGTAGAAATTTTGAGATAATTGACGCCTACTCTTCATCTTCTTCTGCTTCTTCTTGTGCTTCTTCTTCTGCCTCGATTCTCGCATCCTCTGCCATCTCGGCGGCATGCGATTCAACATACTGGTCCAACTCATCCACACTGATCGTGGTAGGCTTATCGCTGCCCCCACAACCGGCCAGCGGCAAACAACAGCCAACAACAAACGCACTAAGAAGCTGAGAAAGACGCATCAATATGTTCCAATTAGAGACTGAGTAAGCTTGAATGAATGAACGTATCAGAATGTGATTAGATGATAACGTGAGCGTCAGAACCATTGCAAAGTGGATTCCGTGCTTCGAAAATGCACATTTCGATGGGTTTGACGGAGATTTCGATGTAATTACGGACTTGTTGATCGACAGGCATGCAAGGAACTCGTGCCACCGCAGTTCGGTAAACGCCTGACGCATCAGGTCAATGGCTGAGCGGATAATACCAACTGTCGCAATATGTCAGTTTTTGTGCTTGCGGTACCTAAAGTGCTCGATCATGCATTTTACCCGAATTGCAAAACGCCTGTCCGCCCAATTTCCCAAGACAGGTTTTCGTCACTGCTTTACATTTTTGACGGAATGCTTTTTTTAAATTCCTTAGGGACAATTTCGGCCGGGTCTTAATTACGCCGACCTTCTATCGGGCGGTGGATGTCTCGTCCCTGACTCTGTAGAGGCGGCGTGAATAGTGACGAATATAATTTACTGCTGGGCATGTCGATCGCGAGTGTCAAGTTGGCTCTTCGCGTTTTTGTCGGCAATGACTATGGTCGTTTGTTCCGCGGCGACTGCTGCAGAGCCAACCACTAACGCCGTTGCGTTTGCAGACGGCGGTAAATTCAAGATGCTCTACGATGCGCGGCAACGGCCTCAATCTGTGCTGATCAACGGGGAAGTTTTCATCGTCTTCAATGGGGATGCGAACCCAACCGAGAATGATAAGGGGAAGGCGTGTCCACTGTTGGTCAGGTATGACACTGTGGCTCGAACCTTTTCAAAATCGGTACGTCTGGGGAAAGCAAGCAGCGACCACCATCACAGTCCCATCATTTGGGCTGATCGCGACGATTACCTTCATGTTCTTTTTGGGTGTCACAACTCATCTGGTACACACTTGATTTCGAATCGTCCTGCCGGAAAGGTGGGCGAGTTGACCTGGAACATAGGTCCGCAGATTGCAGCCAAGTTATCGTATCCGACTGTGTTCAGAATGCAGGGAGGTAAGGACTTGATCTACTACAGAACCGATGGTCATACGAGTTCATGGACTTATCGGGTCAGTCAGGATGACGGACAGACGTGGCAGGGGCCGGACAGCGACGTCATTGATTTGGACGCTAGAGGACGGCTTGATTGGTCCTCTTATCAGACAAAAATCCGCAGCAAAGATGGAAAGTACCTGCATGTTGTCTACACCGATTACGACGACAACAAAAACGATCCTGATCCTAAACGCTTCTTCAATCCTCGGTACAACGGGTTGGCATCCAACGAGTGGAAGTACAACTTGTCTTATGTCAAAATTGACCCCCAGATCCATGAGGTGACCAACGCGGAGGGTGTGGTATTAAAGACCCCTATTGATATCGTCTATTCAATGGCTAACTGCGAGATATGGGACACGCAATGGCGGGGCGCCGGAGTCCCTCCTGCAGTGGCGTTGGATCAAGCCCAGCAACCGGTCTTTCTTCACGTACTGTCCGAAGGCTCACTTTCCGAGCATCACTACTATTGCGTCCGTCGTGTTGGTGGCAAATGGAGACAAACTCGGATCACTGGCTCCAATCATCAGTGGAATAGTGGGCATCTATCGATCGATGAGGCGGGGATTCTTCATGCGTACGTCATCGTAGGCGACGGCTACCTTGAGGGCGGTTACATGGACCGACACGGTGGCGGTAGGATCGAAGAGTGGGTGTCAGAGGATGGGGGGCTACGTTGGCAGA
Organism: Rubripirellula sp.; assembly: GCA_028823035.1. Lineage (GTDB taxonomy): Bacteria > Planctomycetota > Planctomycetia > Pirellulales > Pirellulaceae > Rubripirellula. The sequence goes on from JAPKCI010000007.1 coordinate 21,710, forward strand.
AACGGCGGCAAGTGTCTCCGGTGCAGAAAGCGTACGATGGTTGGCGTTTCAACAACGTGCAACCGGTTGTTCGCCCTGATGGCAGCGCGGTGGCTGGGATGTTGTTGTTTTATGGGTGGAAGAATCCGAACGATCCGTTGGCTCGTGCATTTCTTGTTGACGAGAGTGGTTTGAGTGGTGGTAGGGTTGAGACCAAATAGTTCATGTTGAAAGTTGGAATATGAGAGACACGATTGCAGTTCGGATCGGCGTGATCAGTTGCGTTCTGTGTGGGTCGGTTGCTTTTTGCTCGGAAGGCAATTTTGAAGGGGCCAATCAGTCGGGTGCGATGTCGACAGGGAATCAAAGTGCGGGGAGTTCCGCCTTGCTGGTTGAGGCGATCGACGATCCGGCGCAGAGTCCACGGGGGCAGGTCTCCGCTGAATCCCATGTTCTGGTTTCAAAAAAGGTACCGCCGAATGTACTGTTCTTGGCGATTGACGACCTGAATGATTGGATCGGAGCACTGGGCGGACATCCACAGGCCAAGACACCCAATCTCGATCGTTTGCTGGCAAACAGTATTGTTTTCCACAATGCACATTGTGCAGCACCTGTGTGCAGTGCCTCTCGGCATGCGTTATTCAGCGGGTTAAGGCCGTCGAGCACCGGTTGGTATTCCAATTCCTCCAAGACTTTGAAGAACTATCGAAAAACGCTGGGTGATATCCTCCCCATGCCGAAACACTTCCGCGATCACGGCTACAAGACAATGGCTGCCGGAAAAGTGTTCCATAAAGGGACGTCAGATATCAAAGGCTACAAATACTGGGACGATGAGAGGCCGAAGTTTCGTTGGCCCAAAGCACTTGCCGCTCGCGGCCACGGATACCAAGGCGACAGCGGTGGGCACTTTTATCCTTTTCCCAAGGATGGTGGAGCCATTTTTCAATTGCACCAAAAAGGCGTGAGTGGACAATCTTTGTGCTGGGGTGCACTAGAGGAGGCTGATATGCCGATCGAGGGTATGCCTGATGAACAAATTGCTGCCTGGGCTGCGGATCAGTTACAGCAACAGCACGAGAAGCCCTTCTTCCTTGCCGTTGGCTTCATTCGACCGCATCTTCCCTACACGGCTCCTAAGGAGTTCTTTGATCTGCATCCGCTTGATTCGGTGGTCATGCCGCAAGTACCCGGCGACGAAATGGATGACGTTCCACTGTGGGGCAAAGCGATGGCGTATGGCACGATCACAGGGGGAGATCATTTCAACATACAAAGCGTCGGAGAGGGGTATTGGCGAGAGATGGTGCGTGCGTACTTGGCGTGCGTTTCTTTCGTGGATGCGCAGGCGGGGAAAGTGCTGGAAGCGCTCGATAAGGGACCCAATGCTGACAATACGATCGTCGTGTTTTGGTCGGACCACGGTCAGCATCTCGGTGAGAAACGGCACTGGCGTAAAATGGCGTTGTGGGAAGAGTCAACGCGTGTGCCTTTGGCGGTCCGATTGCCGGGGGGTGTGAATGGTGGTCAACGGTGTGACAGCGCCGTTAGCTTGCTTGATCTTTACCCTACGATGATTGAACTCTGTGATTTGCCACCGATGCCTGGGCTTGAAGGTCTCAGCCTGATGCCACAGTTGGTTAGTCCGGGCAAACTGCGTCGCGAACCCGCCGTCATGACATGGCAGTACAACAATCACGCGGTACGTAGCATGAACTTCCGGTTCATTCGTTATCGCGACGGCAGCGAGGAGCTTTACGATCATCGGGTTGATCCGGAGGAACATCGGAATTTGGCTGCGGATCCAGAGTTCGCGGGCATTAAGCAAACACTGGCGGCTGCAATTCCTGAAGTCAATGTCGTCCCGCGTTCGATTGCGGAGGGCGGCACCGATGTGTATGGAGGTAAGTACGAGATGCTTCGGGATAGGGGAGTGCCGGAATGGCTTGGTGATCTGCCGGGGAAGGGTTCACACAAGTGATCGAGCGACTGCGATCGGATCGGTTGCATGCGGTTGGTTTGCGGTCGTCGTTGTGTTGATTTGATCCAGCAGAGAGCGTGGGTAGTGCGAGGCTGGCCAACGCCGCGCAATAGGACGATACTGGCGGCTAAGGAAACGCCTCGTGAGAATGCGAGCGATGCAGTTTGCATTGTTGTCGCGGGCTGCGAATTTTGAGTGCAGGGAGACCATGAAATGGAACGCGTAAGTGGAATGAGTTGGAGCAACTTTCGGACCTGTGGACAAAGGATGGCAGTGGCAGAGGGCGGCAGCGACAGCATCACTGGGAAGTGTCTGGCTGCGGTGCGTGACCGAGATGTGATGAACGCTCATTGTGCGAAGTGGTCATCGTCCCTGGTTGCATTCTTGGTTGCAATCTTGGTTGCGTTGGTGGTGTCAGACGTGGCGCATGCTGAAGAGACAGATTTTGGGCTGAAGATTGAGCAATTGACAAAGGGCCCAAAACACCATTTCTTCGGGTATATCGGTCAGTGCCAAACGATCCCATGGAATCAGCATGAGCGGTTCATTTTGTGCATGGAAATTGATGCGATTGACCGTATGCCGGAACCGAGGGATGCGGCCACCATTTGCCTGATTGATACTAAACAACAAAACCGGCTTATACGGTTGGATAAGACGCATGCGTGGAATCCCCAGCAAGGAACGATGTTCTATTGGAATCCGCTCGAACCGGCGACTCAGTTTTTTTTCAATGATCGGGATGTTGCGACGGGCAAGGTGTTTACCGTTTTGTACGACATTGAATCAAAGCGACGAGTGCGTGAGTATCGGTACGACGATACACCCATTGGCAATGCCGGAGTCGCAGTAGACGGCAGATCGTGGCTGGGTTTGAACTACGGGCGGATGGCTCGTTTGCGGCTTGTCACCGGTTACCCCGCTGCGTTGGATTGGTCCCAGGACAGTATCTCGCCAGACGACGACGGGCTGTTTGTCGTGAACACCAACTCGGGTGAAAAACGTTTGTTGGCGTCCTTTCGAGAAATCGAAGTACTGCTGAAAAAGAATAAGCCGGGTCTCATGCACACAGGTCTGTTTATCAATCACGCACTTTGGAATCGTGATTGTGATCGCATCTATTTCTTTGCCAGAGCTGGATGGAGTGGCAATGGCGGTGACAAAGTGAATGTGCCATTTAGTATCCACGCGGATGGGACGGGTCTTTCGCTCCATGAAATCCACGTGGGTGGTCATCCCGAGTGGGCAGAAGGCAGTCTTTTGATTGGCCAAAAAGGAGGCAGGCAGATTGTGTATGACGTCGACTCGCAGACCGTCGTTGAACAATGGGGAGATAGGAAAATATTTCCCAATCCTGAGGGAGACATATCACTTTCTCCCAATGGTCGGCTGTTCGTCAACGGCTACAAAAAAGGTGACGCCAATCTTTACGTGGTGTACCGGCGGAGTGACGGCTGGTTTGCCAGAAGTGAGGGAGTCTATAAGGGACCGTACGGAGGTGATATCAGGATCGACCCAGCGCCGCGTTGGAATCGGTCCAATAACATGCTTCTAGTGCCAGGAATTGCCGAAAACAAAACGCGACAGCTATTCCTGGTTCGACTGGTGATAACTGGGGACTGATGGCTCAGACTCACTCGATCTGGAACTGTCGTCTGTGCGCGTTCGCGGGGTGAGTACTACCAGTATTCAAAGAGATGAATTGGGGAAACCATTGTTCAGGCACGCCTGTTCCTTTGCGGTTTCCGGTGATGGCGGCGAAAGATGACACCGTTTCCATGATGCCCGCGGACGGGGATGATAATGGGAACTGCCGCTCGGAATCATTCATTCCATCTGGATTGGTAAACAAAAGTTTCCGTGGAAAATACAACGCGACGATGGCGAACCGAAGCCACCGGACCAATCAAAGATGTTTTCAATTGGCGGATTTGTTCCAGAATTAAAACATTGGAAGATCAATCAATTTCAAGGGGCGAAGGAAAAAAAAGCAGTCACTAGCGAAGGACCCGAGGGGAACGCTGCGTTGGAATGGATTTTGAAAGTTCAACAAAGCAACCACAGAAACTTCCCGTCTAACCCTGAAATCAAAAAGAACTGCAAAGCTACCGGCTGCCGTCTTTGACAAACTCAAATTGCAAAGACACGATGAAGACAATTTGTATCCAGAACCACAACCCGTGGGAACATTCAGCCGAGAAGGAACTCGAACTTTGCGAACAAGGACGCAGGAAAAGTTTGTGTTTTCCGCACCTCGGGATTGACGGCAATGCGAAAAATCTATTTGCCGAGTTGGCGATCGATGCTGACAGTATTCATTGGTTCGCCGGATCGTCCTGCAAAGCGATAAATAGCAAACAATGAGCGATGGTGGTCGTCACTTCAAAGTCGCGTCAAAAATGCGTTTACACCAGAAACAGATGAAACCAAATGAATGACTCATCTGAAAAAAACGTCGTTGATCGATAGGGATCAACGACGTTTCTAAGTGAATCTAATAACAATGAGTTTCAGTTTTGGCTAAGGGCATTAGCCCTGCTAAGGATTGTTGATCGCGCGGACAGCAGAAGCCACAGCACCCGACGAAACGCCCTTGTTGAGAGCGTTGTTGTCATCGTTATTGAGCTCATTATCAACCACCGTTATAACAAATCCTGAAATAAATCCCCCGACGTCGGCCCAGAATTTTCCGTTACCTCGCTCGATGATATCGCCATCAAAAATATCGTCATGGGCATTCCAGTAGGAGACGGTTCCTTTGGCAAGAGAGAGCGATCCAAGAACCAATGAGCGTTCTTCATTGGTGAAATCTCGAGATAGAAGCGTTTCGATGGCCTGGTCGTCAATCAACCGGTTGAAAGACTCCAGGTCGGGGCTCAACATCATTGTTTCTCTCATTCGTTGAACCGCGTCTCTCATCGGGCCTTTCGTTGGCAGTTGGTTTTGGAAATTCTCGAGATAACCGAATCCGTCTTCGGCAATCTTGGCGGTTTCGGCAACCATGTTTTTCGTCGCAAGGAAAATTTCTGCGGGGGCTCCGTAGATCTGTGACATAAACAAGCAGCTGTTGAGATACAGATCCTCTTGCGTTAGGGGGGACTGTTCGGGTCGGTTTAGCGTAATGTTACTGTAACTAGTGCGTCCCGGATTCTTTCCTGGGCGGTGCACGCAATCATGACATTTACACGGCGACACAATTGCGTGGGCGTACATCCCCCGTAACGAAAGCAGATTGAGGTTTAGGTCGGGCGTCAAATAATCCAGTGCTCGATTATGCATAATGCCGACGTGTGCCAGTGGATTTGGGTCAATCGATCCGATCACGTCCGAAGTTCTGAGCTTGCCCGGGTTTTGCAAACGATTCGTGTCGTTGCAATCCCCCCAGCCCTTGGCGATGACCAACGTTTGACCGGAATCGTCCCCTATCGAAATCAAGGTATCCGAACGCATCCCGTAAGATGTCAGGAATGTAAGGTAAGTGAATTCTGCTTCTGTCTGCATCATTGCTAATTGATCGTCGATCCTTCCAAAGATCAGTTCGACCCCGGAAGAATTACAACGGCACGGTTCGGTACACGACGCGCCACAGACCTCGCACTGTATGACATCCGACTCGCTGGAAGTGTTACTTCCGTTACTATCCATGAAGCCTCCTCGATTGGACCGCGTGGTATTGTGGTCGTCGCTGCCCGATTTCGTATCGCCTGAACCAATCCCGTTTCCGCGGGGACCCATCATTATTTGGCGATTGGACCGCGTGGTGTTGTGGTCGGCGTTTCTTGATTTCGTATCGCTCGAACCATCCCTCTTAAACGTCGCACCAGTTTGTGGGTTTCGACCACGTCTTGCAGCACGCTTCGGAGCAATGGAGGAGGATTTGGGAGGACTTCCAAATCCGATCAAAGCAACTGGATCAGCTTTCTTGCGTGTACTGGATACGTTCGTAGTGATAGGTTCTAAAGCTCTTTTTGGATCTGCTTGTGATAGGTCTGACCTGCTCGCCATTGCCTCAGATAATTCAGCTTTGTTCCCGACGCCATGATGCCCAATCTCACCCTTGTCACCACCTGTCCCGCCCGTGTCCCTAATACCGCCACGATTTGAGCGAGTCGTATTGTGGTCGACCGCACCTGACTTCATATCGCCAGAACCAGTCCCACCTGTACTCTTAGGTCGCGTACCATCATTCCCCGGTGGGAACATATCGACGACATGCCCATTTTTGCTCTTTTCGGATCCATCATTCCCCGGTGGAAACATACTGACGACCACCCCTTCTTTGCTTTCCTGCAGAACGGAGACGACCAGATGGTCGCAATGACTGCGACTCAGTTCGGCGTAATAGAGGTTGGCTAATTCAGGATCATCGTCCTTTACCGGGGCCTTTGAGAGGCCATTCCCTGAATCGGGATTCCGATCCCGAGACCGACTAAAAAGATGATTGCGAAAAAGTTTCGATGTGAAAAGAAACGGAACATGACAAAATTCCTGGGATCTAGAAGAGAGAGAAGTAGTAATTCTGGATACCGCCAGTTGCAAAGGTTGTGCCAACCCCAAATGCATGTGTTTAGTCGATGATTGCTAATCGAACGAAATTAAAACTGAATCAAAATAAGATTGAAACTTGAAATCGAGATGGATAACTGAATTGAGATATTCAATCAGACGTTTCGAAAACAGAGATCTTCTGACACACATTATTCTTTCACGAAAGCAACTCAGATTGCGTTTTGTTGTGAAGTCAACCTGCGGTCTGTTGCCTGCTGCGGTCACGCAAAGCAGGGTTGCAGCTAGGCTCAATGTCCGGTGCCCCTAATGAATAGGATCGAGAATCCGCAAGTGAATGAATAGACTCTTGGAGGTATTCACAGTACGTTGCCTGACAGGTAGGTGCCAATGGACCTGACGTTGAGTTCCACGACTATTTCAGATGGCTGGATTCGGGAAGAGGTGCCTCGCATGAAGCCACTCGATCACAGCAAGCGAACTGCCGTTTCCAAGGTTGACGACCTGCGGAAATGAAGATCCGTGTTTTCGTGCTGTTAATTGGCCGAAGCAGACCGCAGCGTCGTTTCGCATTGCGTACAATATGGATTCAGGCGATTACCGATGGGGTTGGGCTTGGTACAAAACAGAACGAGGAAAATCATGAAGTGCTTTTTGCTTTTTTCGGCGTTTGCCTGTTCAATATTCTGCTGCTGTGCCAGCGTGGCAGCGGTAGAACCCGATACGGGCGCCACGCCGAATGTCCGGTTTGAGCATGCCGACAAAAAGCTTAAGGTTTTTCTAGGTGACCAGCATTTCACGACTTTTGATTACGGGAGTCACGACAAACCAATTTTGTACCCGATCCTTGGCCCAGGCCAAGTTGGAATGACGCGGAATTGGCCGATGAAAGACGACGTTGTTGGCGAAGCGCACGACCACCCACATCACAAGTCAATGTGGATCACGCACGAAATCAGTGGAGTCGATTTTTGGGGAGAAAAAGGTGGTGAAGTGCAGACTGCTACTATCGAAGCCGAGTTCGTCGGAAAACCAAAGAACGTGTTTCGCGCTACCTCGCTCTGGGTGAAAAAGAGCGACGGAAAAACATTATTGACGGATCAGACTGCATACCGATTTGGTGGCGACAAAAACAGCAGATGGATCGACTGCACTATCACTTACCGCGCCGATCACGGGGACATTACTTTTGACGATACAAAAGAAGGGCTGTTCGCCATCCGAACCCATCCCGACCTGCGACTGAATGCTAGACCGGCGCAGGGTGTTGCGGAAGTCTTTGGCACCGCAGTTAACAGTGAAGGTGTGGGTGGCAAAGAGATTTGGGGAAAGAATGCAAAATGGCTTTTATATCAAGGCCCGATTGATGGCAAACCGATGAGCATCGCCATGTTTGATCACCCGGAAAATCTGCGACATCCCACCACGTGGCATGCCCGCGACTATGGACTGGTGACGGCAAATCCATTCGGACTTCACCATTTTTTGGGCAAAGAAAAAGGTTCAGGCGCCTATCGACTAAAAGATGGAGAAACATTGACATTGCGGTACCGCGTTGAGTTCTTGAATGGATTGGCTACGCCTGAAGAAATCGAATCACGCTACGAGGCTTTCTGCACGCCCGTTGAACGGTTGGTTTTTCAGGAGTGAGTTGATCTGATACCGCGGGTGTTGAGTACGCTGCGCCGGTTTTTCCTGCAGTGTTTAAATTCGAACAGTGTCGCAAATGGCAGCCCAATGCGGTTGGAAACTGTCGGATCGATTGTGTTTTGATTGACAGACACGCTCACACTTGCCGCGGTACAGCTCTGATCGATCCGTGGTCGCTACTGGCGATTACTGTGGTCGCTACTGGCGACTTGCCTACTCAGTGTTTGTGACAGCGATTCAAGCGTCCGACTTGAATGCTTGACTTTGACTCATGGTGCTCTTTAGATGATGCGTTTATTTAGTGTCTTGATCGTTTTCGTGTCATTGCAGTTTCCGCTCGGCGCCGAAGATTGGGCGCAATTTCGAGGCCCCAGAGGGAACGGAGTTACGGTTAGTCGTAACTATCCGACGGACTGGGGAATCGAACGTAATGTTCGCTGGTCGGTTGACCTTCCGCAGCCGGGCAACGGAAGTGCGATCGTTACTGGCAACAAAGTCCTTGTATGTAGTGCAGTGGATACGAAGGGGCTGGAACGGAGCTTGTTCTGCTTTGATTCACTGACTGGGAAACAGCTTTGGGTACAGAATGTTAATATCTCACGTGCAATGCCTACGCACAAAACAAATCCGTATGGTGGTTCCACTCCGGCCAGCGATGGACAACGTGTGGTTGTATGGCATGCTTCAGCAGGGTTGCATGCTTACAGTATGGATGGAGCGAAATTGTGGTCGCGGGACCTCGGCGAGTTTCAACACATGTGGGGCTATGGTTCCAGCCCCATCATTATTGGGGACCGAGTCTTTCTGAACTCGGGCGCTGGTAAAAAGGTGTTTGTCGCTGCTTTTGATTTGAGTACTGGCAACACGATCTGGCGGCATGACGAACCGGTTGACGGAGATGGCGATTACAATAACGAACGCAAGTACATGGGGACATGGTCAACACCGATCTCGATCAAGCGTCAAGGACGTGGTTTGGTAGTGGTGGCGATGCAGAAGCGAATCTTAGGGCTTGATGCGGAAACCGGTGAGGTTGTGTGGTTCTTTGTCGTTGATAGCGACCGTGGAGATTTGTCCTACAGCAGTCCTATGGTGCAGGGTGATGTTTGCTTGTTCAACGCCGGATTTAAAGGTCCGTTCGTTGCGTTCAAAATAACTGGGGTTGGCGATCTAGCGGGTGATCAGCTTTGGAGGTCCGACAATAACCCGCAGTCCATCGGCACGGGAGTGATTGTTGATCAGCACGTTTACCGTCCGGGTGCTGGTCCCAATCTGATTGATTGTACGGAGATCGAGTCCGGTAAAAGTGTTTGGCAGCATCGCACGAAGGGAGCGTTTTGGAGTTCGATCTCACTCTCCGGCGAAGTTGCCTATGCTACGGATCAGCGTGGTAGGACGACCGTGTTTCGTCCGTCTCCGACGGGTTTCATTGAGCTGGGAGAGTGCCAGTTGGATGACACGACAAACGCGACTCCTGCGCTGGCTAATGGAAATGTTTTTCTGCGAACAAGTCGAAAATTGTGGTGCATCGGTGAGTCGCAGTGAGCCGTCAGTTGGCTGGTTGTTCGCCGTCAATGTTTGGATGCGTGCTGGAAAATTACGGTTTGAAAGGGTTCTGATCGCTGCTTACTGCTTTACAACCATACGGCTTGTTGAATCAGCTCTGCTCATTGTGCCGGGCGAAGAACTGTTTTGTTCATTGCCTGCGCGCATCGGTTCCGACACTTGGTTTGCATCCCGGTTCAGGGTGCTTGTCGGGTATTGGAATGAACTGAACTGAGTCGGCGATGACGTACTTGCCGGCGGTACCCTCTGTGGTGATCCGTACCCAACCGGTCTTCCCTTTCAGGAATCTGAATTTGCCAAGTGTTCGAAAAAGCCGCTTGTGTTCCGGGATTTCCTGTTGATTGATGCGTAAGGTTTTTTCACCATTGGCGTGGTGGATCGTGACCGGGGTGTTGGTTGCCCGCCGTACATTATAGCAATGCGAGAGCCGTACTTCGTAAAACCCAGTGCGTGGAATAAGAGGGCGGTAAGTGACTGAGTTATTCCCCTTGGCTTTCTTTTGATCGTGAAGGTAACCAAGTCCGACGTACGGGGGGGTGTGGGTTGAGTACATCCACGTACCGATGAGCTCAGCATCCATTTCGTCAATTACGATTCCAGGTAAAGTCGACGTTCTTTGAACCACGAACGGAACCAAGTCGGGATTGTCAACGTCCCCAGATTTGTGTTGATTTGGTAGCGCATCAGGATGTGGCCGCTTTTGATTCGTAGGCGAATCAGACCACGCATGAATCAGAGAAGTTGCCATCATGATCGCCGAGGCAGTCGCAAGACGTCGGTTGGTGATCTCTAGCATTCGTGGATGGCTGCATTTGTAGTGCATGGCTGCAATCGGTGATGGATTAAGCCGGGGACAGGGTTGTGTCCACGAAGCTCTATGTGAAAGGTCGCAATCAGGACAGCTTATCCCAAACGATGAACCTGTGGCTACGAAAATGCCATCAGGATTACTATCTGGATCGGGATGTTGATGCCGGTATGAGAAACTGCAATTTGGTAAGCGGATAAAGAACGATTGAGTTCGGGTGTGGGACTTAGGCAGCGGTGCTGCGTTAAAGATTCGGATTCAAACCCCGCAGCTTTTGACTCCTTCCACTGGACGGCTCGTGGCGCGGTGATTTTGCCCGTCTTGGTCTGAACTCTGAGTTCCGTTCCCTTTTTGGTGAAAATTTGTAGCAGTCTTCGATCGAAGTGCCATTGGCAGGAAACGCTTTTTGGACACGAGAGAGAATAAGTTTGTGTCGATGGCGATGAACCAGTCGGATTCATGTTTTTGGCCGCTGGCCAGTTGTTTCGGAAGCTACTGCAAGGCATTCTGCCCGATTGAAATACTTGTCCGAAAAAACAATGCCAGCAGATACCAGTGGGTGTTAGTGGAACCCCGCATGCGGGGGCAGGAAGAAGGTTTCCGTTGACGGCCTCGGTAGGAATCAAAAAATTTCGGATCAGTTGCGATTCTGTGAACCGTTGGGAGGAATCGGGCTCAACTATCCAGGGAATCGTTGGATGGTGTCAATGTGTCAGCAGCTGCGGCCACACTTCAATTTATCGGCTGTTGGTTCCGTTGTGTTGGGTGTTCAAACGACTGAACTTTTACGCAAGTTGGACCGGTTCAACCTTATGTTGGTTTACCGTAAGTTAACAATTCAGTATTTTTGGCCTTCTATTGAGCATGAATTCGAGTTATGGAAAATTTCATCAAGAGATCTGCATTTGGAGCGGTTTGTTCCGTTTGTTTTGCGTTGAGTGCAGCTTACGGACAAGAGGCGACGCCGGGTTTTAATCAGCTTATCCCCAAGGCCGTCATGACTCCCGATGTTGTGGAAACCAGCATCGGGACTTTGAAATTTTTTGATGGGATGCCGGACAGGGCGACTGTAGAGAAAGTTTATGACAACCTCGATACGATTCGCGCTTCAGAGGCATTTCTTAACTTTATCCCTGCTGCGTCGCTGGAGGGTGTGCGACTAGGGCTTGAGGGAATCGGTGTCACGAAATCGAATCAAGTGATGATATTCGATCAATTGCTTGATTCGAATCCGTTGTTCCTGACGGGCAACACTGACACTGTTTATGCGATCGTGATTTTTGATCTCAAACGGGATGGACCCACGGTTGTCGAGATTCCAGCGGGAAGTGGACCAAGCACCGTTAATGACGCCTTCTTTCGCTTTGTTGTTGACATGGGCGCTCCCGGTCCGGATCGTGGTAAGGGTGGCAAGTACCTGATCGTTCCAGACTCGTATCAAGGCGATGTTCCAGAGGGGTATTTTGTCGCCCACTCGTCATCCAATATCAACGTGATGGTTCTGCGAGGGTTCCTCGTTGACGGAAAAACAGATGCAGCGGTACGATCGTTGAAGCAAGGGCTGCGAATTTATCCGCTGAGTCAGAAAGATAGTCCTCCGAAGATGGAGTTTGTCAGCGGCTCGCGCGTTCCGTTCAACACAGTACACGCCAATGATTTTTCGTTCTTCGAAGAAGTGAATCATGTGATTCAACGCGAGCCAGTGAAGTTTATCGACCCTGAACTGAGGGGGTTGCTTTCCAGCGTTGGAATACAGAAGGGAAAGCCATTCAAGCCCAACGCGCGGATGGTAAAGAAGCTGCAGGACGGCGTTGCAATCGGGAATGCCACCGCCCGCGCTCTGCTGTTACGTCCCAGAGATAAAACCGCGTTCTATTATCCTGATCGGCAATGGTATTCTGCCTTCGTTGGTGGCGATTATCGCTGGTTAATCGCTGGTGGTGAGGGTGGTCGGAATCTGGATTCACGCACTGCATTCTTTTACGGATATACCTTGAATACTCCCGCGATGGTTCTTGAAATGGTAGGAGCTGGTTCGCAATATGCTGTGACTTCAACCGATTCTGATGGAAATTATCTGGACGGTAGCAAGAACTATCGTTTACATGTGCCGGCAGATGTGCCTGCGAAGGATTTTTGGTCGGTTGTGGTTTACGATCCGCAAACTCGGTCAGAATTGCAAACGGGACAGCCTTTTCCAAGTAAGAATAACAAACGTGACGAACTCGTCGCCAACACTGATGGATCGGTTGACCTGGACTTTGGACCTGAACCGCCGCAAGGCGAAGCCACAAACTGGGTCCAAACTGTCCCGGGCAAAGGTTGGTGGGCCATTCTCAGACTTTATGGTCCGCTGAAACCGTGGTTTGAAAGAACCTGGCGACCCGGTGACTTTGAAAGGGTCGAGTAGGCAGCCGGGAAGTGCAGCCGCTAGCTCGTGGTCCGAGTGCGAAATGAAGCCGAGGACCTCTTGGCTTTTTCTGTTTGCCGTTCGCGGTTGTGACGGCGGCTATCTGCAACGGGTGCAGGCACGGCATGTTCCGTGTCTGCTTGATTTGTATCTTGGACCTAGGTTGGTGTCATCTGGATCTGGAAACGCGAAGCCAAATGTTTCCGTTGGAATTCGTTCTGCAGATTTTCTAAGCGAATGCGTCGGATGCGTTTGAGAAGTTGCCGCGTGAGGGATAACACTGGAAGCCCGAACGGTGGGCTTGCCGGCGGTGTGTGTTCTTTGATTCCCTGTGTAGTCTGAGTCTGATCGCCGTGCTGCCAAGGTTGCCGGTTTGCGAACAGGTCGACAGTGCATGGCCTCATCGTGGTGGTATCGAGGTTGGTGAGCCTGTTGCTCAGCGCGAGATGCGACTGAGGATATTCCCCTGGTGATGTATGCCGGTGAGTGGCAATCTGATTATCTAAAAGACCGTTTTGTGCTACGGACTTCCGTCATCGTTTACGCTTTGCTGATTGTCCGCGAATCACTGTACATTGAGGAAGATAAGTTATGTTTGTCGAGATTGTTACCGGAACGCCGTTCTTGCTTAGTCGTTGGCGGATTCCATTGGTGATATTCAGTGTAGGAAATCACTGAACAGGCGAGAGGTGGTGAATCGACGATTTCGAGCGTTCTGCCGGCCTTCGCTTTCCACGACTGTGAGAATGTCTCGCTTTTCTGGTTCACGCCGTGGACTTGGAATATCTAGGCTAAGATGAAAGCGAAACCGTCCGATTTATGCGACTGGTTGGTGAGTCGTTCGGGGAATACGGTACGTTTGCAGTCAGGTGTGACGAGGTGTACACCGGATATGTGGTTCGACAGAGTCGCAGCATGATGATCTCTCCATCGTGTGAGGCCGACGAAGAATTCTCGATCTTTTCTGCTTTTAGGGAAGAACCTTGCCGTGCCACGCAACAGAAGTGTCTCCAGCGTGACTGGCCCCCAATTGAAATTGCCAAACATCCGCAGGATTGCGTTCCAACCAACATTGGTTGTTGGGTCTGGACCCAGAACATCACGAATACTCCACGCGAATGGTGCGATGAAAAACACAAGAAACACTACGCGGGTGCCCAACATGTAAATCACTGAACGCTGGATCAAATGCCTGATTACTGGTGTGTGGGCAGAATCATAAGGATTCATGGTTCGTTTGACGTGAGTGTGCAGATTGGACACGCGAAAGCAACGTCCCTCGCGGGAACGAAGGCTGCAACTGTGGTTACGTGATCAGGGTGGTCAGTCTTAGCCTTCTTTGTGAGTTGATCGTGCTACGCTGAAAATAGCTGACGTTGACGACGTCGAGTGCAATCGCGTTGCTGGTAGCAGGGCATCTGATCTGAGCGACTAGCGCATGGTGCGATATGGGTCCCCTCTCGATTTGTTATCATTGCTGTTGTAGATTCATTTGACACATCGAAACGCGAGGGGAATATGTCCGATAACCAGAATCCGTATGGCCCAGGTTTGGAAGTTAGTCCGCAATTCGTGCCTGGCCAGGATGGAGGTGATAAGACCGGCGGTATCATACCTTACAAAAACATGCCAGCTCTGCTGGCGTACTATTTGGGGTTGGGTTCACTGTTACCTTTCATTGGATTTTTTTTGGGAGTCGCCGCTTTTATTTTGGGTGTAATCGGTTTGCGTAATCGAGCAAAAAATCCAGTCATTAAAGGGAGTGTCCACGCGTGGATAGGGATTTTGTTGGGAGGCTTGATGGCTGTTGTTTGGGCTGTACTTCTGGGCGTAGTTGTTGTGGCGATAACGGTGGGATAGTTGTGGCGGTATTTTCGCAATAATCGTTGACAATCGCGTACAAGAGGAGGCTGGAATCCGTGAGGGTTACTGTGATTGATGGATGACGTAGTTGATCCACGAAGCGTGGCGGAATCTCTAAAGTCTCTTTGGGCTCCACGAATCGTAGGGGAAGTGGACAATGCTTATGTGAAGGTCGCAAAGATCTGCGGTTCTCTGACGTGGCACGCGCACGAGGATGACGACGAGATGTTCATGGTGCTCCGTGGGCAAATGCAGATAGAGATGGAAAAGCAGACTGTCACCTTACGAGAAGGCGAATTCTTTGTTGTCCCCAAGGGTGTACGTCACAATCCTACCGCTGAACATGAATGTTTGATTCTGCTGTTTGAACGGAAATCGACTCAACACACGGGGGATGTCCAGCTGAAGAACACGCGTACGATTGAACAGCAGTTGCGGCAGGAGTGATCATGGGATTGTCGAGAGTGATCAATCCAGACATGATTTTCTGGGACCAGCAGAATTGGGGCGGACTTGTCAGCATTGCCGCTGCTGTGAAACTGATATGGTTCTTGGACGGGGCGATGAATCTGGTGGCGACGTCAGGGGAGCGTGAAGCATGATTTCAGCTGCAGGGAACAGGTGTTGCGATCCAATGCACTGGTGGCAACTGCTGTTGTCGGTCGATCCCCTACACAAGTTCAACGCGTCTTGGCGTAGTGACCGCTACTTTTGAGCATCGACAAATTGCTTGACCAGATCGCCGGGGATGGCATAGCTGCGAACTCTACTATTGCGGGCGATGTTCAAGCCTAGGAAGTTTCCGGCGAGATCAAATATAGGTCCGCCGCAGTTTTCTGGCTGGAGATCGGCATCGTGCGGAATGACTGCGGTGAAGCCATCTCTGCGACCACTTTTGTCCATGTTGTCAGCTGCGTGGTTTGACGTTGACGGATAGGCACCGAGGGTAATTGGCTTCTGTAATTCCTTGTCGTCTCGCTGCAACGTCGCGATGATCGTAACCTTTGGGTCGACTGTGGTTAAGAAGGTACGCATGTCGCGATGTGTATTGATTTTCGTGTCATTCATTTTCGTCACCACATCGCCAACCTTGAGCCCGGCTCGTTTTGCTGCCCCATCATCGTTGACCTCTTTCAACTCCGCGCCCTGGCCGTTTTTGTAGGTGGCTGGGACGACGCCCAGAAATCCTCTACTCGCCTGCTTCTGGGATTTGAAGAGTCGGGTGCTGACAACGCTAACTAATCCGCTGCCATCGGCATCCGGGGCAAGCACAAAATTTCCGATCGCCGGTTGGCTGCCCATTGCCTCGCTAAGGTCAATTCCATCCAGATTGCTATTGGGGGTTTTCAGCAAGATCAGATCGTTCGCTTGGTCTCGGCTGACAATTTCAAGTTCAACATCCTTTCCCTCGATCTTGGCCGTCGGCTTGTCGCCCACCATCGAATTTTTGCTGACCACCAAATTGGTTCCCTTGATCATCGTGCCCACGATGGAGAAGGAGGCAATGTCTGTATCGACGCCGAATTTGCTCGATATGTCGATGCAGACGTCGTCCAACTGGTCTTCCAGTTCAGAGAACTCTCGAGGTAAATTCACTAACTGCTTGATTGGCTTTGGGGCTCTGAACTCTCTTGGCTCGTAGCTGGGAAGTTCTACCTTCGGAGCCTCCGGTTCAATGTCGAGAGTGATTTCGAGTTCGATTTTCTCTTTGCCCCGGAGCAGTTTGACAACAACCGGATCCGCACCGTCATCGCGTGCGGCGGCTAATGCTGTACGGAGTTGATTGACGGACTTGATAGCCTTTCCGTAGACCATCTGGATGACGTCTTTGACCTGAATTCCATGTTTTTCAGCGACACTGTCTTGGATGACTTCATCCACAGCGATCCCGGTGCCATTACTCTGTTCGACGCCGCGGAACCCCAGCTTTGTCCGTGGCGGACCTGATTCCGTAAACGAACGTTCGCTGTTCAGTTCGTTCCAGAAAGTTTTGAACACATCGATTGGAACTTCGTAATTGCGGTCCATCTTTCGGCCGATGCGTGAGTGGATACCGATGACGCGTCCGTTGAGGTCAAACAACGCTCCTCCGGAGTCACCAGGTTCCATCAGCGCTGTTGATTGAAGCATTCCTCGGGTGAGTCCCGAGCGTACGATGCGACCGAACCGGACCGCTGGAAGTTTGCTTGGTCCTTGGCCTCCGGGGTAACTGATTCCAAGGCAGGGTTGATTGGCTACCAAGTTAGAGGAATCTCCCATACGAGCAAATGGCAGCGCATCAACGTCGTCAGTGATTTTGACTAAAGCGCAGTCAGCCTGAGGATTCGTGCCCTTGCCGCGAGCCGTGAAGCGGCGTCCATCAGGAAGAGTCACCTGGTATCGGGTTCCCGGCCTTACTGCGTGGCCGGCAGACAAAACATGTCCTTCGCTGCTAACAATAACACCGCTAAAAGAACTACCAGAACCGCGGATCGACACGACAGCTGGTTGCACCGCTTCGATGGTCTTGTAGATGTCAGTCTGCAACTGGGAAACATCGAAATCAGCTGCGGCCCGATCAAACACAAGGAGAAGGAGAATGATGATGAGAAATATTCGTTTTGTGTTCATGATCTGTTGCAAATGAAGACTTGAAAAAATTGGATCTATAGAATACATCGCTCTATAGAATAACCGATGGGCAGGCAACGAATGGTAAATTATGGAGCAGGGGCAAGCCCTCGATTCTTTGGGCCAGGTCGCCCAAACGGTACAAGCGATACCGCTGGCGCGGAAAAAACATCCACTCATTGGTCATCGAGTGGCCAAGACCCAGTCGGTCAGTGTTTTCTTCAGAGCTGCTGTATTCGATTCGCGAAATCCAGAGTTTGTTATGTGATGGAACGCGGAGGGTCAGGGCTGGCTGGTTACCAATCTTCAGGCGATTCAATTTTTATCAACAGTCATCTTGTCATTTCAGACGCAATCAGCGGGTTCGGGCCCTCGGTGGGAACGTTCTATCCTTGCCGTAGATGTTCCACGGCAGGATCGCAGGTGCGCTGCGGCCTCTCAACCGACGTCAGGCGGAACGAAAACAGAAATGGACATCAATGCGGTCCAAAAACTTCAGTGGCAGCTGAGAAAATCATGGTTGCCATCGGCCGTGGAAATTGTGTACCAAATACCTTGATTATTGGGTCCCCCGGATCGCAATTGTTTGGGCTTCCGACTGACAAATGAAAGATCGAGCACAAAAGTTTTTTGGATGTGATATTCGTTCGCTGGCTATCTTTCGGATCGCCTTGGCGTGCATTATTTTTTGTGACGTATGTGATCGATTTCAGTACGTAGACGCGTTCTATTCTGAGCACGGGTTTTTTAACCTTGAATTGGCCAAGCATGTTTCGCCTTACAGTTACTCAGTGAATTACCTTTCCGATTCCATCGGATTTCAAAAAGGTGTTTTTATATTGCTGGGGTTGGGGGCTGTTTTGCTGGGGATGGGGTGCTATTCCCGATTGGCAACATGCGTTTGCTGGATTCTGCTCGCTTCCATCCATGTTCGTAATCCCACGGTATTGATTAGCGGCGACACATTGTTGCGAATGATGTTGTTCTGGTCGATGTTCATCCCGCTCGGGCGTATCTGGTCCATTGATCATTGGCGACAGCGGCGGGCATCCGGTGGCGAGACCGAGTTGCCAACCCAACCAAGCTTGTTGTGTTCGGTTGGCACCGCATGTTTGATCCTGCAGGTCTGCATCATGTACTGGACAGCGGGGCTGTCCAAGTGGAATGAGGCTTGGCTTGATGGGACAGCAATGGAGTACATTTTGCGGCTGGATTGTTACACTCGGCCGATGGGCCGATGGGCATTGACTTACCCAATGTTGGTTATGTGTCTCACGTACAGCACGTTAGCGATTGAATTGCTGTTTCCGTTGTTACTGTTTGTTCCTTACAGAAATGACTTAATTCGATTGGGCGTGGTCCTGTTCTTTTGGTGCTTCCACATCGGCATTGAGTTTTTCATGGACATTGGGAAGTTTGGAGCGGTGTCGATGATGGCATGGTTGCCTGTTCTACCGGGGATTTTCTGGAATCACTTTTCACCAACGCGAATTGCTGAACCTGACGGTGGTTCAAAGAGTGAAGTGAGTGATCACACAAAACCGAGTAGCATCAGAATTTGGGGGAAGCGAGTTTTTTCGATTCTCGTCCCATTCGTATTCCTTGTTTATGTTGTCATGTGGAATTTGCTTGCGCTGCATGGGTATCTAGGCAGAACCCGGCGACAAGCGGATACAGACAGCTTCTATAGGTTTGGGATGGCAACGATGGTAGGACAAAACTTTCAAATGTTTTGTGTGCCTTCGCGTGCCAATGCGACCTACGTTTTTAACGGTCGAATGAAAAACGGGATCCGGATGGATTTGGTGCGAGATCAACCCGTTCAGGATTCGGCTCCGGGTGGATCGTCGACAGGGATCGTTCGCGGGTGGAAGACGCTGCACTGGTATCTGGTTAGTTTTGGCGGTGATCCGAAGTTGAATCAATCGCTGCTTGAGTATCACACGCGTACCTGGAATTTGGCTCACGCTGTTAGTGAGCAAGTGTATGAATCCCGCATGGAGTGTTATTACGAGGAAATCGGACCCGGAGTCCCAGCAGGGTCATTCGAGCACCTTCAAAATCTTGCTTTCTGGGCAAGGTCCGGGCCTATCGAAAAGTCCAAAGAAGAGTTGATTCAGGATTTTGATCAACTCATGAATCAATTTGAGGATGGATACATGTTTCCAAGCGGGAATGAATGAGTCCCTGCTCCGCTGTGAGAGTGTTTTCCAAAACACTCACTATCTCCCGGAGAGACGTGTTTTCGCGGGCCATCTTGGTGGTCCAGGATTTCTTCTATACGGTCGTGACAGGCCCTGCGGGCGGTTGCATCCCCGCTTCGCCTCATCGGACTTCATCCTACTGAACTGTTTCTTCCATCTCATCCAGGTTGACTCAGCAACGCCAAGCTTTTGATACACCTCAGCCGATGTTGTTCCAGCGGCGAGCGTCGCTTCGCCTTCTGCCAACGCCTTCACAATCTGCTGAGGCTTTCGTCGTTTTCGTGTCTTTGTCATCAAGAGTCTCCTTCGGCCAGTAGACTCTCATGACTCACTTCTTGGGGAGCACGCCACCAGAAACTCTGCGTCCATTACCGCGAAAAACATACAGGATCATTCGCTCGGATACTTTAGGCGCAAGACCTTTGCTCGTTTCCGAGCGTCGGCGAGTTCTCGGGAGGACAATTTGGACCTGATTTCGGCATTGGTTTGATAGGAGAATTCACAGCCATTTGCGCCGGCTGCGGCCAGCCACGCGTAGCCCTCCACGTAATCCTGCGGGATGCCTTCGCCATTGACGTACAGGACGCCAACATTGTTCTGAGCTTGCGCGTTACCCTGCTCGGCAGCCTTGCGATACCACTTCATCGCTTTGGCTGCATCTGCGGGGACGCTTTTGCCGTTTTCGTACATTGCCCCAATTTCGAGTTGGGCGTCTGCATTACCCTGTTCGGCTGCCAGGCTATACCAGTGGAAGGACTCGGCCTCATTTGCCGGAACGCCTTCGCCTATTGCGTACATGAAACCAAGGTAGAACTGAGCGTCAGCGATGCCCTGCTCAGCGGCCTTGAGGTACCACTTCACGGCTTCGGCGTCATCGATTGCAACGCCTTCGCCTTCGTCGAGCATGATGCCCAAGCTTAACTGCGCCTCAGCGTTACCCTGCTCCGCAGCCATGCGGTACCATTTGGCAGCTTCGGCGTCATCTATCGGAACACCTTCGCCTTGGTCGTACATATAGCCGAGGGCATGCTGAGCGTCAGGGTCACCCTGTTCTGCACGTTCTTGCAGCGACTTGCTGCACCCTGCCACGCCGAAAATCAGTACTGCAAGCCAAGCGATTAGCCACGCTTTCATCTCCAGTCTCCATTTCGAGTCGAATCAGCCTCGTGACAGTCTACCACTCTGAGCCACACGGAAACATAGAGAGCTGCAGAAATACGTTCACGATGCCCACGTGCCAGTTCCGGGCAGTACCGATAAATTCAAAAGGGTTCTCGACGATTCTTTCCTGCGTGTTTTTCTTGCATTACTTGAAAAAATGGACAGACAGGTCGGACGTGTCATTGCGGCAGTAGACGAACTCCAGTCCGAAAAGAAAACCTCGATTGTTTTTACAAGTGACAACGGTCCACCGGACTCGCCAAGGAAGCATGAGACAGGGAACCGGCGTTTCCTAACACGATCATTCAGTCTGACTTTAAACTTTTTGGTCAAGCACCCGAGTTTCGCCTCGTGACTGGAAACGGCATTGGCTTAAAGCTTTCACACCTTGAACTGGCTTCAAAAGCCTACGTTGATTCCTTCAAATGAGACAGGACGAAGTTGCTCTCTGTGTCTGACTGAGTTGCCGGCACGCTGACTACGAATTCGAAGAAAATCATCAACAGATCCTTGGTTTCATTGCCGGTGCGAAAATGTGCTGCCCATCCAACGCACATGTAAAGCTGGCATCGGTCAGCCCCACTTGACTTTATTTTCGCCAATGCTGCACGCTCGACTACCCATTTGTCGTCGTCAGATTTTGGATCAGACTTGCAACGTTGAGATGCCCTGTGCTGAGGTCGCGCATCAGGACTTTCACCACTGCTCCATCCGGACGTTGTTGTTCGTCGTAGTTTGCGGATTCGAAACGCTGATGTGTCTAACGCGACAGACCTGCTTGCCTCGGACGATCTGAGTACGTCTTGCTCTCGTTATCGAGTTCCCATCCGACCGTCATTCATCTTTTAGCATTCAACACGGAACGTAACAGCATTGAGCGCGGAACGGTTGGTTGTGGGGGTTGCCTAGCGCAGGCAGACAAGTGTATCGCGGACGCAGGTGGCCGTTGGATCAATGCAAGAGCAAGTTGAACGACATCCCACTGCCCTCGTTCGCCAGTGGTGTTGGTAAGCGAAGTTCCGGAAATTCCGCAGATTACGGAAATTCGCTACCGCCAGTGGATAGCGTTGCTTCGTTTGTCGCGTTGCTCGTGCTATGGGCTGCGACCGAAACACTGCGGCATCTGTACTCGCCCGATACAAAAAAAACGCTGGATACTCATCAGAGTTCCAGCGTCTTGAAATTTATTATTGAAAGGCGCTCGTCTTGAACGGCGCTCAGTCGTTCGCGAGTCGAACGTTTTCCGCTCGCGGGCCTTTTGGGCCTTGGCCAACGGAGTAGGTCACTTCTTGGCCCTCGCGGAGGTCGTTGAACTCAACGCCCTCGACAGCTGAACTGTGAAAGAACATGTCGTTGTCGTTGTTGCTGCCGTTTGGCGAGATAAACCCGAATCCCTTGTCGGTGATGCGTTTGATCGTACCTTGTTCCATTTTCTAATCCAATACTCTTCAAAAAGTTATGTCGGGTTCATTTGCGAGAAACGTTCACGCAATAGTCCAACATGGTGGTTTGTATGAACGCTGTCAGAAACTTCTGGAGTTCCGCCAACAGCGTTGGTTTTTTGTTTTGTTAGTTGTTGTCAGTCGCTGAGTTGTCGATTTCCGGAGTGTCGACTTCTTGAGTTGGTTCGTCAGTAGTTTCCTGCGGTAAGGCCGATTCTGCTTCCTTCCGCTCCTTGCGGCGAGTTCGCTTCTCTTCGGCTTTGTGTCTCTTTTCCATTTCGCGAGCTCGTTTCGCGAATGTATTTTGGTTTTTAACGATGGTCAATACTCCTGGGTAACCAGTGCGCTTTGTTTGATCATGAGTCAGGAAACAATCCATTCCTGACGTTTGTCTTATTTTAATGAGTTGTTTGTAATTTGTGCCCTTGGAAACTCATGATGCATTCTATTACGAGTTTATCATTGTTTCCGTGTTGTGGAATACGGCTTAGAGTCAGCTAGGGTTATCTTTTGATGGTGGCCCGGTGGGCTCGTTTTTGTCAGGATCAGGATTCCATGCTCGGTCTCCACGGTCATTTATGTTTGTTGGCGGTGATGTTCGGTCACTGCCCTTGGGTTGGGCGAGGGGATTTCGTTGGGTACCGAGGCGATTCCGTTTGGTACGTAGTGTACCATTTCGGAATGCTTCGCCGAGTGCCTTTGGGACTTCCGACTCGGCGAGCACAAGCAACGCTCTGCTTTCTGCAACCTTCGCTTTCATTTGTTGTGTGAGTGCGATCGCTAATGCACGCCGGACTTCGGCTTTTGCCCTGGCAACGCGTGTGTCCGCGTTTGCCTGATCTGTTTGTAGCCGCGCTCCGATGTTCTCCCCGACGTCGATATCCAAAATGTCTATTGATACAATTGAAAAGGCAGTATTGGCGTCAAGTCCGTCAAACATTGTGCCTTTGGTAATTCGTGATGGCATTTCCAGTACATCCATGTGGGTCGATGCTGACCCTATGGCACTGACTATTCCTTCGCCGACACGAGCAATAATGGTATCCTCCGTTGCGCCTCCAATCAACTGATCTAGATCTGTGCGTACAGTAACTCGTGCTCGGATAAGCAACTCGACGCCGTTTTTGGCAACCGCACTCAGCGATTTGCGTCCTTCACGATTTACTGCAGGGCAATTAATTACCTTAGGTGACACGCTAGATTGTACAGCATGAAGGACGTTGCGTCCGGCTAGATCGATTGCTGCGGCGCGATCAAAATCCAATTCGATCCCTGCACGTTGTGCTGCGATCATCGCTTGCACGACATTCATCACGTCGCCACCTGCTAGAGAGTGAGCCTGCAAACGAGCAGTACTCATCCCGCTTTCATGGTCGATTCGTAAACCTGCCTGACGTGCCATTACCTTGGCGGTGACGATGATTCGCTGGTCAATGTTGAGGAATTTCATCACGATCAAGCTTTTCATGCTCACCTGAGCATCAGACATATAAGCCTGAAGCCAGTGAGAACCCCACGTCATGAACAAGGCGAACACCAATATCACGATTACCGTCATAGCGACCAACGCCACGATCTTCACGTTAACCCAATCAGGCAGCCATTCGGCTGTTATCAAACTTTCCATCGCTGCCTCCTTTGTTTGGGGATTATCTTCTTAGCTCACCGAGAGAACCAATGCTCTCGATACAGCCACTCATTATCTCTTCTATTTCTCGGCTGAGAGTCCGCGGTTTTTTAGCAAAACTGGACTGCGCATGGGCCGAATCTATCCAATTCATCGCGACAAGCAAGAATTATTGACAACAATCCACAACGGTGGACAAAGTGCTAACTTTCGATTTTTGTAAAACGGCGCCCAGTGCGCGAGGCCACTTTCGTTATTCAGGTACTGGCTTTCAATGTTCGAGTTTTTACTTCTCTAGCGGTCGCGGTGCGACCTGTATGACCTTCCTTTGCGGAACGCTTCGAACCAAAATGGTACGAGGCCGGCGTTAAGTGCTGCGTTTTGAACCGCTTTCGCTGCACTCAGTTGCGGTGACCCTTCGCATCCGGTCTTTACGGGTCCTGTTTTGCGGGGTCAGGAGCGTTTCGTGATGAAACGCACCATCACATCAAGTGCCAGACGAGGGCGATTGTTGTGACCAATTACCAAACCGGTCGTCTTCCGGTTGAGATTTTATCTTGCCAGCAGACTCCCCCAGAAGCGATGGTCTGAGTTAATGCAACTCAGGACCTTACATGCTGCGAAGACAATCCACGTCATTTAAGTTCAATACGAGATCAAACGTTTGCTTCCGATCGGTGATTTCAGTGGCGAACGTAAGTCCGTTTGGGGTATCAATCGAAAGCAGTGAACGAGACCTGTTTTTTGTACAGCGTTTGTGTTTTTTGGCCTCAGCACGCGGATCTGCAGTTCATGTATTCGGCCATATTCTAGATGTTTCCCGCATGTCCACAATGGCGGTTTCGGATTTCTACTGGATAATCATGAACTGCGGGGCTCTGCGACTGCCAAACGAACGCGGAACAGCTGCTGGGACTCATAGCAGTTCAGGCTTGTCTACCTAAAGGGGGGCTCTTGATGCAATTCACAGGACTGTGGGCATCCGTTCGACCCAATTTTGTGCAGTAGGTTGGCTTCGGAAAGCATTTTTACTTGAGTTTGGGAATGGAATGTTCACTGAGGTTGCCGGGCAAGGGTCGGATGATCCAGAACCGGCAACTGATCCAGATTCGGCTGCTGATTCAGATTCGGCAACTGATCCAGGTCCGGCTGCTGGCAAAGTGTCAACTGCCGTCTCGGAGCGTCATTGCGTTGCTTCGCGGTGTCGTGTGAGCAGTCGTGATCGAACAATCCTCAAACGATTGAATCAAGCCCCGAATGACCCGCTTAACGACTCTTTCTGAACGATAACAAATCATCCATGGGGAGCGATTCATAGCTTTTGACAGAGTGAACGGGGCATCGAAAAAGTCCGAGCTAGTCACTCTCGCCCTGCTGGGTAGATTCGCTGGGTTAATGATCGGACGCCATTTTCGCTTGGGTCGGAACGCCGCTATGGGGTTCAGGAAAGTCACCAAAATCGCAGTCGATGTGACTGATCGCACGAATTTTCAAGCGTTGCGACTCTGGAAAGAAGTCAAAATACGCCGGCCTATTTTCTATCTCAGCCAACGTTACCGGCGTTTCATTGGTCTCTATCATTCCGCAGTCAGTGAGGCTGGGGCAAATGGGGTGTTTGCGGGTGTTGCCGGACGGGCTGCGTCGCTTCATTTTTTATCTTCGTTCGGACACGAGATATTCACGTCGATGCCGCGCTAAATCAGAACAGCGTCCCAAGTCATTCTTGCAAGTTGAAAGATGATCTCACGCAGGCCAGAGTCTGCCCTCCGCATCTTTTCAATTTTTGTCGACTGCTACCGACGGGGAGACCAACATGAACGAAGTTGCTGTTTTGCGATCTCTCGGGCAGGTTTCGGCGTCGCAATCCGGGCAAGTCTTACGCGACTTCCTGCGGGGGCACGTCTGTCAAAACTTCGAGAGAAAGAACTGAAGTCGAAAACTTGGTACGCGTTGATGCTCGACGGCATTCGGCTCAGTAGCGGCGACGACGTATCCTCGACGTACAAATTGAAGGCCGTAGTCGTAGCTGTGTTTTCGGTATTCTCGGCAACGCCCGCAAGGTCGGATCGTCCGACGACGGGATCGTTTCCGTGCAGGCCGTGTCCGTGGATGCAAAGGACCGCGGGGGCCTTTGCGTTGTGGCTTTTGGAAAGGCTTTTGGGAATAAGAAGAAAAACCGGCAGAGAGGGGATTTCGTCCGCTTTAAGTAGCAGCGTGCAGCGGGTCTGGTCCTCGAATTCGGTACGTTCTTCCTCGATGGCTTTCCATTCTGTCGGCGGGGTCGATTCGCCGAGCAGGATATCGAGTTGGGAACGGAAGCGATTTTGCCACTGTTTGGCGTCTTCGGCTGATTCGCACTAGAACAGCATCGAGAGTGGGGCACTCTCAAGTCCGGCCCGGATGCCGCTGTCGACGACACGCGGCAGCCCTTGGGCGGAGGCGAAGACCGCTGTGCTGAAGATCAGGGCGAGAAAGGTGATGGTAGTTTTTATGAGTGCGAATGTTACGAGGGGCAGCGGAAAAGCGTTGGCGGATTCGAGGTTCATTCGCGATCTATTTGCGATAGTCGGCTCCAGTTAGGCTGTTCAGGACAGACTTTTGCCACTGGAGCAGTCGGGCTTGTAGTTCCTTGGCGGTCGCGGGTTGCTGGTCGATAATGTTGTTTTTCTCGCCGGAATCGCTTTGGAGATCGAAAAGTTCGAATCTGGACTCGCCGCGTTTTTGCTCATGAACGACCAACTTCATGTCGCCATCGATGATGGTGCGTGGGCCCAGATAGTCGTCTTCGCTGATAGAGGGATGAATGAAGTTTTTGAAGTCACGGGTGGCCTTGCCGGCAGACAGTTTGACAAGAGGTGTTGTGCCTTCCTGGAGTTTAGGATCAATGTAGGGTTCATGATTTATGTCGCGGGCACTGTGTCCCTTGTAGATCCAGAAGAAAAGGGGCACGGGACGCTCTTTCATCTTGCGGTCGATCAGGGGAATGAGATCGGTACCGTCGATCGGTCGATTGGGAAGCGGTTGCCCAACGAGCGCGCAGAGCGTGGGAAGCAGGTCGCTGGTGGTGGCGCGGACCTTCGTGCTGCGGGGTTGTGGAATACGAGCGGGCCACTCGATCAGACCGGGCACAAGGACGCCGCCATCATAGACTTGGCCCTTAACGCCGCGATGGGGTGTGACAAGCGAACCGTCACCTGACGTGCCGTTGTCACCGCAATAAAATAGCAGCGTGTTGTCGCGCAGACCCTCGACGGCGAGATGCGTTCGCAAGTTTCCGATGGCGCGGTCCATGGCGGTTATTTCGGCATAGCGCTCACGCAGCACTTCGCCCTGAGGACGCCTTGTCTGACCGCCGGTTTTGTTGGAGGTCAGTCTGACTGTCTTCTGGTTGTATTTCGCCGGTAGATCGTCATAGAGCGCGAGGTCCGAAGGTAACCCGCTATACGGCTCGTGCGGTGATCCGAACCACACGACGGTGAAAAATGGTTTGCCGGCTCTGTGTGCCTGGTCAATGAAGCGGATGGTTTCACGGATAAGGATCTCGGAGCTTTCCCCTTGGATTACTTCGGGCGGTGCTCCGTTGCGGGACAGAGAGGGGTTGAGTTCAAAAAAGTTGTCGTGCGATACCCATTCATCGAACCCCATCGCGCCCGGATTCACGGGTGAGCCGGATTTGACTGCCCCGACATGCCATTTGCCAAAGTGCCCGCTGCGATAGCCGGCCTTGCTGAGAATGTGGGCGATCGTGATTTCCTCTGGGCGTAGGGACCAGCCGGGAGCAAATGTTCCCATCCGGTTGGGATGACGTCCGGTCAGAAAGCTGGCACGTGTGGGTGAACAAACTGGATGTGCAGCGTAGAAATTCTCGAGACGCAGACCGGTTGTTGCCATCTCATCAAGCACAGGAGTCTTGACATGCGGGTGGCCGTTGTAGCCGGTTTCCTCCCAGCCGTGATCGTCCCCCATGAGCAGGATGATGTTCGGCTGGGCAGAGTATGAAAAAGGGCCAATGCCGAAAGATAAGATCGCGACAAAATGCAGAAACTTCATAGAGAGCGAGGCGTGGGTGGGAGGTTCACGAACTGTCATCACTTCAAGATCGTTCTAACATGATGGCGATGCAGCGTCGAGAAGCGGTGCCGTTTTCAATTGGATCGG
This sequence comes from Rubripirellula sp., assembly GCA_028823035.1. GTDB lineage: Bacteria > Planctomycetota > Planctomycetia > Pirellulales > Pirellulaceae > Rubripirellula. The sequence goes on from JAPKCI010000007.1 coordinate 49,678, forward strand.
ACTTTGACTCGGCTACGATAGTCGCTTCGTTGACAGATTTCGACCATTTCCTTGCGTTGTGTCGTAGCGGTCAGGCAAATGCCAGCAGCTGTCTCTATCCAGCAGAGGCCAGAGCCAACTGACTTTACCTAGCAGAAACGTCGCTCAAACACTTTGAACTCTGGTTGGTTGGACACAACGACGCAAGTCAAAATACTGCTACGTGTGTTGAGTGTTCTGAATATCCACAGCGACCAGTCCGCATATTTCTTTTGAAATAGCAATCAGACGTAACCGGGTCGGGCGTTCCGACGGTGAATGTTGATGCGGTTGGCACGGTCTGTCACCCAACCACAATCGCAGACGAGGCGAACCTGACCACGTGCCCGCACGAAACCGCTAGGTGTTAAGCAATGACGAAAGAATCCTCGTTCCGGTGACTTGCGCAAATGGAAAATAGGCAGGCCGCGAAGGCGTCCAGGCAGGTTAAGCAGAACTGGGTGCAATGCTGCCACAGCAATGCGTACAAAAGGAGCGTTTCTGCGAATCTCTCTACCAAAAAAGTCCAACATTATTTAACTGCAGCACCACCTTGGTCAACGTTGTCGGGCGTAAAGGATCGAGACCCCAATACAATCTGCTTTTCGACGGTCGCGCCGTTGAGAATCTGCATGGCTGTATCGATCGCTTCCTGTCCGCCGGTCGGATATTGAAAGGTAACTCCCAGCAAACCCTGTTTAACATAAGCGATGCCTTCCTGAGGCAACGCGTCGATACCTACGAAAATCATATCCTTCTGTCGCCCGGCCGCCTTTGCGGCGAGATAGGCTCCATGTGCACCTGGATCGTTGTGTGCGTAGACGAGATCGATGTTGTCGAAGCGAGCCAATGCGGAATCCATTTCCTTGCGAGCTTCCGGCTCGAGCCATTTCATATCGGCTTCAAAGACAACCTCAATATCGCTACCGGCAATGCCAGCGACGAAGCCATCGTGGCGATCCTGGCCGGGAGTTGACGTCGACAAGCCGCGGAGTTCGATAACTTTTCCTTTGCCCTTGAGTTCGGCTTTGATCCATTCTCCTGCGGCTTTTCCAATCTTTTTGTTGTCGGCACCGATGAAACATGTGAATTGATCACCGAGGACAGATCGGTCGAGAACGATGACGGGTATGCCCGTGGCCATCGCTTTGGCTACCGGTTCGGTCAACGGTTGCGCCTCCTTCGGGCTGATGATGATCAGGTCGACGCCAGCATTGACAAACTCCTCGATATGCGATCGCTGCTTGAGTGTGTCGTTCTGAGCGTCTTTGAACACGACCTCAACTTCGTCGATGCTGTCGGCAGCGGCTTTAATATCAGCGTTCATTTGTACTCGCCAAGGCTCGCCGAGGTTGCATTGGCTCATGCCGATGGTCCAGTTTGCCTGATCGCCCTGTGCAGGTGGTTTGGCTGTACCCGCTGAATTGGAATCTGGATCAGTTCTGCACCCGCATACGAATAGCATCAGTGCCATGACCGAAACCAGCTTGAGTCCTGTTCTCATCGTGTAATCTCCATGTGCATTTTTTGTTGTCATGCTCGCCGACTGCGCTGCGTCTGCACCGCAATGACGATAATCACGCCCGTCAACATCAGACGCCAAGCTTCTGGCACGGCATTGATACTTAAAACCTTTTCCAGATAACCGATGGTGAACACGCCCAGGGTGGTTAGCATCATACCGCCACGGCCGCCCGACAGACTCGTCCCGCCGATGACCACCATGGCAATTGCGATTAGTTCATAGGCCACTCCAGCTTCCGGATCACCCTGTTGCTCTTGGGCCGCTTGACAGATCCCCGCGATTCCAGCAAAGACTCCGCACCAGACATATGCCAGAGTTCTTGCCCAGGTGACCGGTACACCTGATAGGCGAGAAGCTTCTTCATTACCACCGACGGCATAAAGAAATCGGCCCCAACGAAAATGAGACAAAGCGATCCAGGAAATCGTGGCGCAGGCAAAGAAAATTAATGTCACGACAGATACCGAGTCAGCCAGCACTCGCGAGTCGATCAGTCGAAACAGATACGGCACGTCGACGTATTCGAAGGTTCCATCAGCCTGCTTGACCGCCGTGGAAACCTTGCTGCCACCGGACAGGTATTTCGCTAATCCGCGGGCAAATACCATCATTGCAAGTGTTGCGATGAACGGTTGGATCTTTTGCCGCGAAACAAGCGTTCCGGAAACCGCACCGCATAATCCTCCAATCACCATTGAGGCCGGCACGACAATCCAGCCGGGCCAGTTCCAGTGGATCGCCATTGTTGCGCAGCAAACGGCGACAAGTGCGAGGACACTTCCCACGGCCAGATCGATTCCGGCAGTCACGATGACCAGCGTCATGCCGCAGGCGAGGATTCCATAAACCGATGCCTGACGTAGAGCGTCACGATGTGTCGCTGACTTGAAAAACGCGCCGTCGGCGTTGAATACTAGTCCGACGAACACGACCAGCAGCAGCGCCGTCGCAGCACGGCCACCTGGCGAAAGAATCAGGCGAGACGCTGTCGTCTGTTGCTTTGTCGCGAGGTCGCCGCGAGGCTGGTCGATCATTGCCGAGCCCCCATCGCTGCTTCCATGATCTTCTCAGGTGAAGCGGTGTCGCGATTGAATTCGGCCGACACACTTCCGCTATGCATGACATAAATCCTGTCACTTAGTAGCATCAGCTCTGGTATCTCGCTTGTACTCAACAGGATCGACAGGCCCTCGGATTTCCACTGTTCAATCAATTCATAGATCTGCTGCTTGGCACCGACGTCGATTCCTCGCGTCGGTTCGTCCAGCATCAGAAGATCCGGCTGAGTTTCCAACCATTTTCCGATGGCAACCTTCTGTTGGTTCCCTCCCGAAAGTAGCGACACCTCCTGATCTAATGAGGCCGAATGCAGACTCATCGCGTCCCGAGTTCGTCTGGCCGCATTGTACTCACTGGATTTGATCAACCACCCCAGCCGACAATGTTGTTCAAGACTTGCCAGAGTCGTATTCGAAATGACCGACTGCGACATCACCAGGCCGGATCGTTTTCGATCATTCGTTAGCAGAGCAAGCCCCTGTCGGGTCGCTTGCCGCGGGTTGGCGGGTGCGATTTGTCTTCCATTGAGTGTCCTTTCCCCAGTAACGTTGCCTCCATAAGCACCAAAGATTCCACCAAACAGCTGGCTGATTCCGGATCCCTGTAATCCACCAAGGCCGACGACTTCACCGGAGCGAACAGTCAGCGAGGCCTGATTGACGGCCGCCGCCTGCGACTTGCCTTGCGGGTAGACCGAGAAATTGCGTATCGCAAAACGGTTGGGTTGACTCTTGCCAATGGGTTTGGCGTCGAAGGATCGGCGCATGGCTGGCTCGACCTCGCGGCCCACCATCAATCGGATCAGTTTACTCGTTGGCAGATCGGCAGCGGCAGCGGTAGCGACAGATTTTCCATTACGTAAAATTGTTATGCGGTCCGCTAACTGTTGAATCTCGTACATCTTGTGGCTGATGTAGATGATCCCGCAGCCGTCACGTTTCAGGTTAACGATTAGATCGAATAATCGTTCCGTTTCGCTGACGTTCAGGGCGCTGGTTGGTTCGTCCATGACGATGATCCGAGCGTTCAGGCTGAGAGCCTTGGCGATTTCAATCAACTGTTGGGTTGCAATGGAAAGGCTTTCGATTGCCTGCCCGGGATCGATATTTAGTCCAAGTCTATCGAGCCACTTCCGCGTATCGGCAAACTGCCGACGCCGATCCACCACTCCAAAATGTGAAGGCAGGCGACCGAGGAAAAGGTTGTCCGCTACGGTCATCGAGGGAATGAGGGACATCTCCTGATGAATGACGGCAACGCCTAGTTGAGTGGCATGCAACGGAGATCGAGGACGCGCCGCTTTGCCGTGAATTCTCAATTCACCGTCAAACTCTTGATGAACTCCGGCGAGTATCTTGATCAAAGTGCTCTTGCCGGCGCCATTTTCACCGGCGAGTACATGCACCTCGCCAGCACGCAGTTCAAACCCGATGTTGTCCAAAACGCCTACGCTTCCGAACCTCTTTCCTATTGCCGACATCTCGACGAGAACAGGTGCAGAATGTGAGGGCGAAATCATGAAAGGTGACCGTACATCAATGAGCGTGCCTGGTGATACGTGTTGAATGACGCCTGCTGTTAACCTTGCCATCCGCTTGTTTCGGACGGGAGTTCGAAATGCCTTGTTCGAAATGCTTTCCCGATGGGTTTTCGGGCCTGACGTTCATGCCTGCTATTTCTCGCCACTATAGCTTCGGACAGACATCTGCCAAAATTCGTAACCGTATCGTTCACGTACCACCGTCATTCTCATGACATCGGTGGTACCGTCGGCAATCCTTAGTCCCATCAGATCACGGACCCGATCGCCAATGTCCACTTCCCTGCTGTAGCCCATTGCACCATGGGCGCGCATCGAGGCATCTGATGCAGCAAGAGCAATTTCGACCGCCTCTGCCTTCAGTCCATTCACCAATGGTGTTGCCGCCTTGTAGTCGCCTTGGTCAATCAATGCGGCTGCCTCTCTGGCTAAAGCAATCGCCATTTTCAGTTTCGTAAGGTATTCGCCGATGGGCTGCTGCAAGTGGGTGAAGCGACCGATGGGGCCGCCAAACGCATCTCGCGATGCAATGCGTGAGGCCATCTGGTCGAGAGCTGCCTCGCCACAGCCGATCGCTGCAGCCGCTTGCATCAATCGCCAGTATTGAAAGTGCTCAAGGAAAATCTTTCCGCCGTCGCCGTCTTCACCAAGAAGATGCTCGTCGCTCACAAACATGTCATCGAACTCCAAGCCACCGAAAGAGTTTCCGGTCAGTCCGTGTGCGTAGCGGTCAATGACCTTCAATCCCGGATGGTCGATCGGTATGAGAAATGCTGATCGTGAGCCGGCTGCGCCTTCGGAAGCAAGCGTATATAGGACGACATGAGTAGCCTCACGAAGACGAGCGTTCCAAAGTTTGCTACCCGTAAGTTTGAAACCTTCACCGTCACGAACTGCCGTGCTTTGCATCTGCTTCATGTCGGTTCCGGCATCGGGCTCAGTGATCGCTACTGCAACGTACGCGTTGCCCGCGATGATGCCCTTCAGGACCTGGTGGGAAATGGACGAATCAGACTTGGTGAGCGGACGCCCGTGCGCACCACCGACAACGTCACGCAGGTTCAAATTAAGCTTGCCGGCATGGCGGAAGATTTCGAGCATGTTCACTGCTGACCAGCCGCCACCACCGATCTTTTTTGGTAGGTCGAGCCCCGGCAGTCCGATGGCCGATCCCTCTCGCCGCCAGGCAGTAGGAGATGAAAACTCGCTGGTTGCCCGCAAACGTTCTGCTAACTGATCCATCTGATCAATCGTGGATTCGATTGACACTCCGTTTTCGCTTTGATTGTATTTTTCGTCTGAACTTAAGCGAATAGTAAAGACAGTATTCAATTCATACGTTTGGTTCGTTCTGTCGACACCAACCGGGCTGTGAAAAAATACCTGATCTTTAGGTGTGTCCGCATCGCCGCGGTATTCGATCGTGAATGTGCGTTTCCCAAGTGGGCTGCTAGGGCTCAGGAATGAAAACGAACCGTCACTCGTTTTTTTCAGTAGCACAAAATGACGTCCACGAACTGTGCCATTTTCCTGCGTCACGGTGTAGGCAAGAATTTTGATTTCGCCCTTGGTTGTCGACAGGTCCGGTCCGTCCGTCGCGGACCACGCTTTTCCAAAGGCCAGATGTGGACTGTTCGGAGCGGATACCGTTGAGATTTCAACCGGTTTTAGATCTGGATCACTGCAAGTAAATGCCAGTACATCAACAAAACGCTCGTTGCTAATGCTCCCTTCGTTCAATTCCGGTTTGAATTCAAACAATCGAAGAGCTGAACGGTGTGGAAGGGGATCCAATCGCTGATAGGCCATGACGCGTATTGCCTGTGCGGCTATCAGCGCTGCTGAGATCGGGCATGCGCCACCACCGGCGGGGTCAATCAGCTTATCAAGTTCGCCCTGAGCGACGATTGTCGGTGATGCTTCGCTGTGTTGTTGCTGGACTCGGCTAATCGCATCGTTAGCCGTTAACGGAAGTCTTCCTTCGCTAGCAATGCTGGGTGGCTCTTGCCCGTTCCCCCACAAACAGAGGGCAACACTGATGAATAGGGAAATGAGCAACAACATCGGTAACTGGTTGATATGGCCTTTCGCGTTGAATGGGAAGCGGAAGCAACGGAACCTATCATCCACGTTTGCTTGAAATTTAGTGTTGTGTTCTGGCAGTTTTCGAGTTGTCATGGTTGCTATAACGGAGTTTCTTGTTTTGGTTTGCCAGCCTAACGTTACGGATGCGTGGGTCAGTGAGAACGATCGACGCTAATCACCACGACATGTAGGATTCTACCGCGCCAGTTCTTATCAAACCATTGCCGCAGATTCCATTGCTGCAAATACCAACGGGGCTCTGTTCAGTAGTTGCGTCCATCATCAATTTGCATTTCAGACGCGATAAAAACACCGGAATTACAAACACGGCGGTTAGGCAACGCCATTAATTCGGCCTCTGATCTATCGCGTTCATGTTAATCCGAAATCGGGGCAGTTGTTGAATTTCGGAAAGGTGAAATGGGCAAGGGTCACCCATGTGGGTCGCGATTAGCGGCAAAGTCCGCGGCTCAATATTTAGCATCGAAGTTGAGGGGAACGTCCGTGTGACAAACGTTGCCGCCAGTTCGATGGTCAATAGAAGTCGCAACAAATATGCGACATCGTTAGCCGTGCTTGCCAAGTTCTGAAAATTGAGTTTCGCTGTGTCATCAGAGCGAACAATGTCATCAGAGCGAACAATTCCGATATTGCGATGGTAACTCCGGCGGACAGGATTCATTCACCAGTTCGGCGACGGCCAAATACGCGGGTGTCAGGTTGAAGTTGGCGATTATGACATGATTGCGGTCCGGTATCATTCACTGAGGTCCAAGAAGGATGAAACAGAGAACGCTCGCAGGTACTTGTCACTCGCGAGTCATCGTGCTTTCATCGACAAAGCTGAAAACACGTCACTAAATTTGATAAGTCCCAGACGCCGGCGGACACGTACAGCGACGGAGTGTGAAATGATTTGCCAGGCATCAAATTGGCTCCGCAGTTGAAGCCGAAGTTCAAACAACGCTATTGCAGACACGTTCGATCAACAACGGCGATTCGCATCAACCAGAGGAATCTACCCGTTGCAGCACGACTGCCATGGCGCAATTTCGTGGCACGCTCACATTCATAGTGGTTTGCTGAAACCAGAGTACGTTTTCAAGAAAATGAACTCCGAAACGGTCGATGGTTGGGCGGGATTTTGCTTGTATAGGCCTGTTCTTACAAAACTGCCGCCTTGCTGTTAAAGAGATGTCTCGCTGCGATTAGCGAGATCTAGCCTTGCTGTTACAGAGATTAGAGAGACGGGTGGGTTGGGACATGGGAGATCTGGACGACGGGGTGCGGTCGCAATCTGTAGAGTGTTTGGTCTCTAGCCAAACATGGGGTTGTCGGAGGAAATCCAATTTGGCTCCGCGAATGAGAGCGGGAAGGGCAAAATACCTGCTAGTAGTCACGAGGTTCGGCGTCGCCAAATTCGTTTGCGGGGGGGGCAGAGCGGACAGCTGGAAAATTGAATAGTTGAGGTAGCCGAACTCGTTTTTTGTCGATTGCAGGAGTCCAGCAAAAGCGGGGCGACGTGTGAGGGCTTCTTGTGAATTCCCGTAGGTTGTGGATTTTACGCAATCTTGTCGTTCAGTGTCACCGATGCAAATTTGGTGGCCATTCCTTCGGGTACAATGTTGTCCCCGCCCCTATCGGCTGCGCTTTCGAATAAGTGATTTACGCAGCGATCAATCATCGGTCCTCCCTCCAATGAAAAAAATGACAAACCGTCTAGGCAGCGTCGCAGCGTGGTGTTTACTTTTTTTCACGCTCGTTTCCGCTGTCGATGCCACGCGGTCGTTAGCTGACGAGAACGACAACGCGGCGGCTCGCGCTTACAACGGCGCCGCCGCTCTTCAAAACGCCGGTTTGCACGTTCGGGCGGCACAGAAATGGACCGAATTTATCTCGGCGCATTCCAAGGACGAACGTATCGAGCGCGCGCATTTCTACCTCGGCATTTGTCAACTGCGCAGCAAGAAATTTTCCCAAGCTGCTGAAACCTTTAAAAAGGTTCTCAACACATGGCCTAAGTTTGCACAGGCCGACGTAGCCCAGTACAACCTCGCACTGGCCCGATACGAACAAGCAATTGCTTCGAACAGCGAGGATCAGTTCCGTCAGGCCGCAGGGGAGTTTTCAACAGTAGCGGCAAAGTTCCCCAAGAGTGATCAGGCCGATGACGCGCTTTACTTTCAGGGGGACTGTCTGTTCAGATCCGGCGACGTCGCGGCTGCTCTTCCCGCCTATCAAAAACTCATTGACCAATACCCCAACAGTGGCCAACTCGCGCGAGCCTACTATGATCTTGGCATCGGACAGCAAGAGCTGGAAAAGCCCGCCGAGGCTATCAAGACATTTCAAGCCTTTCTGGCAAAATCCGAATTTGCGACTGATGAACTTACGCCAGAAATACGTTTGCGTTTTGCGATCTGTCTCCATCAGTTGGATCAATTCGACAAAGCGGCGGTTGAGTTTGACGCGGCATCTAAAATTCCTGAGTTTCCGCTCGCGTCGTTCGCTCGTTTCCGTTTGGGACAAACGAAAATCGATCAGGGTAAACTGGCCGAGGCGGCACAAGTGCTCGCAGAAATTTCTAAAAAATATCCCGACAGCGAATACCGATTCGAAGCACAGAAAATTGCCGGGCGATGTTTTTACTTGACCGAGAAATACAAAGAAGCCGAGCAAACGCTGCGGGATATCGCGAAGGCGAATGAACCTGCTGCTGCCGAAGCAGCCTATTGGTTGGGGAAGACGCAGTTAAAGTTGAATCAACCTGACAAGGCTCTACAAACTCTTCAACAGGCAATCAGCCGGCATGGAACCAGCAATTTTCTTGCGCACTTGAAACTGCTCCGTATCGACATGTTGTACGAGCTTCCCCAACGACGAGTTGAGACGCTTCCACTTTACGAAGCTTTCCTGCAAGAATTTCCAGCTCATGAACTTGCGTTTCAGGCTCGCTACATGGCTGCATTGTCCGCGCTCGGCCAATCAGAGTTTGACAAAGCACGCAAATATGCACAGGCCCTGCTGAGTGACTCAGGCTCGTTCGATTTGTTAAGGCCGGGTGCGATGTACATCGCGGCTGAAGCATTCTTGCTGGAAGATTCAGAAAATGCTGATGATCGCGCAAAGGCTTTGTTGTTGTACCGCGAACTGATCATCAAGTATCCGGATCACGCACGGGCGGCTCGCAGCAACTTACGGATCGGTTGGTGTTTGCACAGGGACAAGAAGTATGACGAAGCGATCCATCATCTCGCGGCTTTGCGTGAAAAATTTGATCGTGATCAACAACTTCCCGAGGCCCAGATGTTGATCGGACAGTCGCACGCTGCTTTATTGCGACATCGCGAAGCGATTCAAGCGTTCGACGCCGCGTTTGCCGCCAACAATAAATGGCTGCGTACCGATGAGGTTTTGATTGCCGCCTCACGGTCGCACTCGGCGGTAGACGAACACGATGCTGCGATCGGTAAGCTTCGAAAACTGGTCGATACGCTTCCCAGTAGCGAGCAGAAGCCACAGGCGCTTTATCGACTCGGAGAAATCACTCAGCAAATTGGTAAGCTTGAAGAAGCAAGCCAGTGGTTTAGCCAGGTTGCTGACAAATACCCCGACTCTCCCTTGGCAAGTCCGGCAATGCACGCGATGACGACGGTGCGTTTCAACCAGGAAGATTATCCAGAAACCATTTCTTGGGCCGATCGAGTCATCAAGGGATCGGCAGACTCGAGTCTCAAACAACGTGCTCGTTTGATGCGAGGGTTGGCCTACCAGCGTACGAAAAACAATGTCAAAGCGATCGAAGACTTAACTGCCTACGTCAAGGATCCTGCGGTTGCCAGTGAAGCGATGACCGCTGGGCACATGTTAGCATTGGCCTACATTTCACAGAAGCAATTTCCACAGGCGCGAAAGGCACTCGATGATCTGCTCACGTCCAAGCCGGACTTTGAGGAAGCAGACAAAATTTACTACGAGCTTGCGCACGCACTTCTGGCCGAACCGACCCAGGCGACTGAGGCGGCGACGACGTTTCAATTGCTTGCTGAAAAGCGACCCGACAGCGACCTCGCGCCCGAGAGTTGGTTTCGTGTTGCGCAGTACCAAGAGGCTGTTGCCGGGAATTCTTCACAAACAGAGGATGTGAATCGGGCGTGGATGACTGCCGAATCGGCGCTGAAAAATGGATTGGTAAAGGCAAAGGAGAAGGACCTTCGTGAAAAGCTGCAATACAAATTGGGCGATGTGCAATTCCAGCAGGGCCGGTATGCCGAGGCCGCGAAATCGCTTGCAGTGCAGCTCGCCGAGTTCCCAACCGGCATTTATGCCGCACCGGCAAACTTCATTTCCGCCGAATGTTACTTTCGACAGAATATGTATGAACAGGCTCTTCCGCTGTACGTCCAAATGGTCGACGCTCCGTTTCCAGAAGGTGACCAGGACAAGGCCGGTCAATATCGCGCAGAAGCATTGTATCGGGCCGGAAATTGTGCGGCAGAACTTAAACGGTGGCAGGAAAGTGAGCAGCACTTCCGCAGGTTGCTCGACCAACACAAAGAATTTCCGCAGCGTGATGAAGCTATGTACGGTTTAGGTTACGCATTGCAACAGCAGAAAAAGGTAGATCAAGCGATCGACAGTTATCAAAAACTGACTCAACAGAGCGAGACGGAGACTGCGGCAAAGGCGAGATTCATGATTGGCGAGATCGCTTTCGGTCAGGAGCAGTATTCAGATGCAATCGAGCATTTCCTGCTGGTGACGGTCGGATACCCCTACGAGTCGTGGCAAGCATTGGCTCGGTACGAGACAGCGAGATGTTTTTCGGAACTGGGCGACAAGCAACGATCGATTGAGACTCTCAAAGAGATGATTCAAAAACATCCCAAGCACGCGCGAATCGCCGACGCGAAAAGAATGCTCGCGGAGCAAGATAAATGAATGAATTCAAAACCGTTAAAGAGTCACCCATGAGATCCAAGATGAAACGATCGGCTGGCACCGTCATGACCATGTCCCTACTGCTGGTTTTCATTTTGGCAGCCAGCTGGCAGACGTACGCACAGGTTCCGCCTGTTGCTGGCGAAAAAGTGAGTGAAGATGGTTTGACCGAGGATAAGATGGTGAAGGCGGAACAGGCGACCTCCCAGAATCTTGCGACCGATAAGTCGCTTGGCGGTATGATTGTCAGCGGTGGTGTTTTGAACGTATTCTTTTTCGGAGTACTCGGAATCTTTTCTCTCTGGGCCGGGACCGTCGTTCTGGAACGCATGTTCAACTTGCAGCGGGAAAAAATGCTGCCCACATCTTTCTCGATTCAATTCAATCAGATAGTTGAAGTTCCACAAGCCGCACCGGACAGGTTCAAGCAGCTTTGTGAAGGTGGCAAGTCGCCTGTCAGTCGCATATTGCATGCCGGAGTGCTTCGCTCCGGTCGCAGCGTTTCGGAAGTTGAAAAGGCAATGGAGGATGCTGCGGCCCGTGAGATGGCGGCACTGCGAGCGCGTTGTCGGCCCTTGAATGTTGTCGGAAACATCGCACCACTGGTCGGGTTGTTGGGAACGGTCGTGGGGATGATCATTGCCTTTCAAATTTCTAGTCAAGAGGGATTGGGCAAGGCCGAGCGGCTCGCCGAAGGAATTTATCTGGCGCTGATGACGACCGCTGCGGGCCTGACGATTGCGATCCCTTGCCTGTTGTTTGCATCTTGGTTTTACGCTCGAGCCGAACGATATATGTGTGATATCGACGAGTGTTTGATGGAAGCGATCCCCAGTTTTGCACGCATGGAGGGCGTCGATGGCAACGCACTCCGTGACACTGCTGGCGTTGACAAGTTGACAAGTTGAGCCCACGAGAAAGTTCTGCCACGCGAAGCTGTGAGCTAGTCTGTTCCTGAACCAAACCCCGAACAACATCGAGCGCACCGATGCGAATGCCACTTGACGGTACCGAAGGCGAGGGGATGAACCTTACGCCACTGATTGATGTTGTTTTTCTGTTGCTGATCTTTTTTCTGGTTGCGACACGATTCGACAAAGAAGAATTGGAATTGTCGATACGTGTCCCCGACGTTTACAAGGCTCGACCGGTGTCGGCCGGGCCGCGGGAGGTTGTCGTCAACATCACTGCGGATGGTGAATACGTGGTGGTAGGAGAGACAGTCAGCGAGCCCCAGTTGCGTAAGATGATTGGTTCCTTGGTCGTCAAAAACCCGTCAGATCTTTCCACGGTTCAGGTTCGCACCGATATGGATGCGAAGGTCCGATACGCAATGGCCGTCGTGGGCATGTGTGAAGAACAGAATATCAAACACACATTCTCGGTCCTGGAAAAACAATCTGACGGAGAGGGCCAGTGAGAGACGCAACGGCACCAGATCGGCGCAACCGCAAGTGGTGGTTCCGACCGCTGTTCATCGTGTTCGCTTGCCTTGTTGTAGTGATCGCGTTCGCGTTGATGCCTCGATATCAATTGCAGTTGGTTACCGTTGATGATGCCCACCAATGGTCCGGTAGTGAGTCGCCTCCACAACGGCAAATCGTGTGGCAGCCGGCAACGCCCTTTGCCCCAGTGGGCAATGAAGTTCCGCTTGCCGAGAGTCGTATTCGGCCCCAAATTACTGACAACGGAAACGTTCTTTTTTTCACTGCACGTAGCGACGATGACCAGTACGGTATCATGCGTTCAGAGCAGGTAGATGGCCAGTGGACGGTACCTGAAGCGGTCGATGAACTAAATTCACCGAGCAACGATATCGGCCCGGTTGTGCGTGCCGATGGCCAGATCCTTTATTTGTACTCTGACCGCGACGGCGGTTTCGGCGGTATGGATTTGTATGTCTCCCTTCGAGACGGTGATCGCTGGAGCAAGCCGATCAATCTCGGAGCACGGATCAATAGTCCGTCGCATGAATATGATCCAGCGATTTCTCCGGACGGATCGCGACTTTACTTTTCCAGCAACCGCAGCGATGCGATCAATCGTCAAATGGCCAGCGAACAGTACGATTCGCAGTCGGATCACTGGACCACAACGCTGCGGACCGATTTAGGTAATCGAACGTTCGATCTCTACGTTTCACACTTGGACGATGCAACGAAAGAATGGAATCATGCCTCGCCGTTGACTTCCTTGAATACGACGCAATACAACGAAGGATCTCCATTCGTTTCGAGCGATGGCGCTTCATTGATTTTTGTTTCTGATCGGCCCGAGCGTCACGGTGAATCGCAAAACTATGATATTTATCGTGCCAGGATTGTTGATGGACCTCTGACCGCTGAAAACCTCGGGATTGGGATTAATTCGTCAGCAAACGAGGTCGAGCCTGCGTTGGCGAAAGCAGGATTTCAGATCGTCTTCTCGCGATCAATTGATCAAGAATCCATACGTTATGGATTGTTTCAAAGTACGGCCAAAGAGGTTCTACGCACGGCACAGTGGGAATCGTCCCGCTGGCAAGCTTTTAGCGCTGCCGTCGTGTCGACTTTCAAACAACTGTTTCAGCGTTTTTGGTGGATCCTATGCGTGCTTGCTTTGTTGGCGCTTGCGATTTGGCTGATACGGCAAATGACGATTCGGAGAATTGCAATTCCCGGTTTTTTGATCGCGGCGATTACGATCCACTTCTTGTTGGTGACCAGTTCCTTCTATGTTTTCTTCCAAGAAGAGATCTCGTATCGGCTGCACAAAATGTTCGAGGAAGAAACGGTTCTTGCTAGTGAAGTGTTGTTTCCGTCGTCGGCACCCAATTTGGAGAAACAACCGAAATTTGATCAGGTCGCCGACTTGGAAATGCCAGAGTCTGTCGATCCGATTGAGGTATCCAAGCAGGTTACCGAATCGGTTCAGACCAACGTTCAGCCGGTCGAACTTGCAATGCCGCAGATGCCAGTGAGGATCACCGGAGATCTGCCCTCTGACGCTGTTGTTGCGACGGTTTTCGTCCCTCCAAAACCAGATGATCAAGAAAGGAAACTCACTCGCCGTACTACTCAGTCTGCACTTGTCTCACCGGATCGCGTGGTGCTTGAACAGACCGTTGCGGTAAACCCGTTGCAAGCGAAACCGATTGAATCGATCAACCCGGAAGTTCAGGTGCAGGACATCGACATCACCCATGATGAGGTCCATCCGATCCAAGTGACGGTGAATCAGCCTGAATCACTGTTGACCGCCGAGGAATCCGATTTGCAGCCCGATTTTCAGTCGGATTTAATGACGACGCGGTTTGAATCTGAAGCGATTTTGATCAATCGAGACGAGACTTCTCGGGTCCCGGAGCAGACGACTGATGAGACGATTGCTACCGAGATGATCGCGGTCAAAAATGCCGTCGACCAGGTAAGTCAGAAATCGGTGAGTATCGATTTGCCTCTTTCTCGCGAAATGACGGAACCGACCATAGCGCAGCTCAAACCAACCGAGTTGTTGAGCGAGAATCGCAGTGCTCCGGCAGCGATGAGCGAAGAAACTTTGCCGCAACCGTTCGTTCTCGCGGTCGGAATGGAATCCTTGGCTGTGAATCGTTCACCTGCGGCGGCAACCCTTCAAAGAGCGGGACATTCACGTCGGCAATCCGATCATCCGAGCGAATCGTTACGAATTGTCGTGCCAGTGGGAACAGGGCAATCGGTCACAGAAGCAACGCCGCCGAAACTGGCGTCGCTGGATGTTGCTCGGCGATCGATGCAGGACGCAGTTGTGAATCTTGTTCCCCCCGGATCCGCCGAAGCGAAGTCGATGCAACAGACAACAAGCCCGCTTCCCGCCAAAGATTTGCCGGTAGAGTTGCCGTCCACCATCGCCGCGATTCCGGTATCGCTTCCTAATCGTCTGCCAAATCGACGATCGCTGAAAGCATCCGACGCTTACGCCGATACAAACGTCAATCTTCGCAGTTTGTTGCAACGAAGAAGACTCGATCCCGCGATGAAGTCAGAAATCGTCAAAGAGTTTGGGGGTAACGATGAAACACTTGCGGCCATACGCGAAGGACTGAGTTGGATCGAGCAACATCAGCACGCCGATGGCCATTGGGGGCTTCATAACTTCCATGAAAACTGCCAAGGACACGAAAGATGTAACGGCGGTGGTGGCTCACAATCCGATACTGCGGGCACCGGATTGGCGTTGTTGCCGTTTCTTGGCGACGGTGAGACCCACAAGCAAGGGGCGCACAAAGACCTTGTCGGCCGCGGCATCACCTGGCTGGTTACCCATCAAAAGCCTGACGGTGACCTGTTCACGGGTGGGCAGGACATTGCCAGAATGTACAGCCACGGGATCGCCACGATTGCGTTATGTGAATGTTATGGGATGAGTGGCGATGCATCGCTGCGCGGGCCCGCGCAACGTGCCATAGACTTCATTGTCGATGCCCAAGATCCGAAAACGGGCGGTTGGCGATATCGGCCGCGCGACGGCGGCGACACGTCGGTGCTTGGCTGGCAAGTGATGGCGCTAAAAAGTGGTCAAATGGCGGAGCTGAACGTACCGCAAAATACACTGCGGGAAGCCGAACGTTGGCTTCAGAGCATTGCTGGGAAAGGCGGCCGGATGGGACAGTTTGCCTATCAGGCCGGTAGGTTCAACCCGGCGATGACTGCCGAATCGCTCTTGTGTCTAGAGTATCTCGGCGCAGAACATGACGAAGACCAGGTGCGTCATGCTGCCGACTTCTTACTGGCGAACACGCCCCAGAAGGATCGTGAGTCGAGTTATTTTTGGTATTACGGGACGCAAGCGATGTTCCATCTGCAGGGTGAACATTGGAAAAAATGGAACAGCGTATTGCATCCCCTGTTGATCGAGTCTCAACAGAAGGAGGGGCCGACCTCCGGAACTTGGGACGCCAAAGATCAATGGGAAAGAAGTGGCGGGCGTATTTACTCGACCTCTCTGCGACTCTTGATGTTGGAGGTTTATTATCGCCACTTGCCGCTCTACCGTGTCATTCGGTAGTGGCGGTCGATTTGCCTCGAATCCCATTTTATCTTGGCCTCGAACCCCGTTGTATCGAAGACGTCCGTGACAGAGGTCGATGGCGTGTCGATATTATCAAACCGCTCAAATACAGAGACGGCGATATTCCCAAGAACGCTTGTTCGATTCAGTAAACAAAATGCGGGCTGCTGCTTGCCTCGCAATTTCGCGAACTGCTCGCTTTACCCTCTGCTTATCGTCTCTTTGGGGACGTTTTATAGTGAGATTGGTGCCAGGGAAGTTTTGCACTGATTCGATGCGCCAATCAAATACACTTCGGGAATTGAAGACCCTTGCGGTGCGACTGAGGCATGCACAATTTGTTTTTTTCTGTTGATGCCCGACATGGATGGCAGTCATACATTGTGCCAGATAGGAAAAATCGGCGTTATATTTCTGGCGATCGTGCTGAGTGCCTTTGAAGAATGCAACATGGAACACCTGTTCCCCGGCCAATATCTCGCTGGTTTTCTCTCAAATCCGTGTTCTGTTGACGAAATGGGCAAAAACTCTACAGTTTGCTACCCTTGAACTGAACTCAATTCGTGGGGAAACTTCTAGGCAGACGAGTTCAGTGCGCGTTCGTCAATTTCCCAGAGGTCAAGTCATGCATCCGGTTGAACCTGCCGATTTGAAGTTTGCCGCAAGTGATGAGTTTCATCGTGTTGTTCGTCGACGTGTCAGCCAGTATTTCGAACTCTCCGGTTTGCGGGAGCGCGACTGTCCGCAGATGTATGTGAAGACGGCCATCTTGTTCGCTTGGACGGCTGTGTCTTACTCGCTGCTTGTCTTTTTCCCAATGACGTGGTGGTTGGCGTGTCCGCTGGCGATTTCCCTTGGTCTGTCGATGGCCGCCATCGGGTTCAATGTTATGCACGACGGCGGGCATCGGGCATACTCAAACCATCTCTGGATCAACAGGTTCATGGCAATGGCCCTGGATCTGTTGGGAGGCAGTTCACACTGCTGGGCCCGCAAACACAACGTGATTCATCACAGCTTTTCGAACATCACAGGACATGACGACGACATCGACATCGGAATTCTTGGCCGGTTGTCGCCGCACCAGCAACGGATGCCTTTTCATCGAATGCAACATTACTACTTGTGGGGGCTCTATGGCTTTCTACCGGTGAAATGGTTTTTCTTTGACGACTTTCGGGACCTGTTATCTGGTGAAATCAGTGGACATCGGCTTCCCCGGCCCAAAGGTTGGGATCTTGTCGTGTTAGTCGTCGGCAAAATCGCCTTTTTCACGCTTGCCTTCTTGGTTCCCTTGTTGCTGCATCCGACGTGGGCCGTGTTGTCTCTGTATTTCTTGGCATCGTTCGTGCAGGGCGTTGTTCTCAGCGTTGTGTTTCAGTTGGCGCACTGTGTGGAAAATGCCACCTTTCCAATGCCGCACGAGGAAACTGGTCGCATGGATGCCGGCTGGTCCGTGCACCAGGTTGAAACCACCGTGGATTTCGCTCGCGAAAACCGCGTTCTCTCTTGGTTCATCGGTGGGTTGAACTTCCAGATCGAACACCATTTATTTCCTCGAATCTGTCACATTCATTACCATCGGCTCGCACCGCTGGTCGAGACGACGTGCCGCGAATTTGGTGTCAATTACACGCATCACATGTCTTTCAGCGCCGCCGTGACTTCACACTTTCGTTGGCTACGCCGAATGGGGACGGAATAGCCCGTTTGGACGCCGGACCATGCCGTGTAAAAGTTCAGAAGAGCGATAGCTGTCAGGGGTCCAAGTAGCTTTGACTTGCGGGAGGAAACGTTCGGACTCCCCCAACCGCCTCAAATTTGTCGTTGAGAGGAAATCCTTCAGCAACCTTCATCGCCGGCAATTCCGCGCTCCTGATCGATGAGAGGCGAGGTTCACAACCGAAGTTTACGAAACCTCCGATCAACTGGATCACTTTGACGATAGATTGGGGTGCCACCCGCAGTGCGAGATCCGGATTTGGAAAGAGCAAATCAGATAGGTAACTCATTCGCGATCGAGGAGCGGACGGGATCTTCCACGTAAGAGACTTTGCCACGTATGAGACAGGGACCAGGAACTGATCGCTCAACATCAGACGTAAAGCTTGGCGTGAGCCCTGCTTCGACCCGCAGAACCGCGAACAAAGGATGCTAGTGTTTGTTGACGGCGTGATCGAAACAACATGAACTTTGGTGCGTGTGGCGATCAAGAGAGGACAAAAACTGTTCGTTGGCTGTATCAGCCGTTTTCCTGTCGGTCCTGTCGGTCCAGTTCTTCTTCGTAGGCAATGTCGATCATGTAGAGCACCGAATCGACATCGGCTGCCTCAGTTGAAAATTTGAAATTTCCGGTCAGTTTCACATCGGGGGACAGTTCACTCTTTTCGTGCAACTCCCACATTTCTTCGGCGTAGTGAGAGTCCGCTAGCTCAGGAGCATACTGCGCGTAGTATTGGGTGATGTTTTGAACGTCACGTAGCAACATTTTCTTCGCATTGTTGTTCCCTGATGCATTGACTACTTGTGGGAAGTCGATGATGACAGGGCCCGTTTCATCCTGAAGGACGTTGAATTCCGAGAGATCGCCGTGTATTAATCCGGCACACAGCATACGCAACACATAGGTCATGACTGTGGCGTGATCTCTTACGGCTTGATCTGCTGACATTGTGATGTCGTTCAGCCGCGGTGCCACGTCGCCGTCCCCATCGGTGATTAGTTCCATCAATAGCACGCCATCGAAGAAGCCGTATGCTTTTGGGACTCGGACACCCGCATCGGCAAGTTTATACAATGCGTCCACTTCGGCCCGTTGCCAAACGACTTCCTGTTGGTCCCGGCCAAATTTAGAACGCTTTTCCATCGCCCTTTGACGGCGGCTGTTACGGATTTTTCGGCCTTCCTGGTACTGCACTGCGTTCTTGAAACTGCGTTTTTCCACATCCTTGTACACCTTGGCACAGCGAATTGCGTCGCCGCAACGTACAAGGAAGACTTGGGCCTCTTTGCCGCTCATGAGTGAGCCCAAGACTCTGTCAACGAGCCCGTCTTCGATAAGTGGTTTGATACGCTTGGGGACTTTCAAGATACTACCGTTTCAGAAGCATGGAATCTTCCGCAGGAAAGGATGGGTAAATGACCAAGAGACAGCGTCCCTGAGGCAACACAGTGTCCCTGAAGCAACACAGTGTCCCAGCTGTAACCTAACATGACGTCGCAAATGTCGCAAAGAGGCTTTGGAAGGGTCCCGTATCTGGTGTGCCCCGTTTCTGGTGTGCCCCGTATCTGGTGTGCCCCGTTTCTGGTGTGCCCCGTTTCTGGTGTGCCCCGTTTCTGGTGTGC
>JAPKCI010000358.1 GCA_028823035.1 Rubripirellula sp.
AAGACGCTGAGCAAAACATTCACGGCCAGCTTGCGTTCGGAATGGACCACGCCGATTACGTCCTGATGCGTTTGCCGAAACCGACTCTGATCATGGCTGCGACGCAGGATTACTTCGACATCAAAGGGGCTTGGCATGTATTTCGTCAGGCAAAGCGGTTCGCGACACGGCAGAGAGTCCCCGAGCGTGTCGATTTGGTAGAACCGAACACCAAACACGGGTTCCCCACTGAGATGCGTGTCGCTGCGGCCAACTGGATGCGACGGTGGCTACTTGATTTGGATACGCCGGTTGTCGAGGGCGAACTGAATCCGCTACCAGAAGAGAAACTCAATGCAACGCCAAATGGGCGCGTGTTGGATTTGAGCGGCGCACGAACGATTTTCGAGATCAACGCGGACTGGAACAAGACATTCGCAGCCCGCAGGGTCGAGAACGCGAAGCCGGAACACCGCGGTCGGCTGCGAGCGAAAGTGCGAGAGTTGATTGGTGCGAGGAAGCTGGCTGACTTGCCGACACCGACGATGCAGAGGGTATCTAATGGTCACATCATCAAACCAGAGAGCGGCATTCAACTTCCGGCCAACCTGATTGGTGACGCGGACTCAGAGAGTTTTGCGATCTTTCTTCACGGCGCCGGCAAACATGAGGTGATCGATTCGGGCGAAGTGAAACGACTCGCCCAGCAATCGAAAGCGCAAATCCTCGCGGTAGACCTTCGCGGCCTCGGAGAGACAAAAAAAGCGGGCCGATTGCGAAGCTTTGATGACATGTTTGGTTCGGATTGGAAAGATACAGCCGCTGCCAGTTTGTTGGGAAATACTTACGTCGGCATGCGGACCGAAGACATTTGGCAGCTCGTCCGCGTCTGGAGGCAAGAGACAGGCAACCAGAATCTCAAGCCACACCTGATCGCAACAGGCGAAGCCGCTATCCCCGCCCTACATGCCGCTGCCCTGCAGCCTGAACTGTTTGGCGACGTGCGGATATCGGGCTCGATCGATTCGTGGACTGAAGTTGTCGAGTCACCCATCGTGCGGAGTCAGCAGTCGAATCTGGTCTTCGGCGCATTGCGGGAATACGACCTGCCGATGCTCAGAACACTGCTCGCAGATCAGCTGACGGTTCAAGGCACCATCAATCCTGACGGCACCCACGCTGCGATGACTCCCGCAGTCCCTCGCTCGAGCGGCAAGATGGGGCGACATCTGCGTATCAACGATCGCGTCAGCGAAGGCAACGTCGATCTAGTTTTCATTGGCGATTCGATCACAAGCGGCTGGGAGAGTCGCGGTACAAAGGTCTGGGACAAATTCTACGGCAAACGAAACGCCGCCAATCTGGGAATCGGTGGCGATCGGACTCAGCACGTGATCTGGCGTCTGAACAACGGCAACCTCAAAGGCATCTCGCCTCAAGCCGCTGTCGTAATGATTGGCACGAATAATTCCAGCGACAATACACCTGAACAAATTGCCGATGGTGTGACGGTGATCGTCAACCAGTTGCGAAGCAGGTTGCCCGAAACGAAGATTCTTTTGTTGGCAATTTTTCCACGCGGAGCCAACAACGACGAGCGACGTCGGGTGAACGAAAAGGCCAATGCGATTATTTCCAAACTGGACGATGGCGCCCACATTCACTATCTGGATATCGGCCAGAATTTCATGAGCACTGAGGATGAGCTGACTCGCGGGATGATGCCTGATCTGCTGCACCTTACCGAACAAGGGTATACGATCTGGGCTGAATCGATCGAATCGAGTCTTTCGAAACTCATTGATAAGTAATCATCGCTCAGCTGGCCAACCAAGTAATTTTGGGAACACGATGACCACACGCAGACAATTCCTGGCGACGTCGGCTGCCTTACCTGTGCTCTACAAATTCCAGTCCACGTATCTGGCTGCAGATGAGGTCGCGAATCCAGCCGCGGAACGTCAGTCGAGCACGCAGATCATCCTCTCGTTCGCGACTGAAGTGGCAGATGAGCCGAAAGATTTCGACCACATCAAAGCGGTCGCCGAGTTCCTTACCAATGAAGGATTGGTTGGCAACTTCCACCTGACAGGCGATTACGCCCGAGCGTTGAAACACCATGGCCGGATGGATGTGGTCGAAGCACTGACGAGCCACGAGATTGGCTTTCACTGCAATCATCATGGAGCAGCACCGTTCATGGCCGGCTATCTGGAGAAAATGGTCTGGCGCGATGGCACGTCTGAATGGACCAGAAACGAACTGCCGGGACTTAGAGTTGTCGAAGAACTATTCGGGCGACGTCCCGTTTACTACACAACTGAGTTCAACAAAGCTCCGCAGTCAATCTTTGCCAGTTGCCAGGCTGGCATTCCGACGATCGGATATCTGACCATTCCGACACGAGGTCACGGGGCGGTGTGGTACTGCAATGGTTTCGTCCCAAGCTGCGAGAGCGCGATGGGAGTTGAACGTTTCTTCAACGCTGGGCTGAAGCCGGAAGTGGAAGGCCACTATCTGGAAAAAGAAAAGTATTACCGGATCAAGTTCGACCGATTCGCGGAGAAGCTCAAGGGACAGAAAAGCACGCTGATCAGAGCCTTTCAGCATTCCTACAAAACCTACGCTGTGTTTCCGTTTGAACATCCAAAGCCGAATATCTACCGCAAGGACGACCTCTATTACGACGACCACCCCCACTATCTAGACCTGCTTCCCGATGCGAAGTATCAGAAGGGTTTCGACTTGTTCAAACGCATCATCAAGTACTATGCCGAACGAGCTGCATTCACATCGTTTTCAGAGTATCGCAACGGCTTCCGCGATAACCAGGGGCAGTGGCTGAGCCTGGGTGAAATCGACGAAATTTGTGCATTCCTTACAATTCGCCTGGATGCCTATGTCAGCGACACTTTGTCAGTATCACCAGCGGAAGCGTTCGGCATGCTTGTCCGAGTGCTGAGGGTCTATCACGAAGAGGGTGCGTTGCCGGAAAAGGTTTTCATGCGAAACCTGATTGGCCCGACTTCGCCGATCCCCGATAAACCCGAGCAAGCCGACGTTAGCTCCGCACAGATGCTCAAGTCTTTGCGTCTCATCGATCGTGCCATCGATAATGAGCAATCGATCCCGGCATCGATTGAGATTGCAGGCAATACGGTCGGTCCAGGACAGTTCCTGAATGGACTGCGAAGTCTCTACATGGCGACAAGGCACAAGCAATCGCCTCAATCGTTGCCTCTCTCCGGCACTAACCTGCCAACGATCGCCAACGAACCATTCTTCATGGAGAAAACGCTCACGAAGGACAGGTACCCAGAAGGTTTCGAGGGACGCAGGATCTGCCAGATGTGCCGCCTTCAATCGTGGAGCTGGAAACCCGCCGTGAATTCATGATGGTCCCCGTTCACTTGTCCGATTTCAACCTCAAACACTGACTGGACCGACGATTTGGAGTCGCTGTCACACCTATGAAGATTCTCATCCTGACAACGCTTTTGGCCGTCCTGTCGTGCTGCCGAACCGAGGCGCGTGATCTTCACATTGATCCCCACCTCGGCGACGACGCCAATGACGGTTCAACATCACCGCTAAAGTCCGTCCGGCGCGCGATTCGAATTGCGAAGGCGGGTGACACGATTCATCTCAAGCCGACCATCTACCACGAATACGCAGGATTCTTTAATAAGCGGGGCGAGTCAGGGAAGCCGATCACACTCGACGGGCATGGAGCCACGCTAGAAGGTTCTGATGAGATCGACCTGGCGACGTGGACTGAGGTGACGCCGGGATTGTTCAAGAACGACGAACTGCTGCCGACGTTGAATCTCGCGACCTTGTGGCGGTGGTTCTTTTTGTTCGATGGCAAGATCAACCGCATGGGACGCGTGCTAAAAGGCAGCAGCGACCCGTTCCGCAAGCCGGCAGAACTTAAACCGGGTGAGTGGACCTTTGTCGGGGATCACACAAAGTCGGAAGGCGGTTCCGATTCAGACAAGGCCATCGGCTCATTCTTCATCAAAATCAAACCGGGGCAAACGCTCAAGCAGGCCAACATCCGATACCCCGTCCGGTCGGCGGGAGTCCAGTTGAGCGGCGACAATGCTCATCTTATCATCCGCAATCTGACTGCCACGCATCCCCAGAACGACGGCTTCAATATTCATGGAGATTGTCGAAACGTTGTTTTTGAAAACATCCGAGCAATCGAATGCGGGGACGACGGCATCAGTGCGCACGAGACAGCGCAGTATCGTGTCGACGGTTTCACTTCAATCGGAAACGGCACAGGCATTTGTGACACCGGCAGTAGTGAGACGAGTTACAACAATCTCTTCATCGCTGACTGCGTGGGCGTTGATCTCTATTTTCTGGACACCGGCCGCTATTCGGTCAGCAACGCCGTCGTGTTATCGTCCGCTCAGCGACCAATGTTGGTGACTGGACATGCCAGTGGTCGTTGCAGCCTGACAATCGACAACCTTTATCTTCGTCGTACCGGCGATCCGGAGCCTGCGCTCGTTGCATCTCACTCGCGTGTGACCGCCCGACACCTGACGCTGGACAAACTTGATTTGCGCGTCATTGGCGAGATGTCGTATGACGCGTGCCTGATCGATGGTCAGCCGAATCCCGCCGGGGCGAAATCGCCCGGTGCCAGACTCGATCAACTCATCAGGACCGTCGTGCCTAAGTCCTACCAGTCCCAGTTCCGCAACCGATAAATCAAGACGTCTTCGGACAGTTTCGTTTTCGCAGCCGGACTCGCAAGAGTTCGGGTACGTTGAAAAAGCAACCGAATACTAGCGAATCGGGCGACATCGTCATCCCCAACGGCAAACCTCATGAAACCTCGAATGATCCTCTCCATGCTGACTCTGGCATGGGCCACGAGTCTATCCTCAACTCAAGCTGCAGACCGCGTGCTGTTCTCGTTTGATGACCACAGCATTCCTTGGCGGCACAACCTGAAGGTGACTCTGGTTCAGGCAGACAAACATCCTGACAACCCGGTTCTACGGCGCGGACCCAAGGGATCCCCGGACCACGGGCACGCGATTCTGTACGGCACCGTATTCAAAGACGGAGACACGTTTCGCATGTGGTATCTCGGCATGATTCAGACCGAAAACGACAAGGGGCAGGCTCCCGGTTGGTGGCGACCAATGTGCTATGCCGAAAGCAAGGACGGCGTGAATTGGACGAAGCCTGAATTGGGACTGGTCGAATTGAACGGCAACAAAGAGAACAACATCTGCCTGATCGAAGGGTCCGTTCAGTCGATGACGCTGGTCAACGATTTTCTTTCGGTCCTGTAC
>JAPKCI010000359.1 GCA_028823035.1 Rubripirellula sp.
CGCTAACGTCGTGTTCAAGCAAAGTGGCACCCGACGAAGCGACAACTCGAACGCTGCCAGCCGCGGCCATTTCGAAGGTCTTGTCATGCGACCCGTACTCTTCGGCTTTCTGCGCCATCAACCCAACGTTGCAAACATTGCCCATAGTAGTGACGTCAAAAGCACCATGCTCTCGACAAAAGTCGAATACGGCTTGGTAAATGCCGGCATAGCATCGATCTGGAATCATGGCATGGGTATCGACCAAATCTCCATCCGGTCCCCACATCTGTCCCGACGTGCGAATTGCCGCAGGCATCGAGGCATCGATAATGACATCGCTAGGGACGTGCAGGTTGGTGACGCCTTTGTCCGAATTGACCATTGCCAATGCAGGTCTAGCTGCATAGACGGCTTGCAGGTCTGCCTCTATTTCGGCGCGCTTGTCGTCCGGCAGTTCGCTCAGGCGGGCGTACACGTCGCCGATACCGTTATTTGGGTCAACACCAATTTCGTCGAACACATCGGCGTGTTTCTCAAACACATCTTGGTAGTAGACCGTGACCGCGTGTCCAAACATGATGGGATCGGACACTTTCATCATAGTGGCTTTAAGGTGCAGAGAGAGCAGCACATTGTTGGAAGCCGCCTCATTCATGGCGTCGGCAATGAATTTCCGCAATGCATCTCGATTCATGACTGCTGCGTCGATTACTTCGCTGTCCAATAGTGGCGTTGATTCTTTCAGTACAGTGATGTCACCGTCGTCTGCTTCGAATTCAATTCGGACGTCGCCGGCCGCTGCGGTGACCGCGGATTGTTCACTCGAATAAAAATCTCCGTCTTCCATGTGCGTGACACGTGATTTGGAATCGGCGCTCCATGCTCCCATCGAGTGCGGGTGGTTCTTGGCGTATTGCTTCACCGGACCCGCGACGCGACGATCCGAATTACCTTCACGCAAAACAGGGTTAACAGCACTACCGAGGACCTTAGCGTAGCGACTGCGAACGGCGATTTCGGCATCGTTTTCAGGCTCGTCCGGAAAGTCAGGAATGTCATAGCCCTGCAGCTGCAGTTCCTTAATCGCCGCAATCAGCTGTGGTATCGATGCACTGATATTGGGAAGTTTGATGATGTTCGCTTCTGACATTTTTGCGAGATCCCCAAGCTCGGCCAAAGCATCACTTTGTCGTTGTTTTTCACGCAGCCGTTCTGGAAAAGTTGCAATGATTCGTGCGGCCAACGAGATGTCACGGGTTTCTACCGCAACACCGGCTGCGGCCGTAAATGCCTTGACGATCGGTAGGAATGAGTGGGTTGCCAATGCTGGCGCTTCATCGGTAATCGTGTAGATAATTTTTGCGGTCATTTGTTTGAGTTATTTCCGTCAAGATTAAATGAATGGTGGCCCCGAAATGGGGCCACCAGTTGGCAATTATTACATGCTGATGCCGGACCAGCCTACCGGGCGACCAGAGCCGTTAAGCTTAATTCGCAGGCTTGCCTTTTGCGATGTTGGTCGCCAAAGCGATCATCGAGCCTAGGTCACTCAGATTTGCCGGGATGACCAGTGTATTGCCCTCTTTTGCAAGATGACCAAATTCGCTCACGTATTGCTCGGCGATCCGAAGTTGCATCGCTTCGGCACCACCTTCGGTAGTCACCGCAATGGCGATTTTCTTCATGCCGTCCGCTGTCGCACTCGCCACCGCCAAGATTGCTGCAGCTTCACCTTGTGCCTCGTTGATCTGTTGCTGCTGTTTAGCTTCGGATTCTTTGATCACGCGTTGCTTTTCGCCTTCGGCCTGGTTGATCTTGGCGTCGCGTTCGCCTTCAGAGGTAAGGATGACAGCGCGTTTTTCGCGCTCTGCGCGCATCTGTTTTTCCATTGCACTAAGAACATCGCGTGGCGGATTAATATTTTTAATTTCGTAGCGCAGTACTTTTACGCCCCAGGGGTCTGATGCCTTGTCCAATTCCGAGACAACATTTGCATTGATCGCGCCGCGCTCTTCAAAGGTTCGGTCAAGGTCTATCTTGCCGATTTCAGATCGCAATGTTGTTTGTGCCAATTGTGAAATGGCGAACATGTAGTTGCCAATGCCGTAAGACGCGCGTTCTGGGTCGAGTACTTGCATATACAAGACACCGTCGACGCCGACTTGAACATTGTCATTGGTAATACAAATCTGCTCGGCGATATCGACCGCTTGTTCTTTCATCGTATGTTTGTATGCGATTTTATCGATGAACGGTAGCAAGATGTGAAATCCTGCGCGGAGCACGCGACTGAACCTTCCGAACCGTTGTACGACGAAGCCATTTTGCTGAGGAACAACAACGGCGGTTTTTGTGATGATAATAATTGCCACAAATGCGATTGCGACTGCTACATAGAATGAATTCATAGTTTCTTCCAATGATTTGATGAGTTGAGAAGCGCCATGCGCTGCTTAGTCTGCGCTAATACGTAGCACCGTGCCTTCAATATCAAGGACGCGCGCTTTCGAGCCACTCTCAATTGTATTCTCGCCCACGTTTCGAATTGACCATTCCGTTCCGCGGTGAATGGTGCGCCCATCATTGCCCGGTTCTAGACTATTGGTGACCGTGACGCTTTCGCCTTCCAATGGATCTCTGAACCCAGGTGCATTACCGCGGATTTTTTCGTATAGCGTCTTTCTGAAAGTAAACATTGAGATGAGCGCGAAAGCAGCAAAGGCGATCCATTGCACCCATTCCGGCATGACGATGCCGACGAGGTTGAGTGCACCTACGAGAAGCGCTGAAAACCCCAAGAAAATTAGATAGAACTGAGCATCGACCGCGAATAGCTCAGCGCCCATAAAAATAGCGCCGAGAATCATCCATCCCCACCATGTCATGGCATTTCTCCCTATTGAATTCGCAGAGTGTCGGCGGGTCCGCCAGGATCGATCCCGATCCGCCCGCGGTTTCGTTCTAACCTCGCATCAAGATTGCGAGTTGACCTTTAGTCATATGGGCGAAACTCGATAATTCAATGGCGAGTTTCACGTTCAAAAATGGTGGACCCGGTAGGACTCGAACCCAATTCGCCCGCGACTTTTGTCAAATCAGACATGTGTCAAATCAGACATGCACATCGCGGATTGAGCAAAACTGTCCATGGTGTTGCCCGCCGATTATCGGCGGCAAGTCCAAATTCGTTCCTGACGCATTTGTGATCTTTAGTAATTTAGTCGGAGTATGGCAAGTAATGCTCCGTCTACACTCCAAATTTGGTGGGCCCGGTAGGACTCGAACCTACGACCAAGGGATTATGAGTCCCCTGCTCTAACCAACTGAGCTACTGGCCCGGAGGGAGTTCCATTGGACGATTTTTGGCAGGGAGGTGCAAGCCGATTTCAGGAGAGTGAATCTGCGCCAAAACTCCGGCGGTTCGACCACAAGGAAGTCATCAGTGGGTGTCTGGATGGGCCAAGAACGACTGGACGGTGGGAAGCAACCGGTCCAAGCCTTCTTCCAGTGGGAGCAACACAGGCAGTCCCAGCGTGCGTTCGTAGTCCTGCTGGACCGACCTCGCCTCGTCCGGACTCAAGCCTTCGGCGTTGAGGGTGATTCCAAGTGGGGTGGCTCCATACTGCCGGATGAGGGCGAGTTCGTTTTCCAAGCTGGGAATGGACCACTTCAGTCTTTCGATGCCCCGGAAGTACGTGCGTCCGGGAGCGTGTTGGAGGATCACGCCCTTCGCCTCCGCCGAGCAGAGGTATTCGGCACCACACGGTCCTGCTGGATTGCGCAACGCCGACTGCCCTTCGAGCAAGATCAAGTCCGGGGATTGTTCCTGATCACAGCGTACGATTTCCGCTTCCAGTTCTCCAGTGACAAAATCATTCATGGTCGCGTCAAGGATGAAGCCGTACTCCATACCCAGCAACCAGCCGGTTTGACCTGTGTAGATCATCTCAGTGCGGATGCCGGAGGCGTTGCACAACTCCCAAAGCCAGTAGGTTGTGGTGCGCTTGCCGAGGGCGCAATCGGTGCCCAGCACCGCAATCCGGGGGGCACGGACCGTGCGGATCGTTCCACTCCAAAACCGCAATTCGTGCCACGGACGTGATTTGCGGATGTCGAGCAGTTCCACGCCTTTTTGCTCGGCGAGTAGGCAAAGCTCCGGAAGCTCGCTCAGGGGTTCATGGAGCCCGTTGACGAGGCCGACTCCGGCCTGCACCGTTGCCGTGAGGATTTCCTTGATCGGGTCCGAGAGGCGCCCGCCGTGCTGCGTGATGCCGATGATCGCCCATTCGGGGTGAACGCGGACTTGCTGGCAGGCTTCCGCGACAGATGCGAAAATCGGAATGCCGCGCGGGGTGCCGTCCACCACAACTCCAGCATCAAGGCCCACTTGATCCGGATCAATAACACCAAGAATTTCGTAGCGCGAGGTGCCTCGGATGAGGCCAAAGGCGGTCTTGGCGCGGCGGGCATTGAATTGTCCGGGTGCGAGAATGAGCGCGGGAGCGGGCATCACAGAGGAATGCAGGGAAGCCGGGTCAGTTGCTTTCCTCAGAAGACGGCTCATCATCTGCTTGAGGTGCAGGCTTGAGGGCAGACTGCAAGGTGACAGCGGTTCCGGGCTTGGGCGGGGGCAGTTCGGGACGTTGCAACTCAATCTTGATCTGCTGGAGCAGTTTTTCTAGAATCACCTGCTCAACAGGAAACTTTAAAATCAGCAGTGCCTTTTTCTCCAACCCCTGAGCCAGTGGGAAAATCATCACTTCTTGACCAATGCCGATGGACTTGAGGTGGTAAAAATCATTCTTGTCTTTGGAATCGTTGTACGCTTCAAAGATGCGATGAAAGTGCTTGGAGTCGAATTTTCGCAGCTTGTCGTGCATCTTATAGGGTAGGCTTGACTTGACACGGAAGGTCAACTCTCCGGGGTTCGTGCCCTCCACATCCCCAGGATTCGACCGGATCGTGTCGGAAACCAATGTGAGCCCGACCTTGTGTCCATTGATGGCCTGACGGTAGAGCGAGTCCAGCACGTTCTCCCAATCCTTGCGAGCAACAGTGTGCGTCTGTTCCTGAAAACCGGAATTGCTAAATCCAAACATGGAATCAATCAAAATGTAGTCATAACAACAAAGCGGGAATTATGCCGTAAAAACGGTGCAACGACAATCAGTAAATCTGCTCGGCAGCATCGTCTGGGCGGGTGCGCCAGCGTCGGTGCATCCAGAAATACTGCTCCGGGTACTTTCGCACCTGCTGCTCAAACGCGG
>JAPKCI010000091.1 GCA_028823035.1 Rubripirellula sp.
TCAGCCAGCAGCATCATCAGCCAGCAGCATCATCAGCCAGCAGCATCATCAGCCATTCGCTGCTTGTTGCGAGCCTACTGCGTCCAAGAGGTGAACGACGAAAAGCTCGAGCTGCCAAATGGCATGACTCGAGCTGTTCGTTTACGAGGGCTGTCGCTCCCGACGCGAGTGGGAAACCCTCGCAGAGCCTCCGCCCTACGGAATGTGGTACGTGTTGTTATCTGGGGGACAGAGGTTTTCGTTGCACAGGTTCGGGAACGACACCGATGTTGCTGCTGGTTTCGTAGCTCAGGGGAGCAATCGTCTGGATGGGTTGGGAAGCACTAATCGGAGTTAGGATTGATTCGCTTTGTGGCTGCGGGTTCGGCCTTTTTTCGTTCGGCTTTGGCATCGGAATGGCCTGCGGTTGGGAGCCTTGGATCTGACGTTTTGGAGCAAGCATTTCGTTTTGCGTCGATCCAAGTTCCCTCAGCGGGGTGTCGTCGATTTCGATGGGGCCAGAGGGCAGAAGATTCATTTGCATCCTATCTAGACTGTCTGAGTCGATGCCTTCGGTGTCGAGTTGCTCTTCGAGTAGTGTGCCACCCCCAATGATTTCCAGAGCTTCTTCCGCATCAAGGACGGGGCCTCGACGAACCACACCGGGGCGGGTGACGCCATAGTCACTTTGTTTGCCAGCACTACGCTCGCGAGCACGCTCGAGAGCATCCCAGTAAGCTTTTTTGTTCCATGGCCCTTCTGACAGCGTGATGTTGTTGTTGGCCAGCATTGTGCCCTTGAGGTAATCAACATAGTTGATGGATTTGTTATATTCGCCAAGAGCGCGATAGTAGCTGATTTGGGCGTCAGCTCGTCGCTGTTGACTTTGTAGGACGACGTTCACCGGGCTGCGACCGCCTTTGTATTCGGCAAGGCGGGCTTCAACTTCCTGTTCGGATGCTTGCCAACGCATCGCATTGGTTTGTACGAGTTGATAGTGGGTTGCCGCTTTGGCCACAGCATCACTGAGTTGGCTGACGAGTAGTCGCTCGGCATCCTGAAGGTAGGCACGTGACTGTTGAAGCCGAAGCTGTGTCCCGCGAATTCGGGTCAGTTCACGTCTTGCCCCGATGGCGGGTGGGGTGATTTCGAGGCGTACGACTCCTTCCTGGAAATTGCCGCCTGTCAGGCTGCCCAGAGCACTGCTGCCCTGCGAGGGGAATTGGGCTTCTCGTCGCCCGGGTGGCCCCAGTGTGTCGCCGACACCTACCCATCGATAAAGCAAAGACAGGTTCACCTCGGGAAGGATCTGGTTCTTGGCTGAAACCTGCTCCAACTCTCGCTGCTTGATCAGCGTCTTTGCTTTTCGCAATTCAGGACTCAGATATAGCATTTGAACGACACTTTCGGTCCAGTCAAATTCGAGTCGTGCCAGACTGGGTTCCTGCGTGGGACGAATGAGGCGGCCATCGGTGGCTGCCAGTCCCATCAGTTCTCGCATCACACGCTCGTATCCGTAGACGCCGAAGCGGTCATCACCAGGCATGTTCGATCCGGCCAGTGCTGATGAAAGGCGGGCTCGGAACCCGTAGTACTGTTCTTCGGCTTGAGCCAGTTCTTGTTTGGTGCCTGTACCGTTGTCGTAGTTCAGTTTGGAAAACTTGGCAGTCGCGATTGCACTGTTACGGCCAATGATGGCGGCGTTCACGCTGCGATAGGCGACGTACAGATTCCAGTAGGCAACCTCAACATCGCGAACCAGATTCCGTACCTGGACTTCAAAGTCAGTGATCGAGATGTCTTCGTTCAGGCTGGCGAGTACGACTGGGATGCGGTTCACCAGAGTCCCGCGGTTTCTCATCAACGGTTGTTGAATCTGAGCTTCCAGCAGGGCGGTCCAGTCACTGTCGAGTTGGCGGGATGCTGTGCCCGGTCCACCCAACGGAAGATTGTTTCGTGAATATACGACCTGTTGACGTAGCGTTGCGACACTGCCGGTCGCAAACCGTTTGCTGATGGCGCTTTGTTGAGTTGCATCCCGACCCTGAAAGAATGTTTCTGAAACCGTACTGTCACCAGTGTTTCGTGGTCGATCGGTTGTGCTGTAGTCAATGAAGGAACTTGCTTGTGCGTCAAACTCTGACAACGCATCCTCGACTCCACCAATCTGGTTTGCTCTCTGGACGCCACGCGGCAGGACGCGGTTCCCGTTGCCATCGACTGTCAGCGGGATGGACTGCGTGGTGGCCTGCTGGATGGCCACATCGTATATGCTGCCCAGTTGATCGGCCGTTGCGCTGGTGAATTGCGCTGCGATGTTCTGCCGGAATTCCGCATTGCCACTTGTGGTGACAAAGAACTTTGCGTTCTGCAAGGCGATAGAAACGCAATCCTCGACTGTCAGGTTCCAAAACTGGTAGTCATGATTGCCTATCGACAGCGGACGCTGTGCTTCAGTCGTCTCTGCCAAGCTTTCGACTTCGACGTCTGGGTATTCAATTTGCGTTGCAGTATTCAAGTAATACTGCAGATCGGGCGATTCGTGCAAAAAGAATGGTTGCGCTGGAGCGCATCCTGTTGCAAGCAAAATGGTTAGCAACAACTGCAGATAGGTGATTCGTTTTATTAGCGAGCGACTCATGCGCTGGACTTCCGGGGTCGTGCCGTCGTGAAACACACCATACCTTCATCGCCCAACGCGATTGAGTGTGTTCCCGTACTGGCCGAGTGTGGAAGCCCCCCACGATGTTAAGTTCGAGAATCAGGTCGTGACTAGCAGACCTGAAACTCGAGATAACCTCGTCCAAGGAGAGTTATCGGAGCATCAGTTGGTAAACTTTGACGGTTCTACAAAAAAAAGTGAATCATCCGGTCATTCGTTTTTTATCGGTTCCGTTCTACATGCAATCATGTAACCGAGAACGACGACCTGGCACGGGGCGGTTGGATACCTGATGAATCAACCTGCTGCCGTTGCGATCGAGATTTTCTATTCAGAAGCGGCTGGTGTCTCTGCCGTGTTGGGGCTGATTTGGTCGCTCTCGATTAGCCCAGAACCCACATTGGGATCCCCTGTGATTGGCGGCAACAATTGTTCATCCGAAGGTGAAGAACCTTGGTCCTGACGATTCTGCAGTTGTTCCAGAGTATTCTCGTCTTTCTGAAGCACGTCCTGAATCGTCTCGCCAACTTGAGAGGCGGGTAACGCCGAAGGTACCTGGTCGACGTCAGACATGCCCAAAATGTTGGGCCGTGGGCCGGTTTGCATTGCCTGCCAAGGTTTTGGATAGAAGTAATGCATTACCGTACGCGGTTTATGGTCCTTGTAGGCGTTGCGGTGTGTCGCAGCGTGCCATGACATTGCTTCGAGACTGCTTGGGGCGATGTAGTAGGAAATCTTTCCTGAAACATTCCTCGGGCGGTTGAATTGCCGCCGGTACGATGGTGGCAGCCACGTCCCCAGCGGACCGATCAGATCATACCTTGGGTGAACCCGGTAATTCTCTTTGTCGGGATGGTGAGCAAACAGCGTGGTGGACAGGCAGGAAATCAAGGTGGCAATAGTGAACCAACGCATGGCAGATACCGGGAAACAGTGTGTCTCAGAGGTGTGAAACTGCAACGATGTTGATGCGACCTCTTCCTGTTGGTTTATTCGTCTGCTCGGTTCTGTGGGCGTGATGTGGTTGCCTAAACTACCGATTTTGCAGGTCGGGTCGACCTTGCATTTTTGGTGATTGGTGAAACCGGTGTTTCAACAGGCTACGTGTCT
The DNA here is from genome assembly GCA_028823035.1 of Rubripirellula sp. Classification (GTDB taxonomy): domain Bacteria; phylum Planctomycetota; class Planctomycetia; order Pirellulales; family Pirellulaceae; genus Rubripirellula. The sequence continues at coordinate 3,752 of JAPKCI010000091.1, forward strand.
GGTGTGGTCAGAGTGACCCTCAGGGATTGCTGGCTACGCGTCCTTGCCGGCTTCGGCATTCACAAACTCGAGTCTGTGGTACTGCTGTCACTGGTGGCTATGATGGGGAATGGTGTCCCCGACAGGGACGTGATGACTACGCTTGCAGTAAAGCCGGCGAGCAGCAGGGAATAGAAGATCAAATAGGTGCCAGATGGCAATCGACTCTCCGTGGAAAAGTTCTCGGCAGCCGTGAGGCCAATGGCAGTCAGACAGATCAACGGCAGGAAAAGTAACAATACGTAAAAGCGGCGATACATCGTGATTTGAATTGTCATGGCAGCAACGCTCTGCAGCAGAAACCAACAGAGCACGAGAACGGACCAGTAGGCAAGGCTGTTGATGGGCGTAGTGTATCTTCCGCCCGCCGCCAATAGCATGGCTACGACCGCAGTCAGGGCAATCAATTCTCCGATGTGAAACTGTCTCCTTTGAGGTGGCTCGCTTGCTGCAGCTTGCGATCGGCCTGAGATGGACCATCTTGGGATTCCAACGACCAGAAAGACGAAAGGCTGAATCAATATCAGTCCATTGATATTGAGGATATGTCGCAGTAGATCGGGAGTGCTGAAAAAAGCAAGAATAGATATGCAAGGCAGGGAGGCTAGGAACCGCGCAGAGAAGCGGGTAAGAGGATTTAGAAAACCGGTAGCAAGCCATGAGAATGAGGCTGCCAGTCCGAGGGCCACACCAGCCACCCAAACTCGTCCGGCACCGTCAAACGAAATGATCTGGTTTGCCGGGTTTTTCGGTCCGGACGGTTGGCCTGAGGAGAGAAACGCCACGAAAACGACATTGAGGAATAGCCAGCTCACCAGAATCGCAACGGTCATGCCATTCAAGGTAGGACTACGGTATGCTGGCGGTGGCTTCACTCGGCTGCTCTGCGGTCGCTGAATCATTTCCCTGAACCCCACATTAACACGCGGCAACCCCATTGTCGCTGTCAACATGGACGGTACTACTGAACCATTATTAGCCGTGGTCGGACATCCGATCGCCGGGAATCCATCGCAATTCGCATTGGAGCGAGCTGTCAGTTCGCTTGGTCTGGATTGGCGAGTTCTTTCGTTTGATGTGCCGTCCGGCGACATTGCAGCGGCACTGAATGGGTTTTCAGTGATCGGAATCGCAGGGGTTCTGGTGGACAGTAGCATTCGGGAAGCAGCATCTGCTTGGTACGTCGAGAAGACAGGCTTCGAGGGCGTCTCGATAGATTGCTTGGTGCGAGACGAGGATGGACAGTTTGTCGGGAGCGACGAACGTCGCTCGTGGATCCTGGATCAACTTGCCGAAAAAGAGAACAGTATGCGTCTTTGTTTTGGCAATTGTGGTGCAAAGACAGCGTGGGATTTGCAATCACTGAGGGCAGAAAAGATCGCTGGCGACGTCAAGCCTGATATGATCGAAGCGGCCGATGTGATTCTCGTTGTTGATGATTTGAGTGGACCACCCGAGTTGGAACTTGATGAGTGGCCAGCTAACGACGGTTCCACTGTGGTGCTCGAATTGTCGACGCGTCACCCACTACAGGATCGAATCAGAGAGTTAGGTTACCGGGTGTTGACCGAATCCGATCTGCAGATCGGGGTTCTGCAACGTTCAGTGGAGAAGTGGTCCAGCCAGCAAGTTGATCCAGCAGTCATCCGGGATGCAGTGGAAGAGTATCTTGGCGTCTAGTAAGGCACTGTCGGCAATTCGCGGTGGTACGCGAGACGCGATTTTTCCGTCTGACGGCAGTGTGCGTGTGTGCGAATCGAAAGGTTTTGTTTAATGAACGCAGTCGTCTCCGGTGCAAGAAGAAAAGTCATTGCAGCAGCGAAGCAACTCCGCAAAGAGGTTGATGCAATTTCCTTCGCGGAACCGGTGACCCACGTTTATAACCCGCTGCGATATGCGTGGAACGCACATGAACAATATCTCTCTCGTGTTAATGATTCCGGGGTTCGAGTTTTACTGCTGGGTATGAATCCAGGACCGTGGGGTATGGCTCAGACCGGTGTTCCCTTCGGAGAGGTTGACGCAGTCCGCAATTGGCTCGGCATTGATGTGCCGGTGAAGGCTCCGGAAAAAATGCATCCCAAGCGGCCGGTACTTGGATTTGAATCGAAACGAAGTGAAGTCAGCGGTCGTAGACTCTGGGGTCTGTTTCAAGAACGTTACGCTGACGCGGATGCATTCTTTGATGAAAACTTTATCGCAAATTACTGCCCTCTGGTCTTCATGGAAGAGAGTGCCAGAAATCGGACACCCGACAAGTTGCCAGCGAGAGAACGTGATTTGCTGGACGCAGCTTGCCAGAAGCATCTCGCCCGGCTTTTGAAAGTGTTGAGCCCAGAAGTCGTCGTCGGTGTTGGGGCCTACGCGGAGAAATGTCTGGAACGCACCATGACGGAATCTCGATATGACGCACAACTTGCCCGAATCCTTCACCCCAGTCCTGCCTCTCCTGCAGCAAATCGGGACTGGGCGGGAACGGCAACTCAGCAGCTAAAGGCAGCAGGTATTTGGTGATTCGCCCGTCGCGTTGGTTGCTAAACCAGACGAAGTGGTCGCTGTGCTGGGATTGACCGTTTTTTGTCAGACATGCTCTGCTCCAGAAATTCCTTGCCGCATGCCAAATGGGGGGGGCAAGGCAGCGTGAGCCATTGGAATCAGTTAGCATGTTGCAAACGAATGCCTCGGCGAACTTGCATTTTGAATTCCCGCCTTGTCGTCACCTGATGCGCTGTGTCGCGGCACCCGCTGCCGGCATTCTGAGCAGCAGTCTTGCTAGTGTCTCAACCAAGGAGTGTAGAAATGGATTCTGATGATTTTCAGGATCTTTACAAATTGTTGCGAGGCAGTCGTTGCGCCATGACCGTTCTTGATTCGCGGGCGTTGTTCGTTGAAAAGAAAATGGAGGAGTCACTTGAGAAGCTGACGGAAGCAAGAGCGAGCTTTGCGGAAAGCCGGTACCGGGTCTTGAAACAGAATCCGGAAAAACAGATTGATCCGAAGGCCAAAGATCGTGATCGTCAATTAAAAAAAGCAAAACGAAAACAGGAGAAAGCTCAGGAGACACTTGGCGCTTTTGATGAATTGTTGCCTGTCCTTGCGAAGTTGGCTGAACGCGACCAATTACGAGGGGAGCGACAAGCTAGCAAGGCTGAGGCGATTCGGAACGCCGAAGCATCGCCCATCGTGGAGGATGCTGGGCTGGATTCCTTTTCCGATTTTGATTCAGTTAGTGATGGGCCGCTGCAAGAAAAGTCTACAGAGGATCAACATGAGGAATCGGAAAGTACGCAAAGACTGGCATGTATGGCAGATTTCTCCGATGCTTTTCTAACTGATTTTGCGGAAGGCAAAGGAGATGAAAAACTCGACTTGATCGGTCAGTATTTTGGCTTCAGGCCGGTCGAGGACGATCAAGATGTGATTAATGACGGGGTATACTTGATCCAAACAAGTAAGCGTTGCATGCTTGTTTGTCTTGCCGGAGATGCTTGCCAACAGGCTGAGTTGCCTCTTTTGAATCTGGTGGGCAAGAAACGGATCAAGCCGGTCACGCGGAAAGCATTCGTGGGACTCGGAACACAGCGGAAAATGGTTCTGCTCACCTGTCCTGACTCGGCAGAATCAATCGACGTGGACCCGATACCGAAATCGAGTGCAGAAGAAGTGCGAGTAGAAGAGGGTGAGATCGAGGATATTGGTACGGCCATGGATGATGTCGGGACGGTAGTCGACGAGCGAGCACTGCGGGCGGCAAACAAACTGACGGTGAACGATCAGATTGTCGCTGACACTGTCGTTGAAGATTAGCCGCCGTCAAGTTTCCAGCGTTGAACACTCAGTTTCCAAGACAGGAAATACTTCCGATTCAACTCCGGCTATATGAAATCTGATGCGGAAATCAGTCTTCGTCGGTTAGTACCTCGTGCCGACTCTGGATTGACTGATTCTGCCGCGGTCCCCGTAATTCGCCGTTATGAAGCAGATTGGTTCGGCGTCTGCCGTTGCCAGTTTGCCATGCCAGCAAGCGCTGAACGCTATCGAATCGACAGTAGCGGAAGAACAGTACGAAGAGCAGCAAACCGAGATCGGATACCACTTCAGGGCCCGTGGTTGGTAGATCAGAGTCGTGCTGATGGGGTCAGACTGTCTTGAATACTGACTCAACCGGTCCTCACAGATCAGTTGGAGGACCGAATTTGGTAAAAAACTCCGTTCAGAACACTTGATTGGCGTTGACGATTTCGGTTTTGTCAGCGAAAGTCTTGGTCGCTCGCGGAATGGCCGCGAGACGTGGGAGAAATTGCCGCTACTTGATTTGTCATTTCGGACAGATGGTGGGTCGGGTGATTTCGCCAAACCACCCGACCTAACGAAAGTCGTGACCTTATGGGTAAAAAATCAAAGCGTTATCGCGCTTCGCTTGAAAAACAGCCAGCCAACCCACTGTCCCTTTCGGACGCGGTCGAGGCACTCAAAAAATACGATTCGACCAAGTTTGATCAAACGGTCGAAATCCATATGCGTTTGGGAGTTGATCCCAATCAAGCAGATCAAATCATCCGTGGCAGTCTGGTATTGCCGAACGGCATTGGAAAAACCCAACGTGTGGTCGTGTTCGCCAAAGGTGATGCCGCCACAGCCGCCGAAGAGGCCGGTGCTGATCAGGTCGGCCAAGAAGATTTGGCCAAGAAAATCAAGGATGGCTGGACTGACTTCGATGTGTGTATTGCGGCTCCTGACATGATGGGACTGGTTGGTCCCCTTGGTCGTGTGCTGGGACCCCGAGGTCTGATGCCCAGCCCACGTGCTGGAACGGTGACCCCCGACGTTGGCAAAGTTGTCGGCGAGTATAAAGCCGGTAAGGTTGAGTTTCGCAACGACAAAGGTGGTAATGTCCACGCCATGGTTGGAAAGATGAGTTTCGATTCAGCCAAGCTGGTTGAGAACATCACAGCCTTTGTCAATTTTATCGAAGGCTTGAAGCCACAAAGCGTTAAAGGCACCTATGTGAAGGGTGTGGCGATTTGTGGAACAATGAGCCCGAGTGTTCGAGTAGCCTCATAGTTCCGTTCTGCGAAGAACGGTAAACAGGCTAAGTTAGTGGTCGAAACGATCGTATCAAGTGAACCAATCTGATGAGTAAATACGTCAAAGAGCTCGTTACCCGCGACATTCGTCGTCGGCTCGAAGGAGTCGATGATGCTGTGTTGGTTAATTGCGTCGGGATGGACGCGAACACGACCAATGAACTGCGTGGTGAGCTCGACAAAAAAGACATCCACATGCTGGTCGTCAAGAACTCGTTGGCCCGTCGGGCTGCTGAGGGGACACAGCTCGCTGCTGCTTTCGAGGGTGCATCGGGCCAAGTCGGCATTTGCTGGGGATCGACTGATTTTGTTTCCTTGGTGAAGGAGCTGGTTCAGCTCGACAAGGATTCGGGAAAGTTCGACAAATTCGTCGCTGATGGCGGCGTCATGGACGGCGAGACACTCGATGCGGATGGCCTCAACGCTGTCAGTAAATGGCCAAGTCGGCAAGAACAGATTTCGATGCTTGTCGGGCAGATTCTCGGACCTGGAGCGCAGCTTTCCGCAGCGTTGCTTGGACCGGGGAAAATGCTCAACAGTCAAATCAAGCAAAAAGGCGAAGGTGACGAGTAACCTTTCGCCCGGCCCGAATTGGTGCCGCTAACCCTTACCAACCAAATCACTTAACTGTTTTTGAGGTATTTCCTATGTCTGAAGAAACCGCCGTTGTCGAATTCAGCGATGACACCAAACAAATGGGCGACAAGATCGCCGAAATGACGCTCAAGCAAGCCAAAGAATTGAGCGACTACCTAAAGGACGTCCATGGCATTGAGCCTGCCGCTGGTGGTGGTGCTGTTGTCATGGCTGCGGCCGGTGAGGGTGTTGCCGCTGAAGTAGAGCAGACCGAATTCGATGTCGTTCTGACCGGATTTGGCGACAAAAAATTGAACGTGGTCAAAGTCGTCAAGAACATCACCGGTTCTTCCCTGATGGAATCCAAAAAGCTGGTCGAAAGCGCGCCTGCGACTCTCAAAGAGGCTGTGTCCAAAGAAGAAGCCGAAAAGGTCAAAGGCGAAGTCGAAGAAGCTGGTGGTAGCGTCGAACTCAAGTAGTTCGTTGAGCATCCCTGTTTCAAACAGAAAAAATAGCCCCGCCGGTTTTCGATCGGAGGGGCTCTTTTTGTGCCGAGTGGATCTTGCGCAATGCGGTGATCTCTTTCACGCTCCTGATCAACCGCTCCTGATCAACCGCTGCTGATCAACCGCTGCTGATCAACCGCTGCTGATCAACCGCTCCGGGGGTTATCGGGGCGTAAGGCTTGTCGTTCGTCTTTGGCCCCCAGAGACCCTTAAGAGCCCCGCGGGTGCCAGACGCGACCGTTTCCCTCGCCGGTGCACTGTCATGCGTGCAGCGGCTAGAAGTGGCGATCGGTTCATCGTCTCCCGAGTTTATTGGGCTCACGACGCAAATGTTTTCGCTTTTTCCTAGCGGAAGATGGGCAATTGTCTTTGATTCGCAATGCCTGTCCTGTTCGGCAGGCTGTTGGCGGGCGTGATTTGTGGCTCGATCATCAGATTCTGGACTGCCATTCCACTTTGGCTGGCGTTTCGAGTGTGATTTGACGTGACCGTGCTTGCGGCGATGCGGGGTGGTCCAAAGCTCGTAGCCGCCATGCTTGATGATTCGAGAGACTGAAATGTTGCGTTCTGATGCAGCGGTTGCAGTCGTGCCGCGACCTCCACTGGAAGGTTGCTGTTGTTTGTTTTACTGATACGCCCAACTGGCTCATAGGCAATTGAGTGCTCGCGTGTGGTTCGGAAGGTTTTCTGAGGCACGTCGATAGTCCGTGTTTCCGCAATCCACTCAGTCGTCGTGCGGGTTCGATGCACAACCTCGTTGCGAGCTTCCCAAATGGTATGCGGAACTTTCTCATACCGAATGGAGGGTGGTCGAAATGGGTTCCAGCGTCCCGTCAGCTTTGGTTCCCACTTGTATTTGACTACTGGGGTCATCACCGTTCGGTTTTGCGGCTTCGTTTCGGTGACCGTTTGTGGGCGAAAAACAACTTCCTGCTGCTGTTCGAGCTTTGTTTCGACGACAGGTTTTTCGACCGTGCGACTGACCTTGCGGTAGACGATACCTGTTTGTGGGTCGGTGAAAAAACCACTCTGAGCGTTTGTCTCGGCGGTTATCGTCATCACGCAGATTGCTACAGTGGCAAACGCAATGATGCGGTAGACAACCCTTGAAAAGATCCGACCAGTCATGGCAATCCTTCGCCTTGGATTCGGACAGATGGTTGTGATGTAGTCGTTGGTGTACCCTCTGATTGGCTCTGCACAAGCGTGCGAACCCAGTGACGGGTACACTTCCCGGCTTTTATCGTTCATTCGGTCACAAACGGCTGGGCAGCTGAGGGAAAATCGATGCTCGAATCAAAATTGATAGAGATGTTGCGTTGCCCGGTCGACGGTGGTCGCTTGACTCTGCTCGATGCTCAGGCCATTCAGCGGCTGAATGGTGCTCTTGAGGCGGGCGAGTTACGTGATCGCCTGGATCAACGCATCACCACTCCGTTCGAAGCTGCTCTGCTGAATATCAATGCCAATCGGGTCTATCCGATTCGAGGGGGAATCCCATCGTTGGTCGCAGATGAGGCGATCGACCTGCCTGAGCAGTTTCTTTGATTGACAGTGATCATTGACAGTGCTGTCCACGGTTGCACTGAGTTCCAAGTCTCAGAGGCGTCAGGAACCAGTCGCAAGACCCTTGTTTCGCCATAGCAAGCGTGGAACATAGCAAGCGTGGAACAGGGCAAGCGTGGAACATAGCAAGCGTGGAACAGGGCAAGCGTGGAACAGGGCAAGCGTGGAACAGGGCAAGCGTGGAACAGGGTCTCCGCTTTACGCTGGTTGGTGCCATCTTGTTACCATCGCCTGCATGCGGGAAGTTTCAGTCAAGGGTTGGATCGTAGTGACGGTCTAAAGCCAGTCGTCTTTGTCGCTCTCGTTGTCAGTTTCGTTGTCATCATCCTCGGGCTTCAAATCTCCACACCAGCGAGCGAGGCTTTTTAAAACTTCATTCCTGCCTTGCCCATTGGTCCAGAGAGAATCATCCACATCGAGCCTGACCTCGTAATCTCCTTCGTGCATGCAGTCAGGTTCACCGCAGAAATGAGGGACGTCACTAACCCAGACAATTCGATAAAGTGGCAGATGTTTGTCGTCGATCTTGATGATCGGGGAAATCATGGTATCGATTCTCGAAGGAAATAAGGGTTTGAAAACGAGTGACTTTAGGAATGATAAATCGGCTGGCAAGGGCTAGATGACAGCATTGGCTTGCTGTGATGTTTGGCCACTGTCCATGTCTGAATTGTGTCGTGTGGGGAACGCCTGTCGTTCAGCCTTTTCTCCCCATTTCGCGACTGCGTTCTGCCGAGGCAGCAACGGCTTCGATCAAGGCGCCACGTATTCCATTCTGCTCAAGAACGGAGATTGCCTCAATCGTCGTGCCTCCCGGACTGGCGACTGCATCTTTCAGTTCACTAGGGTGACAGTGCGTCTGAGCGATCATGGTAGCAGTACCAAGAACCGTCTGGGTGGCGAGCTGCATGGCCAGCGGGCGAGGCAAGCCGGCGAGCACGCCTCCGTCGGCCAGTGCCTCTATCACGATGCAGATGTAGGCTGGGCCAGATCCGCTGAGGCCTGTGACAGCATCCATTTGCGAATCAGTAACTTCGACAGCCAGTCCAACGGAGTCCAAAACTGCTTGGATCCAAGCCCGGTCTTCGGGCGAGACGTCAGTTCCACAGCAATAGCCGCTCGCGGCCTGACGCACCAGGCTAGGTGTATTGGGCATGACTCGTGCAACTCTGGAATGCCCCAAGGCCTCACAGAGGTCATCGAGACCGATACCGGCAGCAATGGATATCACCAGCTTGTTTTGCCATTTTGCCCCCTCTTCTTCAATCACGCTCATCAGGACGTTGGGTTTAACGGCCAGCAAAACAGCGTCGCATTCTGCGACTGCAGCGGCCAAATCGGCTATTTTTACCGCCGGATGTTGATTTGCCCACCATTGTCGGCTGGCGGCGTCGGGTTCCACCAAGATCACCTGATCCGCTGAGATGACCTCGCTGGCGACGATCCCCCCTACCAGGGCGCGACCCATCTGTCCGCCGCCAATTATTGCAAGTTTTTGCACACTCATACGGGCTTTCCTTTGTTCTCTGCGTTCCAATGGGGTGTTCTCAATTGACCCTTTCTTTGGCCGCCACTAAATTGATCGGTTTTTCCCTTCCCGAAAACCCCATTAGCCCACTCGCGTGGATTATGAAATCGACAATCGCGGAGCGACTCGTCGGTGAAATTGGAGACTTCTGCGTGGACGAAGCAATCGGTAAAGCAAATACGCTGATCGAAGCGATGGGTTGGATTCGACGTTTTCGCGGGAAAACGACGGTTATCAAACTGGGGGGCAGCCTGCTGGACGACGAGTCAGCTTTGAAACATATCCTGCTGGATGTGATTTTCATGGAATCGGTTGGCATGAAGCCGGTTATCGTCCATGGCGGGGGAAAGGCCATCAGTCGAGCGTTGGCTGAATCAGGGATCGCACCCAACTTTGTCCGTGGTCGGCGAGTTACCGACGAAGCTACCCTCAAGGTGGTGCAGCGGGTACTGGCCGGGGAACTCAACGTTTTCTTGACCGAGGAGATCGAGAGACTGGGTGGTCGGGGAATGAATCTCTCCTTCGAAACCACCAATGTCTTGTTCGGTAAAAAACTGTTAATTGACGCTGACGAAGATATTGGCTTCGTAGGCGAAGTGACTCGCGTTGATCGCAGCGTGATCGAGGGGTTGTCCTACACCGATCAGGTTCCCGTGATTCCCTCGATGTGTGAAGGACCTGATGGCGCGCGATACAACGTGAACGCGGATACGGCCGCCATGGCGGTCGCCCAAAGTTTGGGGGCAGAAAAACTCGTTTTTCTTTCAGACGTCAACGGCGTGCGACGCGATAAAGATGATCCAAACACTACCATCCACTCGCTCTCTGCGCCCGATGCACGCCAGTTGATAGATGAAGGAGTGATTGATGCTGGCATGATTCCCAAAGTGGAGGCCTGCATTGCGACGCTTGGTCGCGGAGTTCGCAAGATTCATATCGTTGATGGTCGCCTCCGCCATTCGCTCCTGCTGGAAATCTTCACGACCAGCGGCGTGGGTACTGAAATCCACAACTGAAGGGCGAATGGCCAGCCATCTCTCCCGAGTGAGAGCGCACCCTGATTATGAATTTGTTCGTTTCCTGTTACCAATGTTGAACGGATTGTTATGAGCGAAATGGATGAATTTGAAGAGAGACCGACGATGGATTCGCCCCAACAGGTTCAGCCGGTCGATTCGATTCCAAGTGATCAATCCCAGCGGGTGAATGATGAGCCCGAAGAGGACGATATTGAGGAACAACACGCCGACTCTGAGGTTGGAAATGCCGTGGGCGATAACGATCAGGTAGAGGAAGCAGTCGCAGAGGAGTTAGGAGAAGGCGAGGCGGAGGACGAAGAAGAGGACGATGAAGCGGAGGAAGAAGAGGAGGAAGAAGAAGAGGACGATGAAGCGGAGGACGAAGCGGAGGAAGAAGCGGAGGAAGAAGCGGAGGAAGAAGAGGAGTACGAAGAAGAGGAGGACGAAGCGGACGAAGAAGAGGACGATGAAGCGGACGAAGAAGCGGAGGAAGAAGCGGACGAAGAAGAGGACGATGAAGCGGAGGAAGAAGCGGACGAAGAAGCGGAGTACGAAGAGGAGAACGAAGAGGAGGACCAGGGGGAAGACGAAGAATCGGAGGAAGAAAACGAGGAAGAAGCGGAGGAGGAAGACGAGGAAGAAAATGAAGACCTGGGGGAGGAAGAGGAAGCCGATGCTGAGGAAGATGATGAGGGAGAGGGAATCGCTGATGCTGTAGGAATCGGGGCCGTGCAAGTCGCTTGCGATGAGACGCAGGAACTGGCAGCAACCGATCCGAATGCTAATCAACCTTTGGCCGCTGTAGATCACCATGCGGATTTGAATTCACGGGATGACTCCGGCTTACAGCAGCCATCACGTGATTCTGGTTCCCGGATAAAATCAAGGCTCCAATTTCAAGCGGTTGCTTTGCCACTGATGCATGGTGAACCCTTGGGCATGCGCCGAGCGGATGGGAATGGCTGCGAATTACTCGATGCCATGGCTGGACGGAATTCGGTGTTTGGTTTTGGATACACGCCCATCCAAGAAGCCATGGCCGCCTGCCTGTCGCGGTACTTGGGCGATGGCAGTCTTTTTTCAGACGTTGTCGATAGCGGCGAGTCGCCACTTTCCAGACAGCTGGATCAGGTTTTTGCCGGCTCGACTTCAGTGTCCGCCGATTCGATGCTGTTGTTGCCATCTCCCGATCTGGCATTGGAGCATGCGATTCAGATTGCTCGACGTTTTCGTCCTGACAAATCGTTTCGAACCATCGCCATGTTGGGAAGCGATCACGGACGAACTGGGATGTGCCGCACTGCCAGTGGACGACCGCACCTGCACGAAGGTTTGGGCCCCATGATGGCCGGGTTTAGCCATGTGCCGGTGGGGGATCTGGAAGCGGTGCGGGCGACCGTGGGCGATCAGACTGCTGCTGTCCTGCTGTCTCCCATCGATATAGAGAATGCTGCGTTGGTCTGTGCAAGCGACTACCTCGCGGGGGTCCGTGAGGTCTGCAACGAGCGTGGCGTCCTGCTTATCATTGATGAGACGCAAATTGTTTTTGGATCAACGGGTGAGAAATTTGCTTTCTCGGCATTGGCTGATGTGCATGCTGATATCGTGGTGGCATCAAGTGGGCTTTTCGCCGGTTTGCCCGGAGGCCTCGTGCTTGCCTCGCATCACGTGATGGGAGGATCTGTACGAGATCTGCAGCGGTATCCGTTGGTGGCCGCTGCATTGATGGCGACGATAAGTGAAATGCATAACCATGGGTTGCCCGCAGATGTATCAGAAGCTGCTCGCAACTTTGCCGTTGCGATGGCAGAACAGTTGAGCGGATTCGAGTTTATACGTGACATGAATGTGACAGGAATGACGATCGGGATCGAAACCGATATCAACGCGGATGATATTGTCGCTGCTGCCGCAGCGAGCGGTTTGCGTGTTGAGGCAGCAGGTGATACGGCGATACGGTTGCAGCCACCGTTGCTGATGAGTGAGGAAGATCGACAACTTCTGTTGGAACGATTAGTTGAATCGATGGAAGTCATCGAGCGAGAAACTTCCGGCCTGGCTCTGTAAAATAGGTCCATTCGGGATTCAGAATTGGAATACAGTATGCAACACTTATTAAGTCTGTTTGATCTTACTGCTGGGGATTTACATTCCCTGCTGGCTACGGCCAACGTATTGAAAGCGAGGCTTGCTGCTGGCGATCGACCGCCGGTGCTGGAACGCCGCGTGCTTGCTCTGCTGTTTGAGAAGCCCAGTTTTCGAACGAGAGTCAGCTTCGAAACAGGCATGTCACAGCTTGGTGGATCCAGCCTCTTTCTCGGAGATGACGTCGGTTGGGGGAAGCGTGAGTCAGCTTCAGATTTCACGCAGGTTCTTGGCCAGTTTGTTGATGCCGTTGTTTGTCGTGCGAAATCACATGCCAAGGCTGAGCAGCTTGCACGCTACAATTCCCTGCCAGTGATCAATGGTTTGACCGATTTGTGTCATCCTTGCCAGGCACTGGCTGATGTGATGACGGTGCATGGCGCATTCGGTACGGTTGCCGGTAAACACCTTGCGTTTGTCGGGGATGGGAACAATGTTGCCCAGTCACTGGCGCTGATCTGTGCGATGCTCGACATGCGATTCACGCTCTCGTGCCCCGCCGAATATGAAATGGATGCGGAGTGGCTGGAGAGAATCTTCAAGCTTTATCCCTCCGCAGCGATCGAATGTATTGCTGATGCTAAAGTTGCTGTCGCTAGCGCTGATGCGATCTACACAGATGTCTGGACCAGCATGGGACAGGAAGCTGAGATGGCAGAGCGACGGAAAGCTTTCTCGGCCTATCAAGTGAACGGCCAATTGATGGCGATCGCTCCGAACCACGCTCGCGTTCTGCATTGTTTACCAGCCGTGCGTGGAGAAGAAATCACCGATGAAGTGATTGACAGTGCACAGAGTGATGTGATCCAACAGGCGGGGAATCGAATGCATGCCCAGAAGGGACTGCTGGTCTGGTTGCTCAACCGGGGTTGGATTGAGCAGAACGTCACTGATTCCGCTTTCTAGTTTTTGTAACCTCCCATAGAGAATCTGCCCGTATGCGTCCCCATGATCAACTTCGCGATGTCGAAATTCAGCGCGGCTATCTTGACTCCAATCCTGCAAGTGTGCTTTATCGCTGCGGTGGTACGATCGTGCTGTGTACTGCTTCCATTGAAACCTCGGTGCCGACGTGGCTGGAAGGTAAGGGCAAAGGTTGGGTGACAGCCGAATACAACATGCTGCCTGGAAGCACGAGTCCCCGTAAACGGCGTGATCGCGGTGGGAAGATTGATGGGCGGACAACAGAGATTCAAAGATTGATCGGACGCAGTTTGCGTGCCGTCGTTGATCTCCACAAGTTGGGCGAACAGATGATCACCGTTGACTGCGATGTGCTTCAAGCAGATGGTGGAACCCGCACCGCTTCGATTACGGGAGGGTTCATTGCGCTTGCCGAGGCGGTAGCACAGGTGCTACCGGGATCACAAATCGGTGATGGCCCGTTGACGGACTCCGTGGCTGCCGTCAGTTGTGGATTGATTGATGACAAGGTCGTTCTTGATCTCGACTATAAACTTGATTCAGCGGCTGATGTTGATATGAATGTCGTCATGACCGGCGGTGGACGGTTTGTGGAAATACAGGGAACTGGCGAAGAGGCGACATTCGACGACCAGCAACTAAGTGAGTTGTTGAGATTGGCCAAGCAGGGGATCAAGTTGTTGACCGAAAAACAGATGCAGGCGTTGCAGTAGCCACGCACGGACTTTTCCAACCGCCGACCATGCATCGGTTTGAGGATGTGGTCGATCAGATGGTGTTTACGCCTGGTTTGCCTTGGCGGTTTTCTTCATTGACGTGGGTTCTGATACCAGACCACGTTGTTGCTGCCTCGGCCTGCAATCAGCAAATCAAGATCGCCGTCGATATCCAGGTCGACGGCGCGGATGTCGTAGGCTTCCTGGTTCTGGCCCACGAGGTGCTTGGTGAAACTTCCCTTGCCATTGTTTTCGTACCAGACGACGACTTTGTCTCCGTACGCGCAGGTGGCTGCATCGATGTCGCCATCGTCGTCCATGTCGATAGCTACCAGGCAGTGGGGTTCCAGTAAATCGGTATCGATGTCGTGCCGTTTCCAGGAAGGAGCTTCAAACCAGATCACACCTCTTCCGTGACCGCGTGATGCAATGAAGTCCATTTTTCCATCGCCATTGACCTCAGCTGGGTGGATATTCGTCGCCCCAGGTTCCTTGTCACTGATTAGGTGCTTTTTCCAAGGCTGTTTGGGGGTCTCAGGTGCTTGCCACCAGGCGAACCATTCTCCTGGTGAAGTTGCCTGCGGTCCACCTTTGGCGCCGGTGGCGGCGTCCAGTCGGCCATCTCCATTGACGTCTCCGACGCCCAAGTAATGAGTCAGTCCGGGCGCGTCCTGTTTGGCAAAAATGTTTGGTTGCCAGTCGGTTGCGCCCCTCGGTTTGCCGGGAACGGAAAACCACGCTAATGATTCTGGATAGGGGGGGGTGGGTTGGGCGCTGGTTGCTAGCAGGTCCAGTTTGCCATCCCCGTCTACATCACCACGAATCAAACCGTGAATTCCGTGCACGGTTTTATCAATGAGATGTTTTTTCCAGCGTTTCGATTCCCCCTTGGCGGGTTGCTCCAACCACGTGATAAGGCCCGGATTGTAGCGTGCCCCCACGTAATCCAGGTCACCGTCCCCATCGATGTCGAAACATTCGCTATGGATGTATCCATGATCCTCACTGTGGTCATCCAGCAGAATCGGCTGCCAGTCAGGAGCGACAAAAAGTGTAGTCCTGTTGCCAACTTCAGCAATCACGTCGGGCCGACCGTCACCGGTGAAGTCACCGGCGACCGCGGTCAGGCTGCGTTGTCCTTCCTGAATCACATGCTTCTTCCATGTGTTTTGGGCAGCGACTTGAACAGACAGACAGGTCAGGACAAATAACATCGCAAATGTTTGGGCTGGCATGGCAGTACCTTGGAGGGTGGATCAATCTCGCTCATGATGTGCTGTAACATTAATGTGAGCGACCGCAGGATGCCAATGCCACGCCCAATTTTGTTTTCCCGGATGCTTCGAGCTGTGTACTAATGGCAAAACTCTACTTTTATTATTCATCGATGAATGCAGGGAAATCGACGATTCTGCTTCAATCAAGCTATAACTATCGTGAACGTGGGATGGAAACGCTCATTCTGTCCCCTGAACTGGACGATCGTTTTCAGGTAGGCAAAGTCACGTCGCGTATCGGGCTTGAAGCTGCCGCAGTGACGTTCAAAATTGTCGACAATTTGCTGGCCATAGTCCTGCGGTCCAACGAGGCCGGAAAGATTGCCTGTGTTCTGGTTGATGAGGCTCAGTTCTTGACCGAAGCCCAAGTGCGGCAGTTGAGCGATTTGTGCGATGACCACGATATACCAGTGCTCGCCTACGGTCTTCGGACCGACTTTCGAGGTGAACTCTTCGAGGGTAGCCAGCACTTATTGGCATGGGCAGACAGCTTGATTGAAGTCAAAACCATCTGTCACTGCGGCAGTAAGGCAACGATGGTGTTGCGGATCGATACTGACGGTCGCGTGATCAAGGATGGGCGGCAGGTGCAGATCGGTGGCAATGAGCGTTATCTGTCAGTGTGCCGCCGGCATTTCAAAGCGGGCGTTCCCAGCGCTGATTCCAAACCGTGTAGTAGTGGCACTGAAGATCTGCTTTTCTGAGGTGCGTTGTTCAGAGTCGAGTACGAATGACTCGGTGGGATGTGTTCCGGCTTGTCCCAAGCAGTGACGTCCACATCAGCGTTCAGACTTCACCCAATCTGAAAATCGTTCGTTTGAGTACCTTGGCAACGCAAAAAACGTTAACGCTCGGATTCCAGAAGCCCAATGACAGCCCAGGCGGTTCCCCAGTAGTTCGACGTAGGTGTTGGTTTGTTCCGTGTTGTTTTCTTGGTACCGGGAACTTTCCAGAAGCCATCGGGACTTTGGTTGGAAGTCAGGAATCGCACGGCAGCGGCGATCGCTTTCCCATCCTTTCCTTCTTGGTGATGGCAGAGGGCATAGAGTGCCATCCCGGTTGCCAGTGCATCACTGGGGTCGTCTGTCAGCCATCCCCAACCACCGTCGGAATGCTGCTTGTTGATCAGTTCCTGACGGAAGAAAGCTGCTTGGGCGTCAGAAAGTTGATTGGCCAGTAGCAAGCGGGCTACCCACCATTCGGTTGAAGCAGGTGTATCGTTCTGAAGAGTCGACAAAGCTGTAGGCATGTGTTCAGGTGACACTCCCTCGTGATGAAGTGCCAACATGGTCCAAGCTGTGGTGACTTGCGTCGTTTCCTGCAAGGGCCGTTTTTGAGCGGGAAGTTGACCGCATGGCTGCCAAGAGCCCTCTGCCAATTGGTTTTCCACCAAAGCGTTGGCGAAAGATTGCCGCCAGTTAACGCGTCCTGATTGCTTGTTGGACTCCAGTCCTTCCTGATTGGGTAGGCCAAGCAGCAATGCAGTGAGAGTGTCAATGTTGGCTGCCAGCGTTGAGGCCGGTTCCAAATCATCTTTTTGTTCGGGTTTTACAAAACTGCGAACGTCGACCGACCATGCCGTCCAATCCCTGAGGCGATCGCGGTCGATTTTATAGCCTTGTTCTGCCGCTGCAGAGAGACTCCACAGCATGAAGGGAACTTGGTGGCATGACACGCATTGACGCTTTTCGATCCAAGCCTCGCCGGCACGCTCCAAGTAGGGAACCGCCAGCGTAATTGCTGCCTCAACGGAATCACGTACGTTATCCACTGCTCCAGCTTCGACGGGTGAATCGGCGACCGCGGTGGTGTGACCCATCCCGGGGAATGGGATCACGAACATCGCGGTCAGGGTCGCTAGAGTGGCAGATAAACGCATTCCAACTACTTGGGAGTGGTCGCCGCATCTTCGTCAGTGGAGCCTTTGGGTTCGCCAAGAAGATCCTTGAGCAGACGATTGAGCTCTTGGCCCCGAGCTTTGAGGGAAACAACTTTCCCTTCCTTGTCGACGAGGATCGCTGTGGGAATACCCGAGACGCCATAGTACTGAACCAGTGGATTGTTCCATCCTTGCTCGCCGGTTTTCTTGCTGAACAGGTTGGGCCAGTCCAGGTTTTCTTGAGCGACGTACTTATCGCACGCCTCAAGCGTGTTATCAAGGTTGATGCCAACGATCGCGAAACCTTGATCCCCATAGAGCTCTAGGTTCTTCTTCATGTTGGGAACCTCGCCTCGACAGGGCTCACACCAACTGGCCCAAAAGTCAACCAGAACGGTCTTGCCGCGGTAGGACGACCAATCGAATGATTCGCCGGTAGTCATTGTGCCAGTGATTTCCATCTCGTTGCCAGGCAGACGCAAACGTCGGGCTGAGCCAAGAGCATTCGGAGCACGCGACTTGATCGTTTCGTCACTGGACGTGATCATCATTGTTGCAAGTTCTTCGTAGAAATTGGCAGCCAATTCTGTATTTGAGGAGGCAAGTGATTGCGCCAAACTGCTGCCGAGCGAGTAGTATTCACGATCAAGATCTTTGGCACCGACCATCGTTTTGAACTCATTAATCACCATCTGCTGATCGTCTGCGCTGCCAGTTCTTGCAGCAGCAATTTTGGCTTTGAACGCCTCTGTTTTTCCTATGCGTGCCAGCACAGGATCTGGGCTGCTTTCAAGCTCTTTCATGAGCGCACTCATCTTGTTTTTCATCTTGGGATCAACTCGGCTGAGGAAAGTCAGGGCGCTGATCTGTTCGCGAATGGCTGCGATCTGCAGTTGGCTTGGAACATCGTCAAGTTTTCGGATTGCTTCGGCGCCAGCGACGGCAGCAGTAGCGGCTCTTTTCACCGTCTCCATTGTGTTACCGCGTTGCCGTTTGACTGAGTTGATGAACTTAAGAAGTTCTTCAGCGTTGGCACCCTCGGGCACTGCAAAGGGATCGACTGCCTCCGCCTGTTTCTCAACGGCCTCTGCCTGTTTCTCAGTTGGGGCAGTTGGCGTGTCTTGAGCGATCGCCTGTGGGGCGATCAAGAAAAGACACGCGAGTGTGAATGCATGGACTCGAAAAAGCGAGCGGTGTGTTTTTAGCTGGAATGCCATGGGGGTTTCTTTGTCAGGAAGGATTGTGTGGTCCTGCAGGAAGGACATCCCGCTTACGTACGACCGAACTTGAAGTGTAACGTTCCAAGCAGCGGTATTCAAACCATCCATGCTGATCCTGTGAGCTATTTCGAGGGATTTTTCGCATCATGGCGGCAGGCATCAAAGAGAATCCATCTACTGCTCCCGGGAGTACTGGGATGGGGGTCAGAAAGACGCTCAGGACCGGGCCTTTGTTTTACCATCGGACCAGCGGGACTGGATGCCCTGCAGAGGCCGATGGAGGGTGCTCTATCCGAGGCGCCTCATTTTCTTCCTAGATTCAGCAGGTTCCCCAGACGCAGGTTCCCCAGACGCAGGTTCCCCAGACGCAGGTTCCC
>JAPKCI010000360.1 GCA_028823035.1 Rubripirellula sp.
TGGTTCGACCTCGGCAACTGGTTCGACCTCGGCAAC
The DNA here is from genome assembly GCA_028823035.1 of Rubripirellula sp. Lineage (GTDB taxonomy): Bacteria > Planctomycetota > Planctomycetia > Pirellulales > Pirellulaceae > Rubripirellula. The sequence goes on from JAPKCI010000360.1 coordinate 37, forward strand.
TGGTTCGACCTCGGCAACTGGTTCGACCTCGGCAACTGGGCTGATCCTGTCTGCGTCTTCGATGGCATTGGCATCAGGGTTCTCGGTGTCGTCATCCGACTCTTCTTCGGCCGGTACGCGGACGACTGCTATGAGGTTATCGCCGTCGTCGATATTCATGATTCGCACGCCTTGCGTGTTGCGTCCGATGACGTTGATGTCAGCCGCTTTGATGCGTTGCAGTTTTCCTTTTGCGGTCATCATGAAAATTTCATCACCATCGTTGACACGTGCGATGCCGATGACATCGCCGTTTCGGTCGCTGGTGCGAATATCACGCAGTCCTTTACCGCCACGTTTTTGGGTTCGATACTTGGCGCTGGATGACAGAGATTCCTGATTCTCGTCTTGTTGTTCGGAGTTGGTTGCATTGGGGCCAAACTTGGTTCGTTTGCCGTAGCCTTTTCCGCAGATTGTTAGCAGCGAATCATCGGGATCGGCGACGACCATGCCAACGACGTGGTCACCACTGACAAGTCCAATGCCTTTCACGCCGGAGGTGTTTCGTCCCATGGGGCGGGCATCTGATTCACGGAACCGAATCGCCATGCCCTGTGATGTGACCAGCACAACTTCGTCTCCGGGGCCTACGACAGCGGCATCAACCAATTCGTCGCCTTCCCGCAATTTGATCGCGATGATACCGCCCCGTTTGGGGCGACTGTATTGTTCCAGAGGTGTCTTTTTGACAAGGCCGCTGCGGGTTGCCATCACAACGTAAAAGCCTTCCTGATCGAAGTCGCGAATCGCAAGGCATTCGGCGATTCGTTCTTCTTTTTCCAGATTCAGCAGGTTGACGATGGCCCGCCCTCGACTGTCTCGAGGCAGTTGCGGCAGGTCGTAGACTTTTTGCCAGCGGACCTTTCCTGTTGTGGTCAGGAATAGCAGGTAGGCGTGAGTGCTGGCGACAAACAGATGCTCGATCGGATCGGCTCCGTCGGTCTTGGCACCTTTGAGTCCTTTTCCACCCCGCTTTTGTGTGTTGTAAACGCTAGAGGCGGTCCGCTTGATGTAACCTTGGTGACTGATGGACACGACCATCGTCTCTTCCGTGATCAGGTCCTCCAGGTTGATGTTGCCAAGTTCTAGCTGGGAAATCTCGGTGCGTCGGACGTCACCGAACTTGCGTTTCATTTCTTCAAGATCGTCCTTGATAATCTGGTAGATGCGTGCCTGATTACCGAGAATATCGAGGTAGTCGTTGATTTCGTTGAGCAGTTCCCTGTGCTCGTTAGACAGCTTTTCCTGCTCGAGATTGACCAACTGCCCCAATCTCATTCGCAGGATTTCGTCGGTTTGAACGCTGGTTAACGAGTAGGAGGATGATTCGCCCCGCTCCAGCGAGAATTGTTGAAAGCCTTCGTCGCCGAGGGCCCGCTGCATCATGGCGGCGGGACACTCAATGCCCATCAAACGCTGTTTTGCTTCTGCTTGCGTGCGGCTTTCCCGGATGGTCTGGATGATCTGGTCAATGTTGGCCAAAGCCAGCAGCAAGCCTTCGACTGTGTGCTTGCGGCGACGTGCCCGGTTGAGCAGAAACTGGGTTCTTCTGCGGATTACGTTCAGCCGATGACGGATGAATTCCGCCAGTATTTCTTTGAGCGTAAGCTCGCGTGGTTTCCCGTCAACCAACGCGAGGAAGATCATCGAGATGGTGGTTTGCAGGGGTGAGAACTGGTACAGCTGGTTGAGCAGGACGTCTGGGTCAGCATCCCGTTTCAGCTCAATCACCAGACGCACTGGTTCTTTCAGATCACTCTCATCACGGATTCCCGAGATTCCCTTGATTTTGTCACCATTGACCAGTTCGGCGATCTTTCTGACCACGCCGTCGCGGGTCTGCTGATAGGGAATCTCATTCACGATGATCCGTGAACGGTTCCCTTTCATTTCTTCGATCTGGCACTTTGCGCGGACGACGATCGTGCTGCGGCCTGTCTGGTAACCACGCCAGATCCCCGAGCGACCACAGATAATGCCACCCGTCGGGAAGTCTGGGCCTGGCACGATCCCGAACAGTTGCTCGTTCGTCATGTCGGGATCATCAATCAGGGCGATGACAGCATCGCAAACTTCGGTCGGATTGTGGGGCGGAATGCTCGTTGCCATACCGACCGCGATCCCCCCGGAGCCATTGATCAACAGGTTGGGGAATTTGCTGGGCAGGACCGTTGGTTCGGTGCGAGCCTCGTCGTAGGTCGGAACGTAATCGACGGTGTCCAGTTTGAGGTCGTCCAGCATTGCTGCGGCGACCGCACTGAGGCGAGCCTCGGTGTATCGCATGGCAGCCGGCGGAAGTCCGGCGATACTGCCAAAGTTGCCCTGCTTGTCGATCAGCATCCGACGCAAGTTCCATTCCTGGGCCATGCGGACCAAAGTCGGGTAGATGACACTTTCACCGTGAGGGTGATAGTTTCCCGACGTATCACCGGAGATTTTTGCGCATTTGACCCGTTTGCTCCCGGGTCCGAGGTTCAAGTCATTCATCGCGACCAGGATTCGTCGCTGACTCGGTTTCAAGCCGTCTCGGACGTCTGGCAGAGCGCGACTGACAATCACGCTCATCGCGTAGGTCAAATAGCTGTCGCGAAGTTCGTCCTCGATGGGCAGGTCGATCATCCGCAACGCGCCAGCACCTGTACCACGTCCCGAACCCTGCAGTTCTGGGGGAGTGCCCGTGCCGTCTTCGTCACCGTTTTCGTTGTTACCTTCGTCGTCTGCCAATGCCCGAATCCTAGCAAGAGTCGCGTTTCAGAGGGACGCCATGATGGCCTTGAAAAGTAAAGGAAATTCTAGCGAGTAAGTCGGTTCTTAACAACGACCCAAGGCCTTTGGATGTTGTCGCAAATCGTTAAATCACCAATACTTGCGACTGCCCGCTGATGAACCACGCAACGGTTCGTCGGATTCGTTCCACATCCTACGAGGCAATTGATGCCGATCACCATCACGAGCGTCCAGATTGGTCGTGTTTTGACTGAAGGCAATCCCGAGACCAGTGATGCTACAGAGCGGCAATGGACGACCGCTTTTTATAAATCTCCTGTCTCCCAGTCGCTTCAAATGGGGAGTTTGGGGCTGGCTGGTGACACCGTTGCTGATGTTCGTCACCACGGTGGGCTGGACAAGGCCGTGCTCTGTTACGCCGCGTCGCATTATCTCGACTGGAATCGGGAATTCCCCGAGTTGAAGATGGGGCCCGGAGCATTTGGTGAGAATTTGACGATCGCGGAAGCCGACGAGACATCGGTTTGTATCGGTGATCAGTTTCAGATTGGTGAATGTCAAGTCGAAGTCAGTCAGCCACGGCAGCCCTGCTGGAAGATCGCCCGTCGCTGGGGAATCAAGATGCTAACCAAGACGGTGGCCCAGACCGGTAGAACAGGCTGGTACATTCGCGTCCAGCAGGCGGGATTGATTCAGGCGGGACAGCAGATGTTGTTGTTGAATCGCCCTCATCCCGACTGGAGTGTGGCCAGAGCCAACGATGTCATGTTTGGCCGTGAATCGGACCGCCTGGCGGTCATCGAGTTGATGAACCTCAGCGAATTGGCTGACGCTTGGAGGTCTGACATTGCATGACCTGAGTCCGCCTTTCCGCAGAAACTTTTCCAATCGAGTCAGTTCAATCTGCCGGCCGGGCTTCCGCCCAAATTTCCAATGCACCGCATTCGGTGACGAAAACCGGTTTCGGGAGCTTTCGCGATACAGTGATTGTTGTCTACGATCAGTATTCGCAAATCCACTTGAGGAGTACTACGATGCGTCGAATGGTGATTCTTTCCATGGGTTTGACTGTTGCTGGGCTGTTGGTTTTCTGGGCGGTTGATTCTCCGGATCCATCGCTTGTGCAGGCAGACGAAGCAGATGTTTCGCCTGCTGTTGCCGACTCGTCTCCGTCGGCCACCCAACACAGCACCTGGTTGAATTGGATGGGAAATCGCCATGATGGTGTTTCTAGCGAAACGGGCTGGTCGACCGAGTGGCCCGAGGACGGCTTGCCAATTGTCTGGAAACGACAAATTGGCATCGGTTTCAGTTCGGTGTCGATTGCGGATGGTCGCCTGTTCACGATGGGGCACGACGATGGCAGCGAAACAGTTTTCTGCCTTGACTTGGATACGGGTGAAACACGTTGGTCGCATAATTACGAATCAACGTTGCTCGATAATTTGTACGAAGGTGGGCCAGGGGCAACGCCTACCATCGATGGCGACAATGTCTATACCGTGGGTAAAGAAGGGCAACTTTTCTGCTTCCGGAATTCTGACGGCGAAATCATCTGGCAACGTGACTTGCAGGCTGATTTGGAGGTGAAGTTACCGGAGTGGGGCTTCAATAGCTCGCCTTTTATCTTTGGCGACCAACTCATACTCGAAGCCGGTCGCGTTGTCTCGTACGACAAGGCGACGGGAGAAATGAATTGGAAGACGGAAGAACATACTGCTGGATATGGTTCGGCCGCCAGCTTTGTCCACGAGGGTGCTGATTTGATCGCAACACTCGATTCAGATGCCCTGCGTTTGGTCCAGGCCGCTGATGGAGTCGAGATTGATGCCTTCCCCTGGAAGTCACCGTTTCGAACGAATTCAACCACACCAATCGTTCACGAAGGGACGATTTATGTCTCGACTGGCTATCAGGTCGGTTGCGGATTATTTCGACTGTCCGACGGAAAGCTGGAACTTGTTTACGACAATCGCAAGATGCGTAATCACTTCAATAACAGCATCCTGTATGACGGATATCTGTACGGGTTTGATGGAAATTCAAATTTCGGAAGGGTCGTGAATTTGACGTGTATGAAACATGACACGGGCGAGGTGATGTGGACCGAGAGTGGAATGGGGTGCGGATCGCTGATGATTGCCGATGGAAAGTTGGTGATTCTAAGTGATGACGGGCGACTGGTAATCGCGAACGCCACGTCAGCTGGATACAAAGAAGTTTGCTCAGCAGGAATTCTTGAAGGGCGTTGCTGGACGGTGCCGGTTTTGTTGGATGGGCGAGTGTATGCGAGAAACGCGGCAGGTGATCTTGTTGCCGTGCAGTTGCCCGAGTGAAATCAGATTCGCCGGTACGTGGGCCATTTCGCTGGTGGGCCATTTCGCTGGTGGGCCATTTCGCTGGTGGGC
>JAPKCI010000361.1 GCA_028823035.1 Rubripirellula sp.
GAAGTGATGGGTCAATGAAGTGATGGGTCAATGAAGTGATGGGTCAATGAAGTGACGGGCAGAGACTATGCCTGAGAGATAACCTGGCCGCGGCCAACGCCTGAATGTTACGCAAATCAAGGGAACGCCCTCCTAATCAAATCAGTCAACTAGTTAGACGAGGGGAAGACGTGATATCCCGCAGCGGTTGTTCTCAGGCTCCAAAGTTTATGACCGGCAGTTATGAATAAGGTCTTCATATCATTGCCGCCAAAGGTGCAATTTGTGATCATGTCGACGGGGACCGGGATGAACTGCAACAACTCTCCCGAGTCCGCCAGAACGTAAATCCCTGCCCGATACTTCGTCGCGGTCTCTCGTGGAAGGTTGGGGAAATTAAATCCAGCGGCTACGTAGATTCGCCCATCGCGGTCAATCGCCATGCCATCGGGTCCGCGATCGGTACCCCAATCGAACATCAGTTTTCGGCTTTCTCGATCCACGGAACCGTCGTCTTGCAGCCCGAAACGCCATAGTTTGCGATTCCCACCCTGGCCACGTGGACCGTCATTCACATTGTCCGCGACGTAAAGATATTTTTCGTCCGGTGAGATGCAAATTCCATTTGGTCGATCGACTTCATGGGCAATGATCTGCCTGACCCTGCCGGGACCGTCAATGCGATAAACACCTTCGATCGGTTCTCCAGACGAATCGCGGATCTGCATGTCGCTGCGATCCCGATAGCGGGGATCCGTGAAATAGACGCGTCCTTGTGAATCAATGGTGAGATCGTTGGGCGAATTGAATTTGTGGCCGTTAAAACCGTCGGCGAGTACGGTGATTGTGCCGTCCAGTTCCGTTCGCGTAACGCGACGGTTACTTTCAAGGCCACCACCTTCACATGCCAGTAGTCTTCCCTGTGAGTCGAAAAGCAATCCATTACTGCGACCGGACGGCGTTCGATAAACGTGTATCACTCCGGTGCGATCTCGCCGCATGATGCGATTATTGACGATATCGCTGAAGTACACATTGCCGCTGGGATGCCACGCCGGCCCCTCGGTAAAGGCCACACGACCCTCCGCTTTCAATGACGCTGGGTCGGCGATGTCGTCAGCATGTGAAACACCAGCAAGCACCGCGATGACGCAAGTCACAGTAAACAGGATGTAACGCGTAAGTCTCATCAAGTCAGCTCCACGGTCGGGAATCCAGGAGGCGAAACTGGTTCTCGCCTCCACTGTTTGTTCGAGCCATTATCTTACTGTTCCAGCACTGTCAGAGCACACTCTCGGGGTATGGTTTCAGGGCTTTCTCGTGCCAACAATGAATCGATCTTGGACAAGACTCCGATGCAGGTCGTCGTTTCGAGTGCGGTGAAGACAGACTAGAAACACTGCAACGCTGGGCTGAAGCGGATGATATTGGTTGCTGATGGCCGCCAGCAGGCATCAACGTCTCTGCTTGCTGTTCCCTGCAAGCAGTCTCGATTTCCAATTCTACTTGGCGGCAACCCAGAAACGGACACACCGCCATTCATGCCCTTTTTTGATCCGATGTCATGGATGACGTCCGCGTTTCCAGGACAGCGTGTTGTCGAGCGAGCTTCCATCCCCCGATTGTCTGCTGAGTGCCGATAACAATTCGGTCGACATCTATCATTTCAATGATGGATCAGGTGATGTCGAAAATGAACTTGTCAAAGACCAGCTCTGTCGAGATCGTTCGGAGCAACAAACGTTGGATCACCAGCCAGGTCCCCGGCATTAGATAGTTCTCGGGGCCTCGTTGCGGAAGACCACCGCAAGTATTCAGGCAACAACGGATTCTGCCCTTTAAACTGAGGAGTGGTAGGGTCGGTCTGTCAAATTTCTCGCTGGGCTGGTATATCAACTCTGATTGACGGCTTGATCGGACCAACAACCACGGATGTTGCGATCCAATTCGGCAGTGAATTCAGCCTGAGTTCCACCTTTGCGGTACCTCAGGGGAGAACGCTTGATTGATTTTTCCTGAACTTTTAACAAACCGTCTCTAAGTTTTTTACAGTCACCTGTTTCTGAATGTCATGGATGGGTGCAGAGGCAACACGATACAGGCAGGATGGGAAGTACCGAACCTATTTGAAAGCATATTGTTGACAGCGTAAATTACTGGGATTTTTCGCTGAAAGGGGAAAAATTGGCGGAATTTTGGGACATGCACTTTGCGTAATCTTTGCTATGCTAGCTGGAGGTTCGTTACTGTCGTGGTTTGCTCCCTGGCACCATTGCTGTCCCCGTTTGCTCCCGTTTACGTCGGCTGCTGTCGCGATTATTCGCCTAGGTCACCGACGTGGGCTAGGCGAGGGTGGCCTTCCAGATTCAACTAAGCATCAGAATTGATACTGAACCTCGAGGGCGTCAGCCCACGAACTTCAAAAACGACAAATTTCTCGCATGATCATCCACGGTGATCTTTGCTTGACTAACAACAGGAAAACGAATGGTTTCTATGCGTGTTCGCGACCGTGAGTCGATTCAGGAGGCGGTCCGCCGGTTCCGAAAGCTAGTGGAACGAAGCGGCTTAAAGAGGGAGATGCGACGTCGGCAATTTTACGAGAAGCCGAGTGAGATCAATCGTCGTGCCCGTCTGCGTGCAGAACGGCGGGCCTTGAGCGCCCGACGTACCTTCAATGACCGTTAGACCACCGTTGACGTTTGGTCGTTTTAGGCACCGTTGACTGGATGTGGGAGAGAGCTTTGTTCAATGCATCAGAGGAGCGCGTGTTTCGCACGTTCCGTCAATACTTGATGACTCCGGGAAGAATGTTGTGCTTCTCCGGTCCCGACCTTCTGCGCGACCAAGCCACACTGCAACTGCTGACAGACAAAGGTCTGTTGGTCAAAGAAAAGTTCACCGGTGGCTATTCTCTCACGCTGGCTGGATTCGCAGCCATGAAGGATTGCGAGACGGCATCGGTTCAGGACTGACGCGCGAAATTGGCTCGATGTGCCAATTGCAGTACCGACTCCTGTCTTGCTCCGGGTAACCTCACCCAGTCGGTTTCAATTACCGATGTGTACTGAGATTGTGTCGAGTCGATGCAGGCGAGTGTGCAGCGCATGAAACGACCAGTAGCTTGGCAGTTACTTCTTCTTAGGCTTGGTGGCGGGAATTAGGGCGACCATTTCCTTGAGCGGTTTCCATCCGGCACCCGTATCGACCACGAGCTGCTTTTCCTTGTCCTGACGGATTTCAAAGCGGTTGTTGTAGGTGGAATACAGCAGGTCAGCCTTGAGGAAAAAGAGGAAACGTGTCTTCCCGCGGTCCGTGATGATTTTGAGCGGAACGATGCGTGGATTCGTCCCTCCCGACGAATAGCCCTTGACCTGTTTGGGCAGGACCACCTTGGATGCCTTGTAGACCTTGTTTATCTTGATGGTGCCATAACCTTCTTTGGTGAACTTGGTGATCGTCGCATCCACGATCATGGGAATGGACGGATTCCGAATTGCCTGCTCGAGGCCAGGGGGACGCTCGTCCTGGTCAGCGTGGACAACAGAGGCCAGGGCCATTGTGAAGAGTGCAATAGCGTGAAATCCTGACTTGAAATGGTATTTCATACTGAAAACTTTGTGGTAATTGGTCCAGTTGGCTGAACAGGCGTTTTGCGAAACGCCCCGTGAACTCGCAAAGAACTTTGTAGCTTTATCAATGGCTGGCAGGAAGCCGCTGGACGCCGTGCCCAATTGATATCAGCCCAGTCTCATAAACTCTGTTCCCGTCATCCTATCTTCGCGATATCGGGAAAACGCAAGTTCATCTTACTGAAAATCCATTTAACATAGAAAAGGGCTTTCCCCTGCGGACCTGTCTCCCACAACCGCTGATTCAGAGTCGCGAATCAAAGCACGAGCGGTGCCCAGCTCGGCTTCTGCCAGATGGCCTGTTTCTCCCAGATGTCTATCCAGACTAGTAAATCGCCATCTCAGTTTGCTGAATAGGTCCGGCTCAATTTGTTCAATAGAGTGGACCAGCTTCCATCCGTCCTTCAATATCACGTGATTAGGCCGTGAACCACACCAGTCATTTCGGTGAGGAAACCATCAGGCCTGGAAGGGGCGCTTTAGTTTCTTCTGTTGACCACGTTATGAGCGGAACAAGGACTTGCCTCATCTCATCATGCTCTGGCCCATACGTACTGTACCGACGAACTTGCAGCGTTCAAACACGCTGTCAAGACACGACCGTATTCTGCTAACCCGACGACGTTGGTAAGAATCGCTACCGTTTAGTCGACGTACGTATTATCGACCGAATCGATTTGACCGCCGTTTGCGAACAATCACAGTCGCTTTTTGAGTGACGTAATGCGGCTTTGTGATGTAATGCGGCTTTGTGACGTAATGCGGCTTTGTGACGTAGTGCGGCTTTGTGAGGTAGTGCGGCTTTGTGACGTAGAGCGGTTGAGTCAGGTAAACCGCCTTTTTGATCGTTTGCGTTTTTGCGATCGGGTGCGTCCTTTTGCTCATGCTCGCTTTTGCGATACCTTTTGCTGCGCAGTTTGCAGATGACATACCGATCAGGGTCGCAGTTAATATGAACAGGGAAATAGAGGCGTGGCGTTTCATTAGTCAGACTCCAAAATGAGATTGTGTTGGGGTTTGCGGCGACAACACGCGTTGTCGGTCTACTGCAGGTACACCCCCAGGAAGTAATCCTTACAGCGATTCAAGAATTTTCTTGGTGGAATTTCCAACCTGTTTCTTATCTGCGATACCCCGCCTGTTCCCTCAGTGACGGCGTTTTAGGCCGCCCGTTGGCGGAAATCAGTATTCCACGCAACGGGTGCGGGTAAGTCGATTGGTAACTACAGTCGCTTCTTTTTCACTTGCGGCTTTGGTGCAAGTGATTCCGGCGTGTTCAGAACGGGCGCATTAAAAATGACGAGAACGAGCGAATGAAAGAGAGTTAGACGCTCACGACGAATCTTCTGCGTCGTTCATGCACGGTCAGCTGACTTCAACGAGAAATCAGACAAATCGCCCGATGACGTTACAGCGGAGAAAACGGAGCCTAGCGGCGGCGGAGCAGCGAAATGCGGCGGCTCAGTATCATCGTGGACAGCAGTAACAACCATCGCGGACAGCAGTAACAACCATCGCGGACAGCAGTAACAACCATCGTGGACAGCAGTAACAACTATCGT
>JAPKCI010000362.1 GCA_028823035.1 Rubripirellula sp.
TCGCGGAGGCGAACACTTTGCCCAGCCTTTGGGCGAGGATGGCCAGAGTGCCGGTTGGGACGTGCCGGTACACGCCGTTGCTTTTCGTACGCGAGACGAAGAATCTTCCGTCCGGGCTTTCAGCGCCATACCACTTCCTTGGACCGTGTCATCTCTTGAGTCACACAGGCAGCCGCCCCATCAGCATTGTCTGGAAACTTGAATATCCCGTACCAACACGTCTACATCGAGCGATGGCCCGGCAAATAGCCGTATAAAGTACACGCCAAAATTGGCCTCTGAGGGAGCTCAGCCGACTTCGCAAGTCTCTTTCGTGCAGCGGCTGGTGAGGCGGAGTCGGTTTTTGGCGAAGAGGCGGTAGCCGAAGTCGAGGGCGTGGGAGATGAGCGGTAGACGCATGGGCCAGACGAGCCAGCCGAAACCGACTGCGGAGTAGAGTTGGCGGAAGACTTCGACGCCGATGATCCATTGGCCTGGGTTGCCATTTTCGTCAGGCAGCCGTCCGTGGATCTCATCCATGAAGTTGGCGGGCGTTTTACTGAACTCGGTTGCCTTGAAGTCGGCGGCGGCGATGTTGGTGAAGCGGATGCGGTGCTTTCGATCGAGCCATTGGAGCAACTTGATCTCACGCATGCAAAGTGGGCACTCGCCGTCGTAGAAGACTTCGACTGCGTGGCTAGTGCCAGTAAAGGGCCAAGCCGGATTAGGTGCCGTCGTTTCCATGTGTTACTTCAACCGAATGAGGACTTCGTTGCGGCGCAGCGGACCAGGGGTGAACGGTGGATCGTAGGACGCTGCTTCGACGCCGCTGGAATCTGCCGATTCGTCTGCTTTGAATCCTTTGGTTACCATCCAGGCTCTGAGCTTGGCTTCGGATTCTTTGGCAAGTTTGGCGTCGAGTCGGCCGGCAAATCGCAGTACGGCGAAGCGTCCGCCGGCTCGCTTGCGGACGTCAACGTCCGGGCCGGTTGGCGATGGGACGCCTTCGACGGCGACTTCCTTCGGCATCACGAATCCCATTTGGACTTGGCTGTCGGCCTTGTCATTCTCCATGAAGACTGGCGTGGTCATCGAGATCTTTTGGTCGGACTCGTTCGCGCCGCTGATGTAACGAAACAGTTTCATGAAACTACCGTCACGACCTTGGGCGTCGATCTTGGTCCGCGTTGCGACCAACATCAGGTCCGGGTATTCGCGGACTTCAAATTTGCCGTCCGACTCGACGACCTTGTATTCGGCCGACTCGTAGCCCGCTCGTGTCGTTTTGTTGAACACGAACACTCCGATCGCCACCAAAACGGCAACGCTGGTGAAGTAAATCATTCGTTTTGACATCACTGTATCCATGAGAAGCAATGCGACAGCGTTTCCTGGATCGAACCTGTCACGTTAAGATGATAGAGAGACGACCAGTCCCGTTGCGAATTCGATAAAATGCAGTCATGAACGAGAACAAACCCAACTCTGATTCTAAATCGGCGCCCGAGTCCTGCCCGAATGGGCTTCCTGGGTCTGATCCGGCGTGCCCTGTTTGCAGCGGGCGATTGATTGACATTCGTGGCAAGCTGCAATGCACGGCGTTCCATCGAATTTGCGAAACGTGCTGCGAAGGTGGTCGCGGATGAAAGGATCTTTAACAAGATCCACTACGGGTGATTGGGTTGTTCGACTTTGCGACAGCGGGTTCGGGGCGATCGAGCGGGTGCGCCGGTGGCTCGGACGCCCGCACGTCGAAACGTGGTCGACCAGTGAAGTTCATTCGCAAATGACGAGTGAAACATCGAAGCCGGTCTTGGTTGATGTTCGCAGCCTGGCAGAACACTCCATTTCTCGAATTCCGGGCGCGATCACGCAGGCTGAGTATGAAGCCGATGCCGACTCATTGGCGGGCCGACCGGTCATTGCTTACTGCACCGTTGGGGGACGTAGTTACTTGTACGCTCGGAAACTGGTGGCTGCCGGCATCGACGCGGTGAACTACCGGGAAGGAATCCTGGGCTGGTGTCGCGCTGAATTGCCTTTGGAATCGCCGGACAAACAGCCGACCGTAGCGGTACATCCCTATTGGCGGATCTTTCGGGTGCCAGATAGTTACGAAGTGAAGACGAATGGAAGTTTGAATGGTGAATGGTGAAAAGGATGTTGGCGATCAGGTTGGTGGACTACGTCATCAACGCTCGTCTCATGCGGCGGCGAATCAGTTGTCTTCGGTTGCGGCGACTCATGGCAGCGGAATTCGCTTGCCAATCTGATTCAATGTACTATACTTTGCGCAAATAGTGTCCTAACTGCTCGGTTTATAGTACATTGCAATGAGAAGCGAAAAGTCTTTGCTCCCCAAACACCGTCGGATTTTGGAGGGGCTGGGAGAGAATATTCGGCTAGCGAGGCTGCGGCGAAAACTGTCGGCGGCCAAAGTCGCTCAGCGCGCTGGAATTAGTAGAAACACTCTGCACTTGCTTGAAAAAGGGACCAGCAACACATCAATCACCACCCTTTTTCAGGTTCTTCTGGTGCTTGGATTGGAAAGCGATTTCTCAAAGCTTGCGGCCGATGACGAGCTAGGTCGACGACTGGAGGATGCCAAGTTGAAGCCCACCAGATCGCGAGCACCAAAAACGAAAAAGAATTCTTAAAAAGCGACAACTCAATGACACGCGAAATTTATGTTTTCGGCGATTGGCAAGAGCTGGGCGGGTCTAATTTGGGTGGGCCTCAGCTGATGGGATTGCTGCGCGCTGAAATCGTCCATGGAAAAGAAACGTTTTCGTTTGAGTATGATCCACAGTGGCTTAGTGGCGCAAATGCAATGTTGCTGGATCCTGAACTTCAATTCTTTCCGGGGCCTCAGTATTCCAGTGACAATGATCGCTCCAACTTTGGAATGTTTCTTGATTCGAGCCCAGACCGTTGGGGCCAATTACTGATGCGACGCCGCGAAGCCAGCGAAGCACGCGTTGCTGGCCGGCGCACGAAATCACTTGTTGGATCAGATTTCCTGCTTGGTGTTCATGACGAACAACGTATGGGTGGTCTTCGTTTCAAAACAGAGCTTGACGGTGAATTTCTTTCCGACGAAAAGGGACCCGATGGGCAGAGGCGTGGCGCGCCCCCTTGGGCACGACTTCGAGAGCTAGAGAATGCAGCTTGGCGATTTCAGAAGGACGAGGGCCAGACTGGCGAAGGCCAGACTAGCGAGAGATTGGGCAATGAAGATGACGCAACTCAGTGGCTTCGTTTATTGATGGCGCCAGGATCCTCGATTGGTGGCGCTCGTCCGAAAGCCGGCGTTCGCGATGAGGAACAAAATCTCTGGATTGCAAAGTTCCCAGGACGCAATGATCATTTTGATGTTGGTGGCTGGGAATTGGTGACACATCGACTAGCTCGTGATGCCGGTCTAGACGTCGCCGAAGCAACCGCGGAAAAGTTTGGTCGGCCACATCACACTTTCATGGTCAAACGATTTGATCGAGTCGTCGAAAACGGAGAACGAAAGCGACGACACTTTGCGTCAGCAATGACGATGCTGGGCTATTCTGATGGAACAAGCTTCAAAGACGGCGCAAGCTATCTTGAGATCGTTGAATTCCTAATACGGCATGGTGCCGCTACAGAATCCGACATGCACGAACTTTGGCGCAGAATCGTGTTTTCGATTTGCGTTTCCAATACGGACGACCACTTACGTAATCACGGTTTCCTTCTGCTTCCCGATGGCTGGAAACTTTCTCCAGCATACGACATCAATCCAGATCCAACGGGGACGGGGCTGAGTCTGAATGTTTCCGATGTAGACAACTCGTTGAACCTGGAACTGGCGTTGGAAGTCGCTGTATATTTCCGTTTAGACAACTCCGAAGCCGGATCCATCATGAATGCAATCAAGCAAACTGTCGTTAGGTGGCCTGATATTGCAGACCAAGTGGGCATCCCGCGCGGTGAACAGGAGATGATGCGGCCCGCATTTCGTGCGGTTGAGGGATAGCAGTCCCAACCGAAGCGGCGAAGGAATCCAAAAATGCTGACCGTAACTTCTGGGTTATGAAGTCGTAGCATCGCGCGGTGTGCAAGCATTAATCGGGGGGCTGTTTTCGCCCGGCGTTAACCACTTTTTTCTGTAGCGGCGGCCAGAGTTCCGTTGTGGATAACTTTGTGTGGAGAGACCTTTTGAAAGGAGTTCGGTTCCCTCAACTTCTCTGTTTGGTTAGGAAACTGACCGCAGAAGGTAAACTCCGAAAGCCGACGTTTTGCATCTCGCAGAACGTCGGCTTTTTTCGTGGTTTCTAGGCAAATCCATGCTTTCCCCAAGTCTCGAGTTAGAGATTCGGGTGACGCCCCATTCGTGGTTCTGGTGGGTGGTGGGGGCAGCTGGGGCGAGATTCTTTCACGACTCTCTCGGGTGATGGAGACCACGGGTTTTGGGCGTGGGGGTTATCACACGTCTGGCCCACTCGCGTGTGGTCAAAAAACTCAAACGAACACTTTGGCCGACAAATTGCGATAGTTGATTGGCAGCGAAAGCCCGATTTTGAATCGAGATCAAGTCGGAGTCACGCGTAGGAGCTGAAAAAGCAAAGCAAAACGCGCGCACTGCGCAGCAGGCATCACACCGATGTTTCGAAACAGGAGTGGTGCGGAGCGTATGAAGACCGGACGAGCTAAGCAGCGCGTCGATACGATCGAAGCAAGCCACCGAGACGCTCACTGGTTTTGATCTCGGCATCGATGTCGGGCGGTCGCTCGAACGGCACAATCAGTTCGTTGCCTAAACCCTGATGATTCCGTTCAGTGTGATAATGAACAAGGAAAGCCCGAACAGCTTTTCGTGTCGCCGTTTCAACGAAAAGAATCAGGCGGTGAAGGCATTCGGATTTCAAAGATCCAAAAAATCGCTCCAGGTGTGCGTTCAGATTCGGGCTTCGCGGTGGCAACCGAACCGACTTCACGCTCTCGTTCCGCAGGGATGAGCGAAACGCCTTACTGAATGTTGCATCGCGATCCATGATCAAGTGCTTCTTGTCTTTGAGAAAGCCGTCCTCGTGGTTGGTCAGTTCAAGGGCAATCGTCTTCATCCACGCTTCGTTCGGATTGGTGGTGCAGCCTGCGAAGTTGACGCGACGAGTTTTTAGCTCCATGACAAAGAGCAGATAGAAAGTT
>JAPKCI010000092.1 GCA_028823035.1 Rubripirellula sp.
TGGTGAGGGGCGATCGGAATTATATTGCAGCAGATAGCTATCCACGACAGTTGCCGTGCTGTCTGTCACGACATTCTACACTTTTCGGCGCGAGTTTTTGCACAGCCCGGGCGTTGAGACGCCCAATTCCTGCCGGTCAGTTGATCTGTGTGAAACTGAGATCATGATCGGGGCATGGCCACCACTTCCGAAACGCAGAATCGACACGATCACCGTCTGAGATAGCTCGTTCGATCGACACAGGACATCCGCTGCGCCCTTCAGCAGGGTGTTCCTCCATCAACAGCACGTGGCTGGCTAAGGACGCCGGCTGTCGAGGTGATTTCGATCGATTTTGTTCAGCTTGATGCGATCAACTTACAAAGCGAGGTCCTGCAGCTTCGGGCCCGTATTCAGAAGCTCTACGCGCTGCTGCGGGTTATGATCGTCGTGTCGAGACAAATCGCAAGCGAACATGCCGTGCATGTGAGCCGCCGGTCGCGATCGCAAGCTGAGTTGAAATGCTCCGTTTCTGCTAACCATGTTGTACTCACCGCTGCGCGAACTGTAGCAAAATAGCAATTCAAGTCGTGCAAACATCTGTTTGAGGTGACTGCTCTGGACTGACGGCGCGAACCGGGGCCCAGTTCAGCCCTTCACGCGGGAACTCACGCGGAAAAGTCCAGAATGTTGTGACTGACAGCAGGGTTGCCGCCATCGTTCGATCGTACGGGCGTCGATCGGTTTAGCAAGAATCACTGTTAACATCCAGTTTTGTTTGCGGTTTCCTAATTAGGCGCCGCTAAGTCGCGCAGTGCAATGTGCCATTCATAAGGAGTCTCTAATGGGAATGACAGAATCAGGTTCACTGACCGACAGAGGAATGTTCTGCAAATCAGTTTGCCGAGGAACGGCAGCTGCGCTTATTTGTGCGATTGTTGGCGGCGTCCTGATCACGATTGGCAGTGCGGGGTCCGTCTTGGGGGTTACCATGTTCCTCTTTCTTCCTGCCGCGATTGGATTCGTCACGGTTATCACTGTTCACTATTTGAGGGCAGTTGCGATCAGTCTTTCGATTACACTGATTCTCTGTCTGGTCGGGCTCGTGTTCACGGGGCTAGAGGGAATCGTGTGTGTCGTGATGGCGACACCGATTCTGGTCATTGGTGCAATGCTGGGAGCGGCTGCCGGTAGCCTTGTAAAACAGCAATTACCCATAGAGGGTAATTTTTCGCTGGCAATCGTCCCCGTTCTTGCAGGTGTCTCAGTGTTTGGGGCAGGAAAAGTGGAAGATGAGTTCGCTGTTGGTTATCGAGCTGAAGTCTTTGAGTCATCAATCATTATCCAAGCATCCCCCGAAGAAATTTGGGACGAAATGATCGAGTTTGACGACGTCAAGGGTCCTAAACCGCTGTTGATGAAAATGGGGCTGCCCGTTCCGCTGTCCTGTTCGGTCCGTGGTTCAGGCGTTGGTTCGGAACGCATCTGCCGGTTCAGCTCTGGCTTTATTCGCGAACGTGTTTCTCGATGGAACGCACCCTATCAGCTCGAATTTGATGTCGAAGAAGTTCAGCTTCCCGGACGCCACTGGCTGGGTTTTCAGCGAGCCACCTACTCATTGGAAAGACGCGACACTGGAAGCACAAAGGTCACGCGGACAACAACGGTTACGTCATCGCTTCGACCTGCATTCTATTGGCGATTTTTTGAACGGATTGGCACTGAAACGGAACACGACTACATCCTCAATTGCCTGAAGGCAAAGGTTTTGTCAGATGAAGGGTGATTGAGACGGCCAAGCCAAAGACATGGAAGGAATGAAGCAATGCTCTCTATTTGAGCGATGAAGTCGAATGAAGTTTGGCATATCGACACGACGGTGATCCGATTGATTGACGGCAGTCGGGCTTATCTCCACGCGGTAATCGACAACTTCTCACGCCGCATCCTTTCTTGGACGGTGTCTGCTACATTTGATCCGGCCACCACAGCGGCGAGTAGACATGAAAAAGGACGCTAGAACCATAGTTTTAGCGACCTTTATGCGCCCCGAAACCAACGCTCTCGGCAACAACTCTCTGTTTGTATGTTTCGCGTAAGCATAATGCGGTCATGAGTTTGCGTCCAATCCGGTCTGGCCGTTTAGCGGACTGGCACGTCTGCGAACTTTTTCGCACTCGGTTAACGCGATCGTGTTAACCGATGGAACATTTATCTTTTTGAAAAAACTACTTCGCGATGGGTTAACAAACCAGAAACTTGTCCATCGGCATCGGTTTGACGATTGTTGACGGCGGACATCGTTCTCGAAAACCCGACTTCATCTGACTACCCAACTGCGGATTTCACCGGCCGAAATGTTCGTTCCAGTTTTTTGCCCCCAGGATTTTAGTTAGTCTTTGCTTCTCAAATCCTGCTCCGCTTCAGCCTTGATGTTTTTGAACACTTGATCACCCGGCTTTAGCTCTAAACCCCTGATTGCAAAGTCCAAGGCTTTCTCTGGGCGGCCGTTGTTCAAAAAAGCTTGAGCCGTCTTTCTCACTAACCATGCTTTTCCCGGCGTCGTCTCGACGTCAAATTCCATCAGCCGCAGGCCATCGTCGATACGTCCGTCTTTGATCAGCTGTGTCGCCAAGGCCAAGTTGCCTCCTCCCCAGTCCGCTTTCTTTCCTTTGGTCTGAAACCACTCGATGGCTTCTTCGACGCCTTCGGCTTGTACGATTTCGTACATCCGCTGTTCTTGGGTGAGGCGAGTTTTTCCGGGCATTCTGTAGGGCTGTTCGGTCACGACGTGGATCAACTCAACACTCAGCCTTACAACGGCGTCCCACACGTCAGTGGATGCGATCGTGTCACCTTGATTGCACAGCACGATCACGAAAGCATCGTCATCCACCAATCGGTTTTCCATCGCCCTGAATCCATGGATGGCACCGCCGTGGTTAATGACCTTGGTTCGCCGCTTGGTCACTGGATGAGTGCGGGTGTAGATCTGCCAGCCGTATCCATAATTGCTGTGTGGCCGTCCGCCCGCCGCTTTCACTTCCGGCACGTCTCGGTTCGGAGTGAACATGAGGTCGCGATGTTTCTTGTCTAAAAGCTTGTCGGTATACAAAGCTCGATCCCACAAAAACATATCTTCCACGGTCGAATACAAAGCTCCGGCGGCTCCTGGCGACGAATCCAAATCAATATAGGCTGCGTTTTCAAAACCAAACGGACCGTAGGTGTAACCGCTCGCTCGTTTCTCGATCACGGTTCGGTTCCGGTCATACCCGCTGTTCTTCATGCCCAGCGGTTCAAAGATTCGCTCGTGAAGATTCTGCTCAAAGCTCTTGCGCGTAACCCTTTCAATGATCCTGCCTAAGATGCAATACCCTGCGTTGCAATAACTGTAAATCGTGCCGGGCTCATTTGCTAAATCCCCACTGCAATGTAGCTTGATGAACTCGTCTTTGTCGAAGGACAAACGCGATATCGTCCCTCGGTAGTCAAAGCTAGATGTGTAATCGATGATGCCCGATTGATGTGACATCAAGTGATGCAGTGTGATCTTTTCTCCGGTGTCTTTGCGGTAGTAAGGCAGGTGATCGATGATCGTGTCGTCAAGCTTGACTTTGCCCTCTTGAGCCAGCTGCATCACGAGCATGCTGCAAAACTGTTTGCTTACCGAAGCCAATCGAAACTTGGTGTCCGTGGTATTGGAGATGTTCCATTCACGATTCCCCGTGCCAAACGCTTCCTTGTAGATCACCTTGCCTTCGTCGGCGACGAGCACAGCGCCGGAGAACAAACCAGTGTCGGCTGTGGCTTGGCACAACTCGCGCAAGGCTGCCACTTTGTCGGACCCGACGTCCCGATAACCCTTGGGAAGAGCGGATTCCTTTTTCTGTGCAAAAGCGGAATGGCACAGCATCAACCATCCAATCAACAGACCAAGTTTCAATTTTCCTCGTTTCATGTTGTCTTTCTGCAAAACGTGTATCGCGTGGCTGGTGCTGCGGCATTCGGAAGGGGCAATCCGAGTTCGCCGCCGCAGGTTCTTACCTCTCGCTCTGTCCCGTGCGCCAGGTCCCATGCCCTGATTGGTGTGGTATGTCCCAGATTTCCAGTCTTGTCAGCTGCAACGACTGCTGAGCCATCTGGAGTAAACACGACCTCGTAAGCCTCCCCTGGAACTCGAAACTCGTGCACGAGTTCCTTCTTTCCGATGGACCAGATCTTAATCAGTGAGAAAGAACCAGATCTCGAACCAGGGTTGTCATACAGACCAGTCAGCCCTGCGGCCAGCTTACCGTTGGGGCTCAACTTTAGTTGTTTCACCCCAGTTAGGTCCACTCCCTGCAGCTGCTCTTTGATGTCCGTATCCTGCGAGTGAAGGGGCACCGTGTCGAGAATCGCCACTCCAATGAGAGCAGCACCCAAGAGTAAGTCGATTGCTCGAAGTGAAAAGTTGTTCGATTTCATGGGGCCTTGCCTTTCTCGCTACCGCTACTTGGCGGCAGCCTGGAAATGTCTTCTCTGACTGTACGATGTGGTCCCACGTTTCTCACGGATTTGGATGGATTCCATGGTCTATTTTGTGAAAGTCGCCATCCGCATCGAAGTAGTACTGCTCGTCGTACCTCGAAAACCCCTTCACGTATCGCTATTTCCCGAAATCCCGCCAATCTCCGGCATCACGATTGTCGAACCACGGTTCGGCGAAAGTACCCGACTTCCGATAAACGATCGCGTCGTGATACGACACCCACGAATACGCCGTCACATACAACTGGTAATCGTTCGGCCCAATTCGGTCATAGAACCATCTGCTCGTTCCAGTCGGGTCAGCATTGCGAGACAAGAAGTCAGTCGGTTTCGTATAATCCTCGTCAATGTCATCCAAAGACTCCGGGAACTCGCAGTTCGCCTCGTGGTACCGCGCAAGCAGTATTTGAAGTTCTCCTGATTCCCCAATGACCTTCGCAGCCCATGCTTCGTCAGGAGCCCGCGGGGTCAAAAGATTCGGCCGACGTCCAAGCACCACTGAAAACGAAGTTTTCCCGGCTGCCAGGACGCGCATCTTAGCCGAGCTTGAGAACCAATCGTCGCCCGTAATATCAGCAGAATCGCGAACACACTCACTGGCTGCCCCTGAAGCACGAAGACCTCAACGGCAGCGGTTCACTCGTAGGCGAACAACAACGATCGTCTCAGGTTTGCACGAACCGAGAGACGCCTATGAACTTCGTCCTGCAGCCATGGCAGTTGTTCCTGTTGATCCTTGCCAATTGGAGCAACCGAGAGCAGCAACAACGGGTCGATTATCTCGAATCCCAATGTGCTGTCCTGATGGAGCAGTTCGGTAATCCACCACCGACGGTGCAGGCTAAGGGAAGAAATCCCGAGACACAAAAAAAGCCGATGAGGGAAAAACCCGCAAATAACTGGGTTTGTCTTTCATCGGCTCTTGGTGACTTAGTCACTAAGCTCCCCGAACCCAACGCTCTCCGGAACAAGTCTCGGTTTGAACTTTCTCTTTAGTGTTTTGCCGACAACGACTTACAGAAAAACCGTCCGGTTCGGTGGGCTTGTCTAGCGAACTGGACTCCTACGAACTTTTTCGGACTCGGTTAACGCGGTTCTGTTATCCGAAGTAAACATGATCAGCGTGTTTTCGTAAACACCGCGCTCTTTGAGTTTCTCAATGATCGTGCCGACGTTGCGATCCATGCGCGTGATCATCGCGGCGTACGTTGCATGGGGCGTTTGATTGGCGACATAACTGCTACCCTTGAATGGTTTGGGATCGTTCACCGTTTTTCTGTATTCAGCCAGCCCCGGATCGTCGAGGGGCACTTGCAACGAAACATGCGGGATGATGGTCGCGTAATAGAGAAAAAAGGGATCGGATTTGTTGCTGTCAATGAAACGGAGCGCGTCCTGGAGAATCTCGTCCGGCGCGTAGTGCTTGCCGATTAGTTGCTTGTGACCTTCATTGCCATCGTAGTGGATTGCTTCGTCATTTCGCCAAAGATGAGTCGGAAAATAGTTGTGGGCCTCTCGCTGACAAAGGTAACCAAAAAAATGATCAAACCCCTGTTTGTTCGGATCACCGTCGTTGAAGGGGCCGCCCAATCCCCATTTGCCAACGGCACATGTTTTGTAACCGGCGCGCTGCAGCATCGTGCCAACTGTTTCGGTGTCAGCCGCCAAAGAAGAAAAGCAAGGCACAGAGCGTTTTGTTGCGGTACCCAGAATGAATGCGATTTGCAAACACCTCGCTACAGAAATCGACATTTGCTTGGATACGCAGGTCGCTCCACTTAAAGGAACGGTGGACCATTGGAGTTTGGTTGATGAAGACGACGCCGAAATTGGCCGCTTTGATGTTGCCGTGATTGCCGTACCCGCAGGCCAGGCGGCGACGCTATTGTGTGCTGCCCCTCAGCTCGCGGATCAGGCTGGTAGTGCGGAGATGACGGGTTGCTGGGCCGTGATGTTCGCTTTTGCCGATTCGATTGATTTAGGTTTCGATGCAGCGTTCGTACATCAATCGCCTTTATCCTGGATCGCGTGCAACAGCAGCAAACCAGAACGCAATGGTGTGATCGCCAGGCTTGGACATTGCATGCAAGTCCACAGTGGTCTCAAGATCACATCGACGATTCACTCGATGAGATCGAGCGACTGCTCGTTAGCGAGTTTTGGAAAGCAGTCGGAACATCACCTACAGCACATACGTACGTGAAAGCCCACCGGTGGCGATACGCACTGCCATCGAAACCACTCGAACTCCGTTGCCTTTTCGATCAGTCAATTCAAATCGGCGCATGTGGCGACTGGTGTGGCGGTGCACGAGTCGAAGGAGCGTTCTTGAGCGGCATGGCCATGGCTGGCCAAGTGATGGGGCATCCAAACACGTTGCCGCAAACGTGAAGCACGAAACGGAACGACAACTTGACTTGTTTTAAAGGCCTTTCTACGATCGGTCACCTCAAGCCAGCCAAAAACTTTTCCGCGTTTTCTAAGTGCTGATCTCGCTTCATTTGATCCATCTTCTTGGCCATGCTGCACATCATTGCCCAGCGGGGATTCTTGCCGAGTTCATCAACGTGGTTCCAGATCCAGCGCCAATACAAGCCGTCCCAGACATCGCACCATGAATCCTGTTTGTAGTGGCTCATTTTGCGGATGTACGAAGAGCCTGAAAAATATGGTTTCGTCGTGATCGCTCCACCGTCCGCGTGTTGACTCATCGCATACACATTGGGAACCATCACCCAGTCGTAACTGTCGACGAACATCTCCATGAACCAGCGATAGATGTCCTCGGGATCAATTTCGCAAAGAAACATGAAACCGCCCAGTACCATCAAACGCTCGATGTGGTGACAGTAACCGGTTCGCAACAATCGCTCGATCGTGTCGTCGATGGGTGCGATGCCGGTCGACGCACCATAGAAGCACTCCGGCATCGCCCGAGTGTGGTGCCAATAATTCGTAGTTCGCATCGATACGCCAAGATCCTCATAGGTCGCCCGCATGAATTCGCGCCAGCCGATCACTTGACGAATAAAGCCCTCGACAGAATTGATCGGCACATCATGCTGCTCTGCGAACTTGATTGCTGCGGTAACAACCTGATCAGGAGTCAGTAAGCCGATGTTCAGCGTAGGGGTCAACACGCTATGCCATAGCCATGATTCCCCTTCGACGACCGCGTCTTCGTAAGCCCCGAAATTCTCGAATCGTTTTTCCAGGAAGTGTTTTAGCCATCTTTTGGCATCTTTGTGAGACGTGGGATAGTACAGTTCGTCCAGCGTTCCTGGGTTATCCCCAAAGTTCTTCTGAACGTATTTCACTGCGTCGGTATCGATCTGGTCACGTTTCAATTTAAGAATCGGCGGGATCGAGGACAGCAGTTTTTTCGGCACTTTCTTGCGGTTCTCTTCATCGAAGCTCCACTGCCCACCGACTGGTTCACCGTCCTCCATCAAAACGTTCATCCGTTGACGTTGCCACTTGTAAAAATCAGCCATGAACCAACGCTTCTTGCCGGCGCGATACTCGGCGTTTTCCTCGCGTGAATTCATGAAGCCTGGATTGGGCAGCAGCTCAAGCTCCATACCCAATTCATCCGCGGCCCTCGATAGACGTTTTGTCAAAAGGAAGTCGGTAGGGTCGATGGCGCAAAGCTGACCGCGACGATCCTTCGCCTTGATTGCTTGCTTCAATCGATCGATCAGCGTTTTGTTTTCGACCAGCGGTAGATAGTCGACGTCGTAGCCGTCATCAACCAGCCCCGCCTCGTAACGTTTCATGCTGGCACGATGCAGCCACAGTTTTTGTTGATGAAACTTGGCCGGATGATGCTTGTCGCCGAAGAACAGCGAATCTTCGGTCAGGATCACGCGAGCTGGATCAAGTTTCAGCCCAGCGTGCTTGGCGTATAGCTGATGAGGGAAAATGAGCAGGATCAATGTTTACACTCGCAAATTGGCTGACAAGACTTGAACAAGCATCCAAACCACCAACGCGCCGCGGGCAGTCCATGCGATCGTGCGAATCCAGTTGGATCGAACCAAACGCCGATGAACCGCTTGATTGAAACCCTGCAACAGCTTAGTGTGACACGGCACTTGAATGGCCGCCGTCGAGATCCAGATCGCAAACACCATGCTGATTCCGGCTAAGACCACCCAAGGACCGACGCCCACGGGCGGATACCAAATCATCAGCAGCGAACTAAACGCTTCAATCAGCATGGTGGGGCCGACGACAAACGTGATCAAGAACTGATGACGCTTCTGATAGGCAATGAAGTTGTCGCTTCCAACACCGTCAAACAGAGGATAGTGGACGATTTGAACTATCCAAATCAATCCGACCAAAAAGAGGGTGATGACAAGATTGACGATCAGCAAGAGGATTGAAAACGGCACAGCGTTGCTTGTTGGATTCGGAATACGGTTCGCTATTTTTTCTGGCAGTTGCAACAGGCATACATCTTACGGCCACCCAGTTCCCAACTCTTTACGCCAGAACCACATCGTGGACAATCGTCACGCTTGTAGATATTCACTCGCTCCGATGCCGCCAATCGACTTAGCGGTCGATCGCGCTGCTCCCTGCCTAGCGTGATGATCTGATTGTATTTGACGCCGATCTTCATCAGCGTCTTCGTCCTTTCCCACAGTTCATCGAACTGCTTGCGGTCCAAGTGATTGGCAGGAAGTTCGGGGTGTATACGAGCGAGAAACAGAACCTCTGTCCGGTAAATGTTGCCGACGCCAGCAATGACTGATTGATTGAGTAACAGACTTCCGATTGGGGCACGACTTTTGTTGCACCGATCCCAAACGGTATCCGCGCAGGCACCACTGTGAAGCGGATCCTCACCCAGTCTCGCTCTGAGTTGCGTGTACGCCTGCTGGTCGATCAGTTCGCATCGATTCGGAACATTCAAATCGAACGACCTTTCTCGCCCGATCATTCGAACACGGACCGCTCCGCGAGGCTCCGGTGCAGGATTCTTGTGAACACGGAATTTTCCATAGAGCCCAAGATGAACATGTGCCAGTTCACCCCGAGTCCAGTGGTAGAAAAGATGTTTACCGTCAGCCGTGACTTGGCAAATCTTCCTTCCACTGACCTTCTTCGCTTCCTCGTCAAAACGTCCTTGTGGAGTAGAGACCTTCAATTTTTCCCTGTGAACCACCTTTGATGGTTACGAGCGACTCGATGGATGGTGTGACCTTCCGGCATCTCAAGTGACAGCTCTTTGTTTGAGAAAATCGCTAATCGCGGGATGCGCAGGCTGGCGAGGAAGCGAAATGAAATTAATGACTTGAGTAAAGATTGTAGCGCCGAATCAAGCGGTGCAGAAAAGATGCGTCAAATGATGATTAGCGGCCTCTTCTCACCTCGCTAAAGTTGTCTAGGTGCTCAAAACGTCAATATTTTCACTGAGACATATGAAATTCTCTGACCAAGAAATCCAACTGCCCCGGTCTCTGCGTTTGCAAGGCTTGTTGTGGGAACCGCGAGCTGGCAACTACGTTTACGACGAGACGGGATTCTGCAAACAGAAATCACCTTTCCAAGATCGTGTCTACTTCATCTTAAACTACCCGTATTTCATGGGTGCGGTTGGCGGCGTCAACCGCTTCAAGGAAATAATGCTGTGGTTGCCTACCTGGCATGACTTGCGAGACGTACTTCGCGAGTTTGGCGTCTCTGATCACGAGGTTGCTGAGTACTTGAGTGCTGAACACGCCATTGAGATGGGTACGGAAAGGCTCGCACTCTTTCAGCTTGTCGAAACGATTCAGGCAAGTACAGTCAGTCCGCAAATCGCTTCCAAATGGGATCCCATACAATCATGAACCAGAACAACTACGTCATTGTTGGCGGTAGCCACGGAATTGGATTGGCACTCGTCAATCGATTGGTCGCGACGGGTGCCGCAGTAACCGTGATTTCTCGGACTAGCGATCACCTAACCGGGTTAACAGGTGTTACCCATGTTCAAGCCGATGTGATGCAGGACGAAATCCGTTCGGAATACCTTCCTGACTCGATCAACGGATTGGCCTACTGCCCAGGCTCGATAAACTTGTTGCCCATTCGGGGTCTCAAGCCAGAAGTGATGATCGCAGATTTTCAGCTCAATGCGGTGGGAGCGGTCAAGTGTTTGCAGGCTTCGCTGCCGGCGATGAAAGCAGCCGAAGCCTCTTCGATGGTAATGTTCAGCACGGTTGCTGTTTCTCAAGGTCTGCCGATGCACGCTTCAGTCGCCGCCGCTAAAGGTGCGGTCGAAGGGCTGACTCGTTCTCTGGCAGCGGAATTGGCACCCGGCATTCGAGTGAATTGTGTGGCACCGTCGCTCACCGACACGCCGCTAGCACAACGGTTGTTGTCTAGCGATCAAAAACGAGCCGCAATGGCCGAGCGGCATCCATTGAAGAGAATCGGGGATGCCGACGACATTGCTGCCATCGCGGAATTCCTGATGACGGACCCCTCAGGTTGGATTACGGGACAAGTGATTGGCGTGGACGGAGGGATGTCGACTCTTCGCATTTGAGTGACTGAGAGACGTTTCCTCAGCTTCTCGATTTCTTGTCCAACTCGTCAAGTTGTTTGCCAACCTCCTCTGCTTCGCCGCGTTTCAAGTCGCTCTTCTTGCGATTGATATGGGACAGCCGATAAGACTCCTCCATCAGCTGGTTGTACTTCTCTTGAAACTTTTCTCTGCTGTTGCCTGAACTGCCAAACATGCGGTTTTCCTCAAATGAAAGGTTTTCTTTTGACTGAGTATCTGTGTCCGTCAAGCGGCTGTGGTGCCTTCATCAGCCTATAAGTTCAGCGAAATTGGCAGCATTTCCGCAAGTGGATCAATGCACTGGACAGGTTACTACTATGAAAGAACAGCCTCATTGCTCAGCAAGGAGCACAGTTTCCCAGCAGGTGATTTGATGTCGAGAAAACGAATGGTGTATTTGTCAGTGATCGCAGGAGTTGCGGTGATTGGCACGCTTGGTTGGAACTTCACCGCACGTGCCGCGTACGAATCGGCCGAATATGAGGTTGTTGAAGCCGATGGTAAGTTTGAGATACGTAAGTACCCGGATCTCATGTTAGCCTCAACAACGACGGAAATTGATTCTCGGGGCCGTGACGGCAGCTTCATGAGGTTATTCAAGTACATCAGTGGAGCGAACGATTCGCAGCAAAAGATCGCTATGACCACCCCGGTGTTTATGGACGCTAAGGACTCCAAATCGCAGATGGGTTTTGTGCTCCCTAAGCAAGTTGCGGAAGCGGGAGTCCCGAATCCTATTGCAGCTGACGTGGATATTCGCGAGCGGAAGGGCGGTCGTTTCGCTTTGATCCGATTCTCCGGCAGAATGGACTCAAAAATGGCGAAGGATGCGGAAGCGAAATTGCGAGAGTGGATGAAATCAAACGGCTTGCGAGCTGCGGGATCTGCCGAGTCCGCTGGATACGATCCACCGTTCACTCCCGGACCACTTCGACGAAATGAAGTGTTGATCCGCTTGAAGTAATGCGGTCCGCCATGAAAACCGAAAGTATCGAATATGATTGGACGGTCGAAGTCTTTTACGATGGCGACTGTCCGCTCTGTCTACGCGAGATCAACTTACTGAAATGGCTCGATCGTCGGAAACGCATTCGCTTTACCGACATCGCTGCCTCAAGTTTCTCAGCGACCGAGTACGGGAAGACGACCGGCGAGTTCATGAGCGAAATTCAAGGGCGTCTCCCTGACGGCCAATGGATCATCGGCGTCGAAGTGTTCCGTCGGTTGTACGCAGCGGTCGGATTCAGGTCGCTCATTTGGATTACTCGTTTGCCGCTGATGTCTCACGGTCTGGAACTCGGGTACCGAATCTTTGCGAGAAACCGCTTACGTCTGACCGGTCGATGCACAACCGAATCATGTGAAGTCAGTTGAACCACGGAGCCGCAGCCATGCAATACTTTCATCACGATTCCAATTCTGCAGAAGACTACTTGCATCACCGCGCTCCCTATTTACTGGTTGATCAAATCGTTTCGATCGCCGATATTGAGGTCGTCGCGTCGACAGTGGTCACGGGGGAAGAGTACTTCATCGAAGGGCATTTCCCCGGCGCACCGATTTTCCCAGGGGCGATGATGCAGGAGTTGAGTACGCAAACGGCGGGCATCTTGATTGCTGCCCGATACAATCCGATGCCTCGATTCAACACGTGCGATCCGAGCTTCAACGAGTTTGCGCTTGGTGTTCTCGTGAGAGTGAATTACGCTAAGTACAAGGGTTTTGCCAGGCCTGGAGACACACTCGTCGCCCAAGTCACGCTCAACGAGCAAGTCGACAACGTGTTCGACTTTTCATCGAAGATCTCGATTGAGGAAAAACTGGTCATGCGAAATTCGTTTAGGCTGACGAACATCAAGTCGAGTCTACTTCGCGATGACTGAGTAGCTCCCGAAGAGCAACTGTCGAATTGATCGGCTTTCTGCTTGATGAAAGACATTTGCCAAAACAAAGTGAGCTTTCGGTACTCAAGCCTGAACGACCGTAATCATGATGTCGTTCAAAAACCT
This sequence comes from Rubripirellula sp., assembly GCA_028823035.1. Lineage (GTDB taxonomy): Bacteria > Planctomycetota > Planctomycetia > Pirellulales > Pirellulaceae > Rubripirellula. The sequence goes on from JAPKCI010000092.1 coordinate 13,078, forward strand.
TCGTGACTTGTTGGCGAGTTTCACGTTGTCTCTTGCGGCATCGTCGAAAATTTCGATAGCTTGACACTTGACAGCCTGCGAACATTCTTCTGCTGAGCTAAGTCGGTGCGTCGGTTTTGCTTGTCGCTGCTGAAGAATTCCGCTGTTTGTGCATCAAGAAGGACCGCATGCGTTTCTGTTTCGCTCTATTGATGATATCTGCTTCAGTGTGTTGCACTGCCCAGCAACCGCGGCCACCACTGGAACCGAATGTTCTGTTGGCAGAAATATCGACTTCGGATCTTTTCGCTTCCTGTGATGCAATCGCAGCGGAAGAAGTCGAACTGTCGCGTTTTAAGCGGCAAGCTTTACAGAGTGTGTCCCTCTCAGGCGGATACATGGGCGATGTCGGCGGAAGTGGATTGAGCAGCAGATACGTTGATCTGTCCATCGGCTCGGGGATTCCACTTGGTAGCTTCGATAACATTGTCGGTGTGAAACCCAGATTCCGAGTCGACTGGATCGACGCCGATTCGAGCATTGACATTCCGAGCCAGCTATATCAGTTCGAGGTTCAATTTTTCTATCGCCGACCGATCCATGATCGCTTGTCCGCAATGGCGATCTTCTCTCCTTCGGTGCGAAGTGACCTCACAACCAGCGACAATGCTTTTCGCGTTTTCGCTTTGGGATTGTTGAACTGGGAATGTATCCCGGATCGACTGACACTTTCGGGCGGTGCTGTCTATTTGGGACGAGCCGACTTGCCGGTTTTGCCAGCGATTGGGATGGTGTGGACCCCAAGTCGGCTGACAAGACTCGATTTACGTTTTCCAACATCCAAGCTCTCCCGTCGACTTGCCAAGGATGGAGGACGAAGCGAAACCTGGGCGTATTTGTCTGCAGGACTTGGGGGGAATACTTGGGCTGTCACGCGAAGCTCGATGACGACCGACGAAGTATCTCTAAGAGACTTAAGCCTGAGGATGGGAATTGAAAAGATCGTCAATGGTGGCGGAGGCTGTTTCGCGGATGCCGGCTACGCCTTCAGTCGGCGACTGGAATACGAGAACGACGATTCGGAAGTGAAGCTTGACGACGCGATTTTGTTTCGCTGTGGCTGGAGCTACTGAATCCTTTGGGCATGACTTGCTGGCAAGGGTCGAGGCGAGTCCTCGCAGGGATCGTATCGAGTTGGATCGCCTGCAAGTCAATTCGTTCGGAATCCTGATCGGCGACAAGTAGCTTCGATCGCTAGTGAGCGACCAAATTACGATCCCAAGAATCCGCGATAACCTGCGGCTGTTTTCGCGCCCACGTGAATTCGATCAGACGTGTAGATCAAGAGCGGAATCGCTAGGGCCCAAAGCACGGCAAGAATCGTCAAGTTCGCCAGTCTTGGTTCAAGAAACAAAATAGCGCCAAGTCTTTCCCCACCAAGAAACGCCAGCGGTGCCCCAACAAATCCGAACAGAGCGCTCAATCCGTAACGGCCACTCATCCACAGAAGACAGTATCGTAATGTGGTTGCGAACTGGATCCATAACACGGACATCCAAATCGGCGGGACCCACGCGACGATCCCTCCGGCAGAAAAACGGCACACACCGATCGCCAAGAGCGTACTGTCGACGACCAAGCCGACACCAAAAGCAACCAGCAGAAGCTTCGCTTGGCGTTCTCGCTCGGTGGTGAGAACTATATGAACGGCAAGTAGGGATGTTGCGATTGCGACGCCCAGCCAACGATGAGAGTACGCCGCACCCAAGACACAGGCAAACCAACCGGTCTGATAGAGCAAGAAGTTTACCGTTCGAGCCATGAGCGTTACTACCAACCCTTTGTGCTGGACGCACCTTTGAAGGGGCCAACGATGTCACTGGTGATCCAACCGCCGCAAAATCTCCTGCTTGAGCAACCACCCGTTCTTCGTCCACGTAACACTCATCCATCTTCCCTGCATAGAAAGCGATGTGTCCTGCGATCCGCCGGAAATGCAGGTTTGGTTTCTTGTAGGACCAAGCCGCGTACTGAATCATTCGCTCGGGAAGATCCAACGATTAGTTTTCGGCATATCCTTTCTACTCCAGGTAGCTCTTAAGCATCCAGACGGTCTTTTCGTGAACCTGAATTCTCGCAATCACAAGGTCTTCTGATTCCGAGTCGTCCTCTTCCTGGGAGCATTTGCGAGCTGCTTGCAGGTCGTCAAGCATCTTTTCGTTGGCGGTTACCAGATGCCGGACCATCTCATCTGCTGACGCGTCTTCTTTGATCTCGTCGATGCCTGCCATCTCCGCAAGGTTTCTCAACCCGCCCGGGGCAAGAGCACCTTTGGCTCGAATCCGTTCCGCGATCTCGTCTACCGCGACGAACAATTCGTAATACTGCAACTCAAACGCGTTGTGCAGCGAAAAGAACGACGGCCCACGCACGTTCCAATGGCAGATATGTGTCTGACCAATCAAGGCATAGGTGTCGGCGACCACTTGCCGCAAGGCGTCTACGGTTTTACTCATCTAACGTTTCCTTTTGGTTAATCAAGCAAGAAAGCCACTGGTCCAAAATCCATCCCAGCTCAAGTGATCTAGTGGACGACTCACTCGGAGTTCTTGACATCACCGCGCCCTACGATTGTTTTCTCGAATTGGGATAAATCGTCGACGCGGCTTTGAGTAGGATCGGCCGCCTCTTGGAATCCGATCAGCAGGGCACCTGCGCCGGTGATTGAGGCAACAATGAGTCCCAGTACAAATATGGCAACCGAAGTCATGACGCTACTCCCCTGCCTGCAAAGAGGAGTGTTCCGAAGGACAAAATTGAGGGAACCCAAATTCCGACGAACAATCCCTCCTCTCGTTGACCGTTGAACCAGAGCCCAACCGAAAACAGGAAAGACAATCCAGCTCCCAACACAACCAGTACTTTTCCAAACGTTTGTTTCTTCATGTGTGTCTCGCCCTTTCGTCTGCCTTGAATAAATGGTTTCACCGAGCTTTGCAATCGCAACGGGCATTGAAGTCTCGAACGAACCTTGAACCGGAAGGACTGTAGAGGAGTGAGAAGGCAAACTGGTTGTTGCGGCGATCTAATCAGCGTTTGTCGCGTTACGACCGACACGCTACCCACATCAGGTCCGTAGTCTCAATGGCCGCTTTGATCACACACGGAACGCCAGCCTCCAGCTGTTTTCGACCGACATTGTGTAAATGCGTCAACTTGCCATCCCGCTACACTCAAATGTTTGAACAGGTGTTTCGGACTAATATCCGTCTCTGATAAGGACACTGCATTGAGAACATCCACCCTTCAACTCGCGCTGGTAGGCATCCTCGTTGCATTGCCACAAGCCCGTTCGGCTGCTCAGAACACATCTCAGTTCCGAGGTCCCAGTGGAAACGGTGTATTCTCTGACTCGCTTCCAGATAGCTGGAGTAATTCAACAAACGTTGCTTGGACAGTTGATATCCCTGGCGGGGGTTGGTCATCGCCGGTCGCCGCTGCTGATCGCATCTTCGTAACCACGGCGGTGTCCAGTGACGACACTGGACCGAAGGGCTTCGGCGAAGGGGTTCAATCGATGGGATCGTTTTACCGATCGAAGGCACCGGACAAGCCGTACAGCTTTGAGGTGCATTGCTTGAGTTCGTCGGACGGAAGCGTCGTTTGGAGAAAGCCGATCGTCACGCGAAAGCCTTCGTACAAGATTCACCCTTCCAATTCTTATGCGACCGAGTCGCCGGTAACCGATGGCCAAAGCGTATTCGCTTACTTTGCAGCGGTCGGGGTTGTCGTTTGTATGGACATGGAAGGCGAACAGATTTGGTCTCGCGAGTTGGGTGCCTATAAGACTGGAAACGACTTTGGAACGGGAAGCTCACTGGCTCTTACCGACGGAAAATTGTTCGTCCAATGCGACAATGAAGAAAAGTCGTTTGTCTGTGCACTGGATACTCAAACAGGTGACGAAGTTTGGCGCGACGATCGCGTCGCGGGAACAAGTTGGAGTTCCCCGGTCATTTGGAAGAATAGATTGCGGACCGAGTTGATCGTTTGTGGTAGTGGCACCGTGACGAGCTATGAACCGTCATCCGGAACCGTCTTTTGGAGGTTGCCCGGTACTGGAGGATCCTACATCGCTTCGCCGACGTTTGATGAAAACCGAATCTATTTCGGACAAAGCGGCCGGAACAGCCGCGGCCCACTCGTTGCGATCAATGCGGGTGCGACTGGACACTTGACTTTGGACTCCATTGGCGACTCGCTGGCTTGGGCCGAAGACTCCTCAGCACCAGGCATGTGTTCCCCAGTCGTTTTGGATGGTCGCGTTTATGTGCTCAGTCGCGGCATCCTTAGCTGCCACGATGCTACGACTGGCGAGAGGCTCTACCGAGAACGATTACAAAACGCCTCGAGCGTTACCGCATCCTTGTGGGCGGCGGGAGGCAAGATATTTACGCTCAATGAGTCCGGGGAAACGTCGGTGATCAAGTCGGGCGAAGAGTTCGAACTGTTGGGCTCCAACTCAATTGACGGACTGTTCTGGTCGACGCCTTCAGTCACACAGTCGGCCCTGCTCATTCGCGGAGCCGGCAAACTTTATTGCGTTGCAAATTGACGCTGTTAACACGGCATTCAGAATCCCAATCACGAATTGTGAGTATCAATTGAGCACCGTCAGCGCCGAACGAATGCAATGCATGGAGGTGTGGGGTGGGAACCAGGCCGTTGATCGCAACATGGAAAACCCAGGGCTCCGTATTTGGGTCTACTCAAAGCCTTACTCAGGATCCGAATCCGGCGGTGACGTTTACTATCTTTCTTCGTGCGCTTCGGGTCGGATTTCCCGCATTCTGTTGGCAGATGTCAGCGGTCACGGTGAAGCTGTTTCCAAGATTGCGATTGGCCTTCGCGATCTAATGCGACGCAATGTCAATTACATCAGTCAATCTCGTTTTGTCTCAGGGATGAATGAACAGTTTGCAGAACTGAACGACGATGGTGAGTTTGCAACAGCGCTCGTGAGCACGTTCTTTGCTCCGACGCGAACCTACTCACTCTGCAATGCGGGGCATCCTCCCCCGTTACTTTACCGAAAGGCTTCTAGCGACTGGAGCGAGCTTTCGAACAGCGAGGAACGCGCAGATGTAATCGCTGATACTCCGTGGGGAGTTTGCGATGAAGCTGCATATTTCCAACACGATATTCGTCTCGATACCGGTGACATGGTCCTTAGTTACAGCGACGCGGTGAGCGAATCTGAAGATGCCGACGGACAGCAACTTGGTTGCGAAGGAGTCTTGCGTCTGGTTTCGGAATTGGATGTCAGTAATTCTGCTGATCTCATACCGGCGCTGATTCGACGGATTGGTGAAATCGACCCCCGCGGTCTGGAAAGGGACGACACGACCATCCTGTTGTGTGAAGCAACTGGCAGTAGAACGCCACTGAAAAACAGTCTTCTCGCGCCATTCCGGTTGTTGGGGCCGGTGGGTGACAAGACCGAGCTTGGGTAAGCGAAACAGGCATGCCTGGAACCGTCGCGTGGGGTTGCCAACATGAGATACTTCCTCAGTTTGGGGAGGTACTGTTGCTCCCGAATCGATTCAAGTCCGACTCGCTTTCAACTCTTGCCTTCGTCAAGAAATGGATTTCTGGAGTAACGATACAAGCAACTCTCTTCTTCTTTTTAAGTTTGCTGATTCTCATTTTCGGCAGACTCACGGGGCTTTCGGGTGCGGTTTTCGCGATTTCCGTCATCGCTTTCGCACTCATTGCGTTTCAGTATCGTCTTGCAATGATCACGACTCTGGGCAATTGGGTTGGGGCTTGCCCAAGCCCTATTGTTCAATGTGCACGATGCGATCCCGCTCGTGCGGAACAACCTTTGGGAGAACGAAGATGTCCAACGCTGGCGATACACAAAAATGGCCCGACCTCGCGATCGGTTTGTACGACAAATTGACGGGACGAAATGCTGAGATCAGTTATTCATTTGACGATCTTGAGCTAAGCATCCCCAGTTCGACTTCGGCAGACGCAAAGCATGCGACCTGGAAGATGAATGGCACGGTGCGAATCACGACTCGAAACGCTGATGAGTCGAATGCCTGAACTGCGCGGCATTGAGATCAACGCCGATCTGGAATGCGAAATGGATGGTCACTCCGTCCATATTCGCAGCGACGGATACCGAAACGTAGTTTGTTTGCTGCCCGATGCAAGAACGTTGTTCGGTCTGCGGCGAGTCTTGCGAGGAAGAATCCCGCTTCGCACACTGGGACAAAATTTATCCCTCATTGGACACACGTTGGACGTGCATCTTGCTGGCAAATTGATTGCTCGTTTCGGTCACGACGCGGACGGACGCTTGCCCCGAATACTGGGATTCCGCTCGACCGAGTTGAAGCTTGGGCAAATTGTTTCACTGGCCTTGAGTAGAGCCACTTAATCCTAATTCGAGGCGTTCAAGACCTCAGCATCTCGTTTGATGCCATTCACCATCCTTGGAAAGACAAAGAAGTGAAGCGGTCAAACAGCGTACCAGTACGCCAGACCCAGCAGCCCCTTTGGACGGAACCACGCGGTTTGGATCACCCGCGTGGTCTTGCTGTCAATCGATTCAACACGAACCTCCAGTTCAGCGTCTCCAAGCAATTTCATTTCTGCGTGCAATCGCAACCACCGATCCTTCTCGTATCCGTTGACACGCCAAAAGTCGACCGCCTCTCCGTAATTCAACTCCTCTGGATGTCGACGACCACGGCGTAGCCCTGGTCCACCGATCGCTTTGTCCATCAATCCTCGCAGCCACCAGAGCCAGTCCGCACCCCAGTATCCGTAACGGCCGCCGATTTGACTTAGCGCAGCAAACGTATCGCTTGCCGACGCGTTGACGGTCTTGGAACGCTGGTCCTCGAATACCTTTCCACCCGACCACTCGGGATCACCAGGCATTTCACCGGCAGTTGACCACCGCGTTTCGATGTCGCCGGACTTCAACTTTCCCAAGGCTGCATCGATCGCGCCTTGGACATCGAACAACGAACCAGGCATGAGCTGCTGAGCTGTGTCGTCGCGACAGACCGTTCGGTTTCGCAAGCCTTCCGCCAAAGGTCGCGCGATCCGCGCGTTGACGGGTGTTACGAGTGAAATCCACGCGGAACTGAGTCTCGGTGTAAGTACCGGAACCGGCAGTATGATCCGGCGAGCAAGACCGAGTGATTTGGCCATCATTTGCATCAGCTCTTGATAGGTAAAGACATCTTGCCCACCAATGTCGATCACGCGCCCTGCTGTCTCGCTAACATCCAAACATTGAACCAAGTAGCGAAGCACATCTCGAATTGCGATCGGCTGCGTTTCCATCTTCACCCATTTTGGTGTAACCATGATGGGAAGTCGCTCCACGAGATATCGCAGAATGTCGAAAGATGCTGATCCAGAACCGATGATCATCGCAGCCCGAATAACGGTGGTTGGGCAATCGCTCTGTTGCAGTATGTCAGCAACTTCGCGGCGACTATGCAGGTGCTTACTCAGATCGGGGCCAAGTTCACCCAAGCCGCCCAGGTAAAAAATTCGCTGGCAACTCGACCCTTTCAAACCTGCGACGAATTGGGTGGCTAATTCGTGGTCACGCTTCGCGTAGTCTTCGCCAGCGCTGATCATCGAGTGGACCAGATAGTATGCCCCATCAACACCTTCAGCCGCTTTTCGCACAGTCGCGGTATCGTTCAGGTTGCCCTCGATCACCTCCAAGCGATCGTCATCGCACCAGGGGAACGCTCGAAGTTTCTCCGGGCTACGGACAAGGCACCGAACCGACAGTCCCTTTTCAAGCAACTTGGGGACCAGACGTCCACCGACGTAACCGGTCGCCCCACAAACGAGAACACAATTGTTTTTTATAAGCAAGTTTGGCTCCAATCCCGAAGCTATGCATCGGAAGTCACAGATACATACGGTCGGGATGCCCTCAGGCGGTCGGTCTCCCTCACCATCTTGCTATCCGATGGCAACGGGACACCAAAGCTTAGTTTACGTCAAAACAGTTTCGTCCGATGGCCGCAGAAACAACCGTAGTGGGGCGAGCAAGTTGTCGCGTAGGCGCACAGGTGTCTTCGTGACACGACAAACGATGATGGTGCTATCTTCGTCAGTGAGATTCTTCTCCTGAACGATTTGAATTAAGTGGGCCAAACGCGAACTAGGCTCAGCGTTCGGGGAATCCTTCAGGGCCTCAACTAACCGGCTATGACCAACGGTTTCACCGCCCGGAAATGCTGACTGCGCGAATGTATTTCCGTACAACACAATCAGGTCATCCACTTCAAACTCCGTCTTAAAGTGTCGATACTCGTCTTCGCCGTAAACTCCATCGATCGTTTCGTTGCCGTCAGCAGACTCTTGGGCGTCACCGTGGATCACTTGCCAAGCACGCTCACGGGCACGGTAAACTAATGGAGACGGATTGCCGATGTTGCACATCTCGAAGCTTCGCGTCGGAGCAAAATAGGTTGCGACTGACGCTGTGCCAAAGCCGCCCTGCCCAGCGAATTCGCGAAACTTCTTGCTGACGTCCGACACCACTCGGTCTTGCCGGATCGAGTTGATGTTGCGGATCATCCCGTTTCGCATCTCGCACGAGAGACTTCTAAATGTTTCCTCCGATCCGCAAATATCGGCAAGCATCATTCGAGTGATACGCCCCGATGCGCAAGATGAGACGTAATGCACTTCGCCGCCACCTTGTTTGCAATGTCTGCATTGTCGACTGTAGATCTGCATGGCCAACCCAGGCATCTCATGATTGGCTTGGTACGTCATGCGCCCCCCAGTGACTTCCAGGCATTTTTTTCGTTTAGAGGAAGTGATCTGCATTTCGACCTCAAGGAGTGAATTGGCATGATAGTGAGACGGCAAGTTCAAGCCATCCATCGCTTTGGCTCGGTCAGCTGGCTTTTCCAACACCGTCGCTTTTCGGCGGCCAGGGCACGAAAGCACTGGTACGCACCACATATTCCCGGTATTCGGCAGAGCGATTGGCCAGACTGCGTTCCAGTAACGCAACTCCGGAAACCTTAATGAGCAGGAAAGTCATCGCGATCGGACTGACGACCAACCAGATTGTCGATGGCGACACCGCTAATAGGAAGAGTCCCCACCAAATCAACGCATTGCCAAAGTAGTTGGGGTGTCGCGTGTACCGCCACAGGCCCTGATCCAGCACTTTCTGATTCGGGTTAGCTGCTGAC
>JAPKCI010000093.1 GCA_028823035.1 Rubripirellula sp.
CGTAAAATGTCGAAACGGTTCGAAAATTGAATGCTGAAACTCGTGCGATGTGACGTTTCTAAGAGCGGCGCTGGCCTGCAGACTGGCTGCCAGAAAGATGCCGGACCCGATTGTGGCGTGGGGAATGATCAGCAGATCATGTGACTCCGCGTAACGGCCAATTCGCATGAACTGCGTGATGCCGGTGTGTCCCATTTCCGGTTGGACGACATGAACGGCTTGTCGGTTGATTCGCAGACGAGCATCGTGAATCGTTCGCCATTCCTCGCCGACAGCAATTGTCTCTCCCGAATTCTCTGCGACCCAACTCAGGCCCTCAATGTCCTCGGTGGGAAGTGGAGCTTCAAGAAACCACGGTCGATACGGTGCAAGCTGCCGCGCAAGGTCGACCGCTTCGGTTTTGGAAAACGCCCAATGAAGGTCAGATGCGATGCGAGCGTCATCGCCAAGCCGTTCTCGCAGCGCTTCCAGTTCCCTGACGGGGCCTTCGTCAGCCACCGGCAGCGCGAACTTGAAGGAATCGAAACCACGCTGCTGCCACGAAACTGCCAGATCACATCGAGCGCTGAGCGTGTCCTCGGGTAGCCCCGATACGTACGCCGGAATGGATTCGTGATATCTTCTTCCAAGCAACTGCGTGACTGATTGGCCGGTCTGTTTACCGGCAATGTCCCAGAGTGCGATATCGATTCCTGCGAGCGCATCAAGATAGAAACCGCCGGTGTATCCTCGCACTCGCATGAGGTCATATAGTTCGTCATGCAGCGTCTCGCGATCCATTGGATCGCGACCAATGACAAAGGCTGCCAGCAGATCGTTGATAATCTCCGCCGTCGCCTTTGGCGCAACCAGCCCGTATGTCTCACCCCAGCCTTCAACGCCGTCCTTGGTAACCACACGAACAACGAGTGATCGATTGGCACACGGATATACCGTGCGATTTCCGTGACGCACGAAGTATCCACTCTCGTTGACGGTCTCCCCGTCACGAAGACTGCCGAGATACGGTTTATCTTGACGCAGATTGACGATGTAGACTTCGATGGCCGCAACGACATCCGGGGTCGGCGGTAAAGTCATGACAACAACGCCTTGAGATCTTCCAACATCCTGTCGATGTCCAGCTGAGTGAATTCGTCCAGTTCCGGCAACGGGGCTCGCACATGCAGGCGATCCGAAATGCCACGCTGCTTGAGGACGTACTTCGTCAGACGCATCCGATAGATACTCTGACACGTGAGCAGCGGCAGGCTATTTCGATACAGTTTCCGAGCCCACTCAAAGTCTCTAGCCATGTGGGCTTCGTAAATCGCGACATGCAGATCAGTCAGTTCGACCGCAGGCAATGCACCAAGAACGCCACGATTGAGTTCATCAATGATGTATCTGCAACCGCCCCCGCCGAGAATTCCTTTCAGTTGCAGAATCTCTTTCGCCCGCAATGCCGTGATCACCGGCCCTGATGGCAGTGTCTCTTCCTTTGTATAAGTAATCGCAGGATTTGCTTCGACAATCGACGCGATGGCATCCACGTCGAGCGACGCTCCAATTGGCGACGGAGCGTTCTGCAGAATAACCTCGACATCGGTCAGTTCGGCGGTGATGCGAGCAAAGAACTTGCGGTGAGCGTCCACGTCCTGACCGAGCCCGGAGGGAGCCATGATCATCAAGTGATTGATTCCGTGATCTTTCGCGTGCTGCCCTGCAAGGATGGCTTCTTCGCTGGTTGCGGCACTCGCGCCACCGATGATTGGCACGCGTCCCCTAACTTCATCGAAGACGACGGACATCAACTTGCCGCGTTCCTCGACGGAAAGAAAGTTGTATTCACTGGCGACGCCAGGAAACACGACGCCGTGTGCGCCGGCGTCGAGAGCAAAGCCGACAACACTTCGCAATGCGTCCGGATCAACTGTGTCGTCATCCGTAAACAGGGTCGGAATGACCGGGAATATTCCTTTGAGCATCATTGTCTCGTAGTGGCAATCGCCAGTATTCAGATTTCTCTAATTTGCATTTGAATCAAGACGGCGAACAGGAATCCCACTACCTTGTTCGGGAACTAGCACAGAAAGTGAGTCGCCAACCTATGAAGTGCCGGCAGTGGCGGGCGGACAGCATGATTCCGAAATCTTAACAGTTCGGCGGACGCGGCGTGGACCGCTTCGCTCAATAGCGGCAGACGTTCTATCGTGTCATTTTGATTTTTGAAGTCGAACTCGATGGAGTTGACCGTCGCTGCCTGCGATGGCAATGGTTCCGTCATTCGGATGGCTGGCGACGGCATAGGCCCAGCCTTTGATCACTGGAATCGTCTGGAGGACCTTTACATTTTCGGTATCAACCACGCGAGCTTGGCCGTCTACACAGCTGGCGACAATCCGTGTCTCACTGATCCACGCGATATCGAGCGGTTCGGATTCGAACCGGACATAGCGCATCATTCGGCCAATAGTGGGCTGCCAAAAACGGATGGTGCGATCTCCGGCAGCCGTGGCGACCATCGGCATGCCGACGGAGATGGGGCAAACCGCCATTGCATTAACAGGCTTGGTGTGCTGGTTCAAACTGCGAATCAACTCCCCCGATTCCCCATCCCAGACGCGAACCGATTGATCATGGCCGGCAGTCACCAGTTCTCCATTATTGAGAATGCAGGCTGAACTGACTCCACGCGAGTGCCCTTGATAGGTCATTACCGTATTTTGTGTTTCCAGATCCCACAGGTTCAACAACCGATCGAGACTCGCGGAAACCAAATTCTTATTGCCTCGCCAAACGACCGACACAACGGAATCATCGTGGTTGGATAACTTCACTTGCGACTTGCACTCGGGCCACGAGAATACTTCAACGATGCCTTCTTCAGAAGGATATCCACCTACCACGGCCAGTTGGATTCCATCGGGCGAAAATGCGAGACAGTGCAGGTTGGAAAACGACACCTCTACCGTCTTTTGCAATCTTAACTCCGGCCAGCTGAAAACCTGCAAACCTTTCTGCGAACAACTGACGATCAATTTTCCATCGGGTGCGAATGCGATGTCCGTGATCGGTGGCTCTTGGCCCCTGAGCGTGGATGTCCCAAGCAACGAAACAATCGCAATCGAAAGTATGCCGATGGCCGAACGGCTAAACAACCATTTGATTCGCTCGATCATGCCAACAACTCTCGGATCACTTTTGACTCTTGCGGTGCGATACGAATGGGACGACCGTCAGGCGTTTGCAATTCGTGGCCGGGGTCGATTCCAAGGAGCGTGTAAATCGTCGAAGAAAGATCGCCAGGAGTGATCGGTCGGTCTTTGACGAATTCACCCAACGCGTCACTTGCACCGATCACCTGTCCGCCTTTCACGCCACCACCTGCCATGGCCACGCTGAAACTATTGGGCCAGTGGTCTCGACCACCCGTGCTGTTGATTTTTGGCGTCCGACCAAAATCCGTCATGACCAAAACCAACGTCTCATCAAGCATCCCACGATCTGACAAATCTCCAATCAACGCGCTAAGAGCCTTATCCAGACCTGGAATCAGAGCATGTGAGGCTGAACGCGGATCGCCTGGATGACGGTTGGCGTAGGTCGCCAAATCAAGATGGTTGTCCCAACCGGTGTTGTTCACGGTGACAAACGGCACTCCTCGTTCGACCAGTCGTCTGGCTAAAAGGCATTGTTGACCAATGTTGTTGGAGTCATGGAGGTTGGCTCGTGGATCATTGGTGTAACGTTCACGCACCTTTCGGGGTTCCCCGTTCAGATTAAATGCCGCCTTTGCCTTATCCGATGCGATCAGATTGTAAGCTCGCTCCAGATCCGGATCGTGCGGTCCGTCGGTTTTTGATTTGAGGTTGCCGAACTGGTTCATCGCTTCCACGATTTTGCGGCGCCGATCAAGTCGCGAGATATCAAGTCCCCGAAAAAACTCCAGATCGCGAACCTTGTAGTTTGCCTTGCCCGGATCGCTGCCCAGTGAAAAATGCTTGGTGCTATTAGGAAGAAATCCGTTTCCGAGCGTAGCGGCGTCACGCGATGTCAAATTTGGAATCGTAATATTCGATGGCAGGATACCGGCTTCCCTGCGCAGATGCGCGACCACAGATGCCATGACCGGATAGTCAGTCGCCGGAGTTGGTTTGTACCCAGTCATCAGGTACTGCACTGCAAAGTTGTGCACTCCAAACGGCGAGGTCACACTGCGAATCAAAGCGAACCTGTCCAGCATCTGCGCGATTTGAGGCAAGTGTTCACTGATGCGGATACCGGTCAAGTTGGTGCCGATCGAATCGAACGGTCCACGAACCTCGGATGGAGCCTTGGGTTTGGGGTCGAATGTATCCAGATGGCTTGCTCCGCCGTCAAGCCAGATCAGGATGCACGATTTGGCTTTGGCAGTTGTTTTTGAATTCGACAGCGGACTGGCTGCCATCGCACGTTGCAATTGGAAGAAATTCGGCATGCCCAGGCCTAATGCTGTGAGGCCTCCAACCCGAACAAAATTGCGGCGAACCAAGCCATCACATCTTTTTGAAGTGTTCATCAATCCTCTTTGCCCTTTTGATTTAGCTATCTCTTAAAAACCCGATGCCTAAGTGAAGGAATACTGACATTGCCTCGGCCCCTTGCTCACGCGTTGGGATACCATCTCGGGTATTGAAAGAATCTCTAATGATTCGTGACAAATTCCTTGCAGGTCAGGACACTCCAGACAAAATCTTCAAGCGCATCTCGTTGCTCGGCGGACGGTTTTTGGTCATCGAACAATTTCGCCAGGAACGCAACTTCCTTCGTGTTTGGCTGTCGATTCAAGGCCGCTTGGTAAAACTCGTTTACAATTTTCATTGGCGTTTCTTTAGACTTGATCAGTTTGTCAAGTCGCCCACCTTCAGCACCGATTCGGCTGTTCAACAGTTTTCCATTGAACAGGTGAAGCTTTTGTGCCAAGGGTCCGGTAGGCGAGGGTGCTCCTTCGCAGGAGTTGGTGCGGTCGCAGCGGCCGAGCATATCAAGCGTGTCTGAACGAATGGCCCCATCGCGAAGTTCGACAGCCCGCGTACCGGGGGCTTCCGTCCCATATTGCCCTGCAACCCCGAGCACGTCAGACATTGCATCGGCGAGCACCTCTGGCTCGACGGGCCTTTGCATCATGTGCGAATAGAACCGATTATCCCCTTCGTTTCCTTTGACCGGAATCGAACTGCGAGCATAGGTCGAACTCATCGCGATGACTTTCAATGTATGCCGAATGTCGTAGCCATGCTCGATGAAGTCTTCGGCCAACTGATTAAGTAAGGCCGGATGGGTCGCAGGGTTGGTTGAGCGGAAATCATCGACAGGTTCCACCAGTCCGCGACCCATCAGCGATTTCCAAAGACGGTTAACGATCGCCTTGGCAAAGTACGGGTTGTTACGATCTGTCAGCCAATCGGCAAAAACACCTCGCCCATCTTTCGTATCCTTTGGCAGAAAGTCCCCACCCGGAATCTTCATCAAGGCAGCTTCCCCCGTATTCGGATGGATGTTTTTGCCAAGCGGATTGAACCGGATAACCTGGCTGCGTGTCAGCTTCGAGAACATCGCCGTCAGGCCATGGAAGTCATCTTGCGTCCACTTATCCAGCGGATGGTTGTGACAGTTGGCACACTTCATCCGACTGCCCATAAAGACCTCGGTAGTGAATTCCGTTTGCAGCCTGGCATCCTCAACAGCGGTATAAAAGGTCGCCGGTCCATACTCGGCCGAATCACCCGTGGCCGTGATGATCTCTCGCGCCATCTGGTCGTAGCCCACGCCATCATGCAACTGTTGAGCAAACCAATCATGAAACGCTCGTGCAGCTGTCGGCGTCGTTGTGACCAGATTTTTGTCAATTTTGGATTGGATCCGCAGGAGCTTTGCCAATTTCAATGTGTAGAATTCGACAAACTCTTCGGAGGCGAGCAGGTCGTCGACGACCGCTTCTCGATTCAAACGATCCACTTCGGTTTCGCGTCGGTATTCAGGTAACCGTCCGGTAAGGTCCAGCGTAATTCGACGCATGAGTGACGGATCGTCGAGCATCGGCGAAACCGGTAACCGAAGTTCAGCGATCGCCGCAAGAATTTCGTGATCCACGAAGTTGTTACGCTGCTCGCTAGAGAGGTCGACAACCGTCTCCGAAATCGGCGAGATCAATTCAATCGGGACTACTTCAGTTGAGTATCTCGCAATCACGATATGCCGACCGGGACGTATGATCTTGGCAGTTGCCAATTTGCTGTCGATGGTAACCGCCGACGAATCATCAGCCACGAATTGGGTCAGGTTCGTGACATCACGAGTCGATCCGTCGTCGTACTGAGCCACGACTTTGAGCGGGTGTTTTTCACCCATTTTGGTTGCGATAAACCTGTTGGGGTTCACCTCGACGCGTTTCAGTTGACGATTTTCAACGTACTTTGCACCCTGCCTGATCCATGTGATTAAGAGTTTAGCGTTGTCATCGTTGTGCTTGATGACCGCGCCGCCGCCGTGTTCCACAGACTCGGCCGGCTTCATGAAAACAAGACTCGACTCCGGGTCGGTCAAGTTGATCCGACGCCCAGCAAACCTTCGCACAATCTCGTCATAGTCCGCTGATGGCGTTCCCCCATAGAGTGACAACTTGAACTCACCACGCCCAATCGCCGAACCGTGGCATTTCCCGGCGTTGCATCCCAATTTCGTGAACATTGGGATCAAGTCGTTTTTGAAGTCAACCGCTTCGTTGCGAGTCTGGCGTGTGACCTCGGTACTAATCGTCGGAGTGTCCATCGACATCACGCACAACGAAGTGCCGAAACAGGTACAAGCAGCCACCAGGATTGCAAATCTGATTTTCATGATTTCACTGTTGTTACAGACATCGTGGGCCATTCGATCGTTTGGAAATGTTGGGTCATCCAGATGCCTTAACGATCTCGATTCCCATCACTCTGGCCGCTATCCACTTGGGCAGCACTCAGTAGCTGCTTCGCCTCTTCGCGAGTCAGGGTCTCCGCTTTCACAAGTTCTGCAACCTTTGCACTTAGAGCAGTTGCATCCCGTGAAATTTGGAGTAGTTCACCTGCTTGTTCGCGACTAATCGCTCCCCTTTTAAGACACTGCGAGAGCCTTTCGCGAAACGTATTCGTTATCGTTGCTCCTGTGTTTGCGCGGTTTCCCTGCATCCTTCGACCAGATGCTTCCGATGCTGCATCGGCAGGAGTACCGCTGATGTACTTTCGGAGGGTATCGTGATCAACTTCCATGGCTTTGGCGATGGCCCCAAGAATGTGGGGTTGTGTGTAGAACGCGTTGCCTGAATAAGGCAGGTTGTGCGCGACTTTGCCATCTTTGACAACGATTACCGTCGCGGTGAGATTCTTATCCAATCCGTAAGCGGGAGGACCGGCTGAACCATCTTTGGACAAACCCACGATCAGGTTTTTGGGATAACGTTGGTCCAACACTGAGAAGTTTTTCTCGGCCTCATTTGCGTCGTCGGTACAAACAATGACTGACATCGCCCAGCGATGTTTTGAGTTTGCTTCAATGGCCTGTAGTTGTTGCCTTAGCTGTCCCAGGAATCGGCCAAAGGTCCGAGATTCGCTGACAAAGAACATGAGATGGAGCTTATCACTTGCCAAATCAACCGGATCAAATTCCTGACCTGCCTGATCCCCACGCAGGTTGATGGCCGTCAACGATGGAACTTTTTCTCCCGGTTGTGGCCCGGAGTAGATCGGTTTCTCGAGGCTCTTGATCCAATCACCTGGGGCCTCAATCTTGAGTTCATTCGCACCGTAGCCATTGCGGTTCTTAGCACGACCACGTTGCATTTTGGCAAGTTGGAGAACTCGGGACTGGGAACCGCTTTGCGCAATCCGCGGGTTCAACGCCCCACGGTATTTAGCGATTTGCTCGACCGCAGCGGCTTCCGAGTCAAATCCCGCGTAAAGTTGCTTCATGATCGAAGCAACATCATAGTCATACATCTCGCCGCGTTCATTGGCAGCGGTCAGCCGCCGGTAAACTGCGTCGCGATGCTCTGACGTGATTTCGCCTGCTTTAAATTGGCCATCCTTCAATTCC
Source organism: Rubripirellula sp. (assembly GCA_028823035.1). Lineage (GTDB taxonomy): Bacteria > Planctomycetota > Planctomycetia > Pirellulales > Pirellulaceae > Rubripirellula. The sequence continues at coordinate 8,092 of JAPKCI010000093.1, forward strand.
TTTGGCTGACCGAAACGCCCGTGCTGGCTATCGACATAGGTCATGTTGGCGTCAATTAAGGGAAGTAGTCGGTCGGCTTGATCCCGCGTCAGTTCGTTAGCCACGACTGCTTCGCCAAGGATCTTCTTAACGATCTCTTTGTCGGACTCGATGCGATTCCAAATATTGTAGCCCTGCTGTTGTGAAAGTTTCCCGTCTTTGACGAGCTTCGTGATTCGCTTGAATCGAAAATCTTCGCACATGTCGAAGTCTTTATTGGAACCAATGCGATCTTCAGATTTGATCTCCTGTGCAAAAGACAAGTTCGCCGATACGTCAGCAAAAAACCAAACGACAAAAAGTGTCACACTCAGCCGTAAAAACGTTCGGGGTAGCAGAATTCTCATTTGAATCAGGTTCTCCAATTGCGAAGTCGTTAGTTAGATATTAGGTTTTCGATCTAGTTCGATGTTGGTTTCAATTCCACAGATGCAATTTCGAGTTTAGCATTCACGTCGGAGGTCAGGCAAAACCAGACAAAGACCTCCATGCCAATTGCTGAGAAATCCCCACCACGTCCACGAAACGGCCGGAATTGACTTGCGGGAACTTCCAAATCAAATTCACCCGCTACGTTCCGTGAAGTGATGAAACGTCCTGCACTTGCGCGGGTCGTTCCGAAGGCTCCAATACCGACGTGAATCTCGGTTGCCGCAGCGACTTTTCCTTGAACTCGAAACACGCTCTGATCATTCAATACAACGGGATTGAGTTTGTCTCGATTGACGTACAATGTCGCAATTTGAAGGACATTGCCAAACTTGCTGCGCACCACCTGTTTTGGTTGTGCCTTCAAGATGCCGTCCGTTTCGACGATTCCTGCGAGCCGATCCCCGTAAAACTCGGGAATCTGTTCACGAGTCACTTTTCCGCTTTTCAGAGCCTCGCGAATTTCGATTCGCAAAGACACCATTGCGGATACGAATTCACCTTCGCCCTGTTTGCGATCTTGCTCCAGATTTGCTTTCCAGGCATGGACTGCTTGATCTGAGCGTCTTGACAAAAACTCACTTTGCACATCGGTAGATGCGATTGCTGAATGGCCACCCGCGACTTTTACTGACTTGCCATCGGACAAACGGACAGCGCGAACCAGACCTTGCCGGACGGAAACTTTCGATCGTTCGGGATTGGCCATGACGTCAAACCGGGTTCCCATGATCTCAAGACGAGCCGTCGGCGTGATAACAATCATGGGACGTTCAGCCGACTGCTTCTCAACATCGGCAGACAGAACCCCGGATCGCAGGTAGAGCTTTTTTTGACCGTCATCGGCAATCGTTAATACCGAACCACCTGAAGTCGAAACGGTCGATCCGTCTCGAAAACGTAGTTCGACAAATGAATCGACAGATCGTGCCTCGATCGTGCCGCCTGTCAACGCTTGCCCTTCCTCCAATTTCTCGATGACGTTTCCGCCATCACCCGTCCATTGCACGGCGCCCTGGATTGATGTGATTTCCACAATCCTTTTGGCCCGGCTACTCCAGAGGCACCAGCTGCCCACAATCGCCAAAATGGCCGCCGCACTTGCTCCAAGCGTAAAAAGGAAACGTCGCTTTCGCAGCACGCGGTTGGATCGCTCAAGAATTGAGGTCAGTTCGAGGACGCGATGCTCTGAGTCATTCGTCAACGATTCTTCGAGTTCACCATTAAGCAGAATTGCGTGGATCTGCTGCAGCTTCAAATACAGTGATCGAGTTTCCGAACAAGACTCAAGCTTCTCGGACAACTTTTTGACTTCTTCATCGCTCGCGATCCCATCCAGGTGACGTTGAATCAACTCTTGCCACTGTTCGCTATTGTCCGGATTCATGCTTCGGAACCTCGCAACCTGGATTCTACGCAATCATGAAGGGAGCGACGTATTCGTTGGAGCGATTTATAGATAGCATCGGCGGTTTGTCCAGTCCGTTGCGACAAGTCACTCACCGAATACTCCATCCGGTAGTATCCGTTAACCATTTCTTTCTGTCGTTCGGAAAGCAGGTCAAGGCAGTCCAGCAAGTGATTCTTGCGATGATCGAGTTCAGCTGCCGCTGTTCTCTGATCCTCCAAAAGCAATTCGACAGCCCGCTCGGTCAATTGATTTCTCTGCGCAGACTTTCTCAGGAAGCGGCGAATCTCTATTCTGACGAAGCCTAAGGCCCACGCAACAAAAGCTCGCTCCGGATCGTAGTTGTCAAACTTACGCCAAAGCGCTACGGAGCATTCCTGCAAAATGTCGCGAGCATCCGAACGATTCGGTACCGCGACCAGAATGCAACGCATCAATTCTGGTTCGTGCTGAATCAACAACCGGGTGAATTGCTCATGTTTTTCCTCATCCATACCCGTACTCCGCTATTTGCTCGCTGAATTTGGACATGATTTTGGAACAAGGCAGGATAATTCACAATCAAGTCAACTGTAAATCTGTTGGATTGAGCTCTGGGAGTCATTGTCACCTCAATAACAGTGCGTTTGATTGATGCAAGTTCCAGAAGGGAAACGCCACAAGCGGATGTTATCCAAAATTGTGATTTGGTGATGACAAGGCGTATTCAAAACAGGATTGTAGCCACGTTGCGAGTCCTTGTGGCCGTCCTCACTGGAAAGGCGATTCTAGACAAGAATCCTCAGAACCCGTCACGGCGCGATACGAACCGCGTCTGGACGGGTTTTTTTATGAGCAGACATTTTGACTGCAAAACGTTCGTTCGAGACCGGAGCAGCCAAGTCAAGGTGAGCTACCTCTCTTTGTGTGCAAAAGCATTACGGTAATACTTCAATCCTTCACCTTGGACAATTCAGTTCACACAACCGTTCCGCGTTCGTTGATCTGCACGGCTGGTCAATGGAGCTTGTGGTCAATGGAGCTTGTGGTCAATGGAGCTTGTGAGCAATGGAGCTTGTGGTCAAACCACGGGTTGAGAAGTTCAAATCTAGTTACCTGTCACCGAGGCGGAACGGCGATGAGTCCAAGTAGGGTATCGCCTGAGAAACGCCGGCGAAAAGACAACGAATTGTGCCAGGCTACGATGTGGCGTTACGAGAACTTTGATAACCACTGAACGCCGCGCCGTGAAAACTGCTGAGTGAACGGATACCATTTGGTGTACACTAAAGCTTTGCGAACTGCTATTTCCGAAGCTCTCAAAGGAAAACGCAAGTCTGATACTGCAGACGACGATGCTTAGAACTTTTGTCGACTTAGCAGAGCGCCAAGGACAATAGAAAGAGATAAGACACATGATTACCAGAAGAGCGGTATTGAGAGATGCCACAGCCTGCAGCGTCGGTGCAGCATTGGGATCGTCAGTCTTTATCCCTTCAACCCTGCGTGCCATCGGCGACAGATCTGACGCAACGGTGAAACCGAGACGGGTTGTTTTTTTCCTGCAGAACAATGGTTTTAATCCAAGTGCCTGCATCCCACGAGGCATGAAGAAAAGTGGTTCACTGTTTGGGGCGAAGTTGCCCGAATCGATCAAACCACTGGAACCCTATTTAGACAGGATAAACATCATCAACGGTCTGCATGGCCGGCATACCACTCCTACTCACAGTGCGTACTTCGGTGCGCTCGGTGGATACCGCGGCGGCGAGCACAGGGGCCCAAGTGCAGAGACAATTGACCACAGCATAAGCAAAGCGCTGCCACAGACGATTCTGCCTCATCTTCGCATCGGTATGGGAAGCCTCTCTGGGATGGAAAGACAGCCCTCCGTGGCAGCTTTGTCTGCTTCCGGAGCAGGCAAACCACTCTACATGTACTGCAATCCAAATCATCTTTATCAGACACTGTTTGGCAGCATTGCCAATGGAGACGTGAAGAAGGAGTACGATGCAAGATCCCTGATTTTCAAAGAGGTCGAGTCCATCGCGGCGAAGGGCAAGGGCGAATTGCCAGAAAGCGATCTGGCACTCTTTGAACCCTACGTTGACGGCTTCAGTGATATTAATAATCTGCGTACCAAACTCAACGGATTCTCTGAATCGCTCAAAAAGTTTAAACCCTTGCACAGCGATAAGTATGTCTCGCCAAAACATGAAACGGACTGGCATGATGCCCTTCTAGATATTGGCATCGCCACACTGAAGTCTGGTTTGAGCAATACCCTGACCATCGCCTCGGGCCGCGCAGGTGTCTGGGGTTCGTGGGAAGGTCTGGGAGTGGAAACAACCGGACACTTCTTAGGGCACATGGGGCAGGAAGGAAATCCCATCTGGCACAAAATCCGCCAGTACAATTGCCGCATGCTTGTGAAACTGATGAAGTCTCTCGAATCCGTACCAGAGGGTAACGGAACGATGATGGACAATACACTCATTGTTTACACCAGCGGGAACGCTGACAAGCAACACACAAACGCCTCTACCTGGCCCTTCATCCTTTTGGGGAATTGTGGTGGTCGGATCAAAACCGGCAACTTCCTTCAGTTCAACGGGACACGGCCGATCAATGCCCTGTACGCGACGCTACTTCATGCTGTTGGGGCTCCGTGCGATCGCTACAACATGAATGAGGCTAACGCCAGAAAACTGGATTCTGGCAGCGGTCCCCTCGAGCAACTTTTTGCGTAAGGGCGAAGCAACAATGACTGTTGGAAAAGTTGCTTGTGTTTCATTTGCTGTGGCAGCGTATTTGTCGGTTCTCGCGACGAACCTTGCTGCAGATGAGTCGATAACGTTTGATTCACAGGTCAAACCCTTTCTGATGAAGTACTGCGTTGATTGTCATGGTGACGACACACAGGAGGGCAATGTTGCATTTCATGAATTGAATGAGATCAACGCCGACAACGCTCACGTATGGAAAAGCATCCGGGAACAGGTTGCTGTGAAAGAGATGCCTCCTCGGGAAGAGGCTCAGCCGACGCTCGGTGAGCGACAGCAATTGGCCGAGTTCATTGTTGCGGGGATGCGGCACGCCATGAAAAACACGGGGGGCTACCATGAGCATCTTCACCCATCCAAAGGCAATCTTCTGGACCATGAACTGTTGTTCGGTGAATTGCCAAAGAACCAACTGCCAGCCTCATCCCCGGCTCGCATCTGGCGTCTGCATCCACTGGAGCATTTCACCCGACTCAATGAATTGGTGACCATGGAGCCACCTTACAATCCAGAAAAACCCGGGGTGAGATCACACGGCGACCAGGTACCCGAACACTATCAACGGGGCAACAATATTTATCTTGGCGTTCAAGATACAGTGGATTGGGTCGGGACGCCTTTCTCTCTTCATTCCGGGCTTGCAAAAATCACGCCTGTGCTAAGTACAAGGGTGAAACGCGGATTGCAAAATTACCCTTACCTGTATTCAGTCAACACTGCTGAAACTTTGCGACTTGCCAGCGATGCGGAAGCCATCATTCGCTTCATGGCGTTTGGACCCGAAGGCTACCCCTTTCAATTTGTGGATCGTGTGGAAGACATCGACCAGCAATACAAGGGAAAAGCGACCTATAAGGGCCGGACTATCCAGACCAAGCATGGTGACCCAGAGGGAGTCTACTACCGCAAAAAATCAAACCGGCCGATCACACCGGTGTATCACTTGATGTCTGAACCCGGTGTCAGCGATGAGCGAATGACTGCAGCCGTTGATTTTCTGTTCGAAGCTCTGACGCTGCGGTCACCGACGGCAGATGAAACGGCCACCTATGTCAGGCTTGTCAAAAAGTCCATCGATTCCCTTGGCAAAGAAGAAGGAGCAATCTTGGGCTTGATGCCAATCTTCCTCGATCGCGCCGCTCTCTTCCGATCAGAACTGTGCAAGGGTGGGGAGCCCGACAAGTATGGCCGCGTTATGTTGCAAAACGAGGAATTGGTTTTGGCCATCAATGCCGCCTTCTCCTATGTTGCACCCGACAGCAAACTCAAGCAGGCCCTCAAGGATGGGTGTTTGACGACCAGAGATGATGTAAAAAGAGAAGTCACTCGCATTCTTGACGATAACAGCATTCGCAAACCTGCCATCCTGCGTTTCTTCAGGGAGTATTTTGATTACGAACTCGCCGGTAAAGTTGATAAAGATGACAACCTGCTAATCAAGGCCGGTGGTCTGAGCAACAGCAAGTCGCACCGTTTTCTGATGGTGAAGATGGCGACCAACACCGACCGCTTGGTGGAATTGATTCTAGATGAGGACAAAAACGTTCTTTACGAGTTACTTACCACCAACCGGGCAATTCTGCCTGAAAGTGCCAGAGATGAAGGATACTTCCGGGAGTTGAGTAAGGACGGAAAAGTCGTCGATGAAAATGGCACGCCGCTGTTTGTTCGGAAAGGCACAAAGTTCGTTGCCGCAAAACAAAAGTCCAGCGTGCTTCCTCCTTTACAAGCCAAGGATTTGCCAGGGATTGTTGTAGATAACACGGATGCAAAAGTCACGGGACGGTGGTCTCAGTCCAGCGGGGTGACAACGCATGTGGGCACTGAATACCTCTTTACTCGCACGGCCAGCGCCCAGGTGATTTATCCGGTGACGTTCCCCGAGCCAGGTAAGTACGAAGTACGAATTACACTTGCACCGCACTCCAATCGAGCCCCCAAAGCCCGCGTGACCGTTCGACATAAGGATGGAGAAGAAACCTTTCGCATCGACCAAAGGCGGGCCCCGGGCACTTTCAATAAACGCGGGTCGGACCGCTATTTTCAATCGTTGGGCTTCTTCGAGTTCCCAGCTGGCGCATGGGATGCAGTTGAGATTTCTGGCAGCGGCGGCGGTGGGATGGTGGTTGCCGATGCCGTTCAGTTCTTAGCTGCGGACAGGCCCGCTGTGATTGAAGATGGTCCAGAAACCGCCAAAACCAAAGCGGAGAAACCAGCGGAGACAACCGAACGGACGGTCCATGTCAGGGTTCAACCCTACAGCGAATTGTCGAACCCTGAAACGAAGGGGAAGTTCGGCGGCAAGACCACAAGACGTCTCACGACAGTTCCCGATGACCAACGCAAGGGAATTCTCACTCACCCCATCTGGCTGGTCTCCCACTCGGATGCCATGGACAATCACGCCATCTTGCGAGGCAAATGGATTCGCGAGCGTTTGTTGGGCGGAGCGATCGCAGACGTACCAATCACGGTCGATGCGATGTTGCCAGATGAGCCTGAAGAGACGCTGCGTCATCGCATGCGAGTGACGCGAGAAGAGCAATGTTGGAAATGCCATCGGAAGATGGACCCGCTGGGCTTACCCTTTGAAATGTTCAATCATGCTGGGCTTTTTCGCACTACCGAGCTTGGTGAACCCGTCAATGCGCAAGGTGAAATCACTGACAGCGGTGATGATACTTTGGATGGCCCAGTAAGTAACGCCTTGGAAATGATCGAAAAACTCGCAAGCAGTCAGCGAGTGACACAGGTATTTGTGCGTCATGCCTTCCGCTACTGGATGGGGCGAAACGAGACGATCAGCGACGCTTCTGTCCTGCAGGATGCCTACAATGCTTATGAAGAAAGTGGCGGCAGCATGAAGGCTTTGTTGACATCACTGCTTACTTCGGACGCCTTTCTTTATCGCAACGTCAGGTGAAAGTTGTCCGATTGTGGGCAAAAAACTCGAGCGAACATTTTGCAGGTTGAATCACAGGCATGCTCGAAACACCTTGTTGAACGTCGCATCTCGCGATGGCCAAATCCCAGACGATCATTGGCGGCGGTAAAGCTGTGCCGCTGAGCTGACCACGGATCGGAGCTTGTATTCGTTGCGGCGAGAATGATTGCCGGGACATTGAGGACATCGACGCAGATCTGATCTCGACTGAGATGTGAGGATTGAAAATGCTTTAATGTCGACTTTATGCAATGTTTAATGCTCCGCTGACGTTTTTAACCTCACGCCGTTGACTACAACATAACTGCCATCTTGAAGCCAAAGTCACCAGCCGCACAACGAAAGAGAAGTGTACGATGATCGCAATGCTCCCGCGACTACGACTTATTGCATGCGTACTCGCACTCTCGTTTACATTTGCGATGCCCTTGCTGATCGCCGCACCGCCAGCGGTCGAAATCGCATCGATTGTTGATCTGTTTGAATACGATGCACCCCTCGAAGTCTCGCAAGTTCCTTATACTCGCAAGCAGAGCACAGTCGTCACGAGTCGGTTCTTCAACGATCGCAAGATGCGGCGTATCGGGTTGAGGATGACCAGCCAGACGTATCGCGGTCTGAAATGTGAACACGATGTGACGGTCTATCTGCCAGACGGCGAGCTGCCAGACGCATCCGCGGGAACGGCCGCGATCATCATGGGCGGCGCGGGCATGCAAGCCGAGAATGCGAATCTGGATTGGCTGGAGTCGATTGCACTGGGTTTGAGCATCCCGTGCGTTGTCGTGGAACAGGGTTTTGACACCAAACAGTTTAACGTCCGCAACCCTGGCGAATTGATGTCGATGGGCAACCAACGGTACATGGAATCCGGGGATCCACGCGAGGCGGGCTATTACGCGCTGGCGAAGATATTCTCTGCGGCAGTAACCATCGCGGAACACCTACCAGAGGTTCAGGCAAAACGGTGCGTGGTCACGGGCAGTTCCAAGGGTGGCATGGCCGCGTTGATCGCCTGTGCCGGTGACCGGCGGATTGTGGGCGCGTTCCCAACAGCGTGGAACTCGGGCGATGTGATCGGATTCACGCGTCTCAAGGGCGAGCGATGGGGCTGGGACGTTAATCCAAAGCAGACCGGCCCCGCCGGACAAACCGCGCGGCAGTCATTATCAGTAATGGACTCCCCATACGGTCGCAAATACCTTGAACTGTTTGATCCGGCCCAGTGGGGCGACTTACTCGAGGACAAATTCATCATGCCCGCGGTCGGCACGAACGACCCGCTGTTTCATTTGCTTTCCGACTCGAACTACTTCGACGACATGAAGTGCCGCAAGGCGTTCCTGCGAATCCCCAACTATCCTCACGGTCGCAAGCACGTTTTGCATGCCTTGGGGTGGCGTACTGCCGTGGCGGCCGCGCTGCTGGGGAGAGCGATCCCTTCGGTGCAATTGGTCTCCAAGGCTGACGGCAACCAGGTCACGCTCACAGCACAACTGGGCGACGAGTTCGACAATGCGCGGCTTATTCTCTGGCAAACAACGGATGGTGGCGGGGACTATCGCAGGGCGAAGTGGACTCGCCAACACACAATCAAACTCAACGGCCAATCGGATCGCGTGCGGACCGTTCAGGTCTCCGTTCCTAAGACCGGGACTGCGGCTTACTTCTTACAACTGCAAGGATCATCCGATGATGGGGCCTTCATCAACAGCTCGAACGTCGTGGAACTTGGCGCTCCGAAGATCCGCCCCCAGCTGATTAGCGAATGAGCAGAGACTTGGAATACCCCGCCGCAGGAGCCGCGATAATGTTTCACCGGAATTCAGCCGCCACACTGCTTGCAGTGTGCGTGCTGTCGCTGTCCACCGCCAATGCCGCGCCACCTCAAAAAGCGCCCGCGTATTACACGGACGTGCATGGCGCAGGTGCATTGATCCAGTCGATGCATGCGGTTGGCCGTTTCGACGCGTCCTACCTCTCGTATCGTGATTCCGGAGTGAACTGGATGCTGCGGCAGGTTCGCGAATTTCCCGGCGAGGGTCGCACTTGGCTGCAAAACCCATCGGCAGCCAAGGGAGTACCCAACTACCAAACGACGATTACGGTAACCGCTAACTACAGTGCGACGGTGCTGATGGAAGTTTACGAGCAAACGCACGATCCGCGATTACTCAAGGCCATCGAGGATCACATCGCCTGGTTGAAGAAGACCGCACATAAGAGAGGGTCGAAACAGGGAGTGGACGCGTTGTTCTGGACCAGCCGGCACCAGCTCGATGCGGGCAAGCGTGCGGCCAATCCCCGACCTCTGATGTCTGGTAACAGTTGGGGATTCGGAAATGTGCTGGATGCGTTCGGCGCGTACTACCGCTTGACCGGGGACGAAGACTCGCTCGCTTATCTGGAACGAGCAACCCGTTTCGCCTATCTGGCGAGTATCAAGTCACAAGGCCCGTCGGCTGCCGCTGATGCCAGACTTCGCCGCGGAAAGCCGCCTGTCGAGGCAGGTGATTCCACCGATCATCTGGAGCGGATTCATTGGAAGCGATATGACGGCAGCGTCGTGACCGGCTTCTGTCGCGGTTGCAGCGGCAATGTTTACGCCCTGCAAACGGCACAGAAGCTGATCCCTGGCAAGCAGATGACGGACGATCACTCGATGGAAGATATCATCAATTCGGGGCTGCGTTTTCTGATCGACGACGCCGACAAACAAAACGCAACCGCGATCTGGCACAACATGAACGGTCGCCCCGGCGAGCGAAATCTGGGGATCGGACGTGGTGTCTCGGGGATCGCGACGACGCTGTGGCGCGGATACGAAATGAATCACAAACTCGGCAACCAGGCGATGGCCCGGCAGTGCCGTGAAACGGCCGAGGGTACCATTCGCCTGATCCTTGAAGCAGTGGAATCACTGGAGCCGACCGAGCCGCTTTCCGAATACGTCGCCGCGCAAGACGAACAAGCGGGAAAGAAGAAGGCCGTTGACCGCTCGGGGCTTGTCGTCGAAACAATCGGCATTTGCAGTGGGATCAGCGGAACGTATCGGTGGTTGTTCGAATATGCGGACGCGGTCCGTGCCGAAGATCCGCAACTGGCCCAGCGCTGTGAAGACGCAACGCGGATCATCGCACATCGACTGATCAACACCGCCTTTGTCGTCGACGGCACCTACGCTTGGAAGAACCACAACCCAAAGTTCGGCGGCGAAAAGGTCGTCAACCTGGCCATCGATCATGGCCAGACAGGCGTCGTCACTGCTCTGGCCGAGATCGGCTTGCGATTAAAAGACGAGCAAATCATGAACGCCTCGCGCAGGGCAGCCGACTTTGTGGTCTTGCATCTCGTTCAAGAAGGCGATGGAGTGAAAATGCCGATGCTCGTAAAGATCGACCCGAAGGCGAAACCACTCGTTGCTAGGAGGTAAGTTACCACCATCCACTCGGAAGACCATTTTGGATATCAACGAAGCAATCCGCAATCGAGCATCAACTCGGGCTTTCGAGGACCGAACTGTACCGCATGATCTAATCCATGACATCTTGGACACCGCGCGTTGGGCTCCCTCTGGTGTGAATACACAGCCGTGGCAGGTCGCGGTGGTCTCGGGAGAAACAAAGCAGAAGATGGGCGACGCACTAGTCGAAGCGAGAAAATCGGGACATATTCCGAATCCTGATTACAAGTATTACGCCGAACGTTTTGTCGATCCTTATCGGTCACGTCAGAAGGCTTGCGGGTTCGCATTGTACGGTGCCTTGGGAATCGAGCATGGTGACAAGGAAGCTCGCATCGCCCAGTGGCTAAAGAACTATCACGGTTTCGGTGCGCCCATCGAGTTACTGTTTTTCGTCGACGCGATGCTGGAAAAGGGATCGTGGCTCGACATGGGCATGTTCATCCAGAACGTGATGCTCGCAGCTCGTGGACACGGTTTGGAAACATGCCCGCAGGCCGCGATGTCCGAATACCCGGACATCGTTCGCGAGATATTGAAGTTTCCCGACTCGTTGTCGCTAGTATGTGGCGTCGCGATGGGTTATCCAGATCGTGAGCATCCAGTGAATAACTACCGCACCGAGCGTGACCCCGTGGATGTCTTTACGAATTGGATTGAATAATGAATAACTCAAGAACAAACAGTCCGACACAGTTTCTTGTTCCACACGTCAAGACACAGCCCACGCCAATCAAGTCAAAGCGAAGACAGTGACATGTACTTTCAAATGCGTCGGGACGCACATGAAGGGATATGATGGTCGTCCACCTGCGAGACCGTGCTAAGTTCGGATTCTCAACTGGATTCAGTATTCAGGGACATCAACCTCCTATAAGAAATAGCTTTAAAACCATGATCAAATCCATGCCCCGTCAACTGATCCGCATGCGTTCTCTGGCCCAGTCCTGGCCGCAACACTCGCAGTCCACGCCGCGCCGAAGCCTAAGGTAGTCATTCTCTTATCCGACGATCGAAGATACAAAGACATCGGCTGCTACGTGGCCCAGTAAAAAACCCAACCCTCGATCGATGAGCGACTCAGAGAACTCGGTTTACCGTTTTCTATTCCGGTTGTGCCAATTGCTCTCGTTGTTGGAAGAAGTCTTATCGCAACCAGATGAGATACGGTGAGCCCGGTCAATCCACTTTTTATCAGACTGAAAAAAGGGCCGGGAAATGGGCGATGAAAAAGGGACAGATATTTTTTGGGTAAAAAAAGGATCAAAAAGGGGCAGGCACTTTTTGGTTGCTGCAGGACGCTGACTACGAAACCATGCTTGTCTCCGCCGCTTCGCTACCTCCCGTTGGCTCTCTGCCCGTATCCCCATTGGCTCGGTGAAACTTTGCTGCTGAAATTTCCTCACTGATCAAGCAAGGCCACTCGCAACATGGATACCGGCAGCGATGGTTGCACTCACTGATTCCAACTCACGAAAAATCCCAGGAACAGGCGCGGCAGCACGAAAAACCAGGCTCGAAATGCGGTCAGCGCGGGGCCATTTCACATACCATTGGCGGAATAATGGTAACCATCATGTTGCCACAATTGTCCAAGTCCCAAACCGCAGAAGATCGAGTTCGCTAACGAATGACTCATCTCAAAACAGCTTTGGCATTGGCAACACTTCACGCTTCCGAGGGAGCACACCCCGAGCAATTGAAGTCTCTGATACCGACGTCGAACGACCGTATTCCGATCGATCTGTTCTCCGATGCACCTGTCATCTAGCAACCTACCAATATCAACCTACCGAGGATGGTTAGTTGCTGTAGAGTGTCGGTCCGGAGGCGAACATATTGCGGTCGCTCAAAATACTCGTTGGACGGCTAGTTGAATCGATTGGTTTTTTCTATTGTATTTTGAGGAGCAGGAAAAAGGAGTAAGATGAAGGTCAGGGATGAATTTCGCCGGTGTAGCGTTCTTTACCCTGAAAGTAGGTATGTCTGCTTTTGCTTACCTTCTAGCCATTCAATCCTAGGTTGGTGTCGTCAAAAAAGTGGCTGCTAATCATGATGCACTCGAAAGAAAGAGGAAACGAAAATTGATGAATAAGTATGGTTTGCGCATTTGTTACATCGATAGGCATTTCTATTCAATTTTCTTGGCACTCACTTTCTCTCTTCCTCTCTACGCACAGAAGGTCGTATTTCCTGCCCCGGGCAACAACTTTGGCGTCTGGCGTCTCACTCACGATCCTCATATCCGCGACTGGGCCAATCGTTACAACACACAGTGCTTCTCAGCCGATGGCCGATTTGTCTGTTACACCCATTATCTTAATGGAGAAAACGACACCGCCACCGTTCGCATCTTCGACCTTCACATGGATGAAGAGCGCGTAGTGGGTTCCGGTTTTAACCCGCGCTGGGCAAAGCAAAACAATTGGCTAATCTACTCCACCTACAATCCTGCCAAGGCGAGGGGCGGCGACCCTGGTACGGAGAACATGTTCCATGATGCCGACACCGGTAACACGAAAATTCTCGTCCCACATCTCGGCGCCGTGGTGCTAGGCGAAACCGATGCGAATGACCGCTGGATCTACGGCTTACTACGCGATCGTAGGGCTGATCCAAAATATAGAACCGTCCGCATCTCTTTACCGGATGGTAAGATGGAATTTCTTCCTGAGGTCAGCGGTATTCATCTGCTCCCCAATCCCCGTCACCCTCTTTTTTTTACGCGTCAGGCTCCCAACACCGATCCCTTTGCCGCTACTCGCGCTTTCTATGATCTCGACGGTAGTAATCGCCGTATCGGCGTCCCTACACTTCAAAAGTGCCACATGTCCTGGCTCGGTAATGGCGAGTATTTCATGCTCGGCGATGGGCTCTTCCGTGGCCGCAAGTGGAATGAGCCTTTCCCATCGAGCGTCCACATTCTTGCCTGGGAACGCATGGGGGATGTAAGCCCTTGTGGTGCGAGTGGTCGCTGGGCTTGTGGTGATTCCGTCGTCGCTGACCTTCGGTCTGGCGACGGCTGGGAAACCGTTCACCCTCTCTCTCTACTCTGCTTTCCCGCCAACGTTGACGACGGCTCCGAGATTTACGACGCCGATCCCAAAGGCAGCCCCGATGGCACCAAGGTCGGTTTTGTCA
>JAPKCI010000363.1 GCA_028823035.1 Rubripirellula sp.
TCCCATCAGAAACTCCCCCGCCGGAATCAGCTTGAGTTTCATCCCGATGCTGTTCGTCTTTACCTGGACGGAGGCGAGGGCGCGAGACGCCATGTTGCTCCGAGCTTTAGCGACGGCTCGACTCGGAGCTTTGATGATCGCCTGTTTATTTGGGTCGGGTGTGGTCATGAATTCTGGTAATAGTGTTAAGTAACCGAGTTTGGCCTACTTGCCAGACGGACTCAGGGACTCAGGGAAACACGAAAACCGCTGAAGTCGAAGCTGCCCGACGGGTTGACCCCGCGGCGGATCGCCGACCGCAAATTTTGGGCGTAGAGGCTGCAACCGCCGCCACGGAGCACGCGGTACGAGCCAGATGCAGGCCCCATGGGGTCGGTCACGGCACTACTGGGGTCATTTCCATACCAATCCTGACACCACTCCCAAACATTGCTGTGCATGTCATACAGCCCCCAAGCATTGGGTAGCTTGCCGCCTACTGGATGAGTATTGTCAGAATTGACACCGTACCAAGCGTAATCGCCTAAGTCCGATTCATCGTCTCCAAAACTGTACTTCGTCGTTGTACCAGCACGACAGGCATACTCCCACTCAGCCTCGGTTGGCAAACGATAAACATTACCAGCAGACTTCTCGGCTGGTAAGGCTGATAGCCTGCGGCAAAACTCCACCGCATCATCCCAACTTACTTCCTCAACTGGATGATCAGAACCTTTGTATCTGCTGGGGTTACTGCCCATCACCTGTTCGTACTGAGCCTGTGTCACTTCATGGACACCCATCTTGAAAGGTACAGTAAGTGTGACCTCGTGTGCGTCATCACCTTCACCCATCGTGAACATACCAACGGGGATCAACTTGAATTTCATGCCAATTGAGTTGGCTGATTCGGGCAACTCAACGGGTGTTGGGTTGGTCGCAACGGGTGGTGTGGGCTGCGAACGATCACATCCGCAAATCGCAACAACGGCAACACAAACAACAACAGTTTTGAAAAGATTCACGCTCGCCCCAGTGGTTAAAGATTGACCGAGTCATACCAGCATAAAGCAAAACTCCGCCGCTCGGGTGCATATGGGCGGCGGGCCGCTATGCGCCCTCAATCACACGATGGGTCCTCTCCACCCTTGTCCGCGTAGTGGTTTCAATCGTTGGGCTTTCGGCATGGAACCCTCGCAAACTGTCCAGCACCGCTTTGGCGGCACGTAACCGCACCCCTTCGTCATCTGCCGACTGCATCAGGTCCCACAGCGTCCCTACCGCGTCGTGGCCAGCATCCGACAGCTTGGCCAGGATTGATTCCCTGAGGCTTTGGCGAGCGTCCTGGAGCTGACCGTTGAACGTAGGGTCAGCCAACCGGCGGTACGCAGTGCGAACCGATATGCCGGCGATTGATGCCGCATTCTCGATGTGGCACCCAGGCACCAATGCTTGGAACAGTTGGTCGTCACCCTGCAATTCAGAGTCCATGCCAATCTCTGCCAAATCGTGCCGTTGTGCATTGTTACCAGCACTGATGTGATCGCGCATTGTCGGCAGCCAGTGCCGTCAGGCCAGTCAGTTTATCGAACAAGCTCTTGGTCAACGGACCAGCGAGCAATTAACTGCTGAGTTTCATCAGCAATCCAGTCAGCAGCAATCTAACCAACAACGTCACTAACAGGAGATCAACCTTGAAAATCAATACACGTCTCTACTTGGACGCGTTGACCTGTTACTGGAAACCGATGACTCGGTAATCGTGCAGGATTTCAAAACGTCCAGATCTGCTTGGAATGAGTATCAGGCAGAGGATCAATCCGAGCAGCTGTTGCTGTACGGCGATCTGGTTCGGCGTTTGGTACCCGGCAAAAAGGTTCGCTTACAGTTTGCTGTGATCACCAAGGCAAAGAGTCCGAAGGTGCAGCTGCTCGAAGCGAGTTTCGACGAGAGCAAACTGGATCGCACGAAGCGTGTCTTTGAAAGCGTGTGGTCAGCCATCTCGGCTGGCCATTTCTATCCCGCCCCAAATCTGATGCAGTGCTCTGGTTGCGGCTATCGCAGCCAGTGCGATGCGTGGAGGGGCAATTCCAACCAAGGGAGCGTATATGCCTAAACCGATGAAAACCGCCAAGCATAAGTTGAATAGTGCCCATGTTCACGGAGCCCTCATCATTGCGGGTTTCTTGGGTCTTGTTACCGGAAGCTGGCTGATCTTTGCACTCGCAGCGGGAGCTTTGGTTTTTACCAGTATTCAAGATGGAAGCATCAGGATATGAGAGCTTGGTAAGTCCGTCGAGGAAGAAGCTCGTCGCCCCCTTCGGGGGATGGCGGGCTTTTTTTAGCTATTGGGCAGACTTTGTGGGTGAGGTTGGGTCTGTATTGTGGGGAAGCAAAGAACGCCCCGCCCCGAGCGGCGGAGTTTTGCTTTATGCTGGTTGCGGCCAATAAACCTTTAACCACCTGGGTGAACGAGCATCTTTTTAAATCTGCTGGATTTGCGTTGGCTTTCTCTGATTGCTCACCTGAAAACTGTTACTCCACTGAGGTTGGCATGCGACTGATCAAGTTTCTGGCTGCGTTCTTATTGTTGTTGGGTGGCTGCTCTGAAGATCCATCTTCGAGGAGCATCCAGTCTTGGAGGAATTCTCTAAAGGCGGAGGTTCCCGATTTTGACGAAACAAGAACAGCAGCGGAGGGTGGGAGTGCGGATGCTCAGATGACGCTGGGGGAAATGTATGCCGATGGCATTGGTGTGACACCAGATGCGGTGGAGGCTGTGAAGTGGTATCGCGTGGCAGCGGAACGGGGGTATCCCGAGTCGCAATACAGGCTAGGTGGAATGTACTACCGCGGCGAAGGTGTGCTGCAGGATCAGGTGGAAGCCGCAGAGTGGTATCTGAAGGCAGCCAAGCAAGGACATGTGGACGCAGTTGGGCGCATCGGTGCAATGAACGAGGATGGAATCGGCGTGCCACAGGACCTGGTAGAAGCGTACGCTTGGTATGCGGTTGGTTGTAAAATCGGTCACAAAGGCTTTACTATTTGGTTACATGACACCGAGGCGGCGCTTGGCAACAAGCGTAACGGCATGTTGGCCGAAGCAAAAAAGCGGGCTGCTGACTACATCAATCGATACGGCACCAGAAGGCGGTAAAGAACAAGCCTGCCGCGATGCCAACCGGCTGACGCTGCGCCTTGCAAGAAAAACAGCAACGCCCGGCCTCTTGTTTCCGCGAAAAAACAAGGCCAACCGCTGCCGCGAACCAGCTCACGCCCGACCAATTAGCGGAAGGGCAGAAAAGAGCGACAGAATTGTTTGAAAAGATCAGTGGCGGAAAGTAGCCATCTCAAGGCTACGCCACTGCCGAACCCGGCACCTCGTCGGGATCAACTTCGCTTATATCTTCGAGCTGGAACATCCGGCCAGCAAAAGAATTTTGGCAATATTGCCATTTAGCTGTCAGGTTTTGCCCCTGAAATGTGCTCAACCTAATACAGCCCCGCCCCGTCGCTCTGCCCCGAGCGGCGGGGTTTTTGTTTATGCTTTTGCCGGCGGTTGAAGAGCATTCCGCATCGGATTTGTGCTCGGCTTCTGGAGTTATAGCATTGCGTTTTAGTCTCAAAACCTTACTGGCACTTCCCTTGTTAGCCGCGCTTACTTACTGGCTCGTTTTGCCTGTAATTTATTCGCAGCGCTACTATGTGATCTCCAATTTGCACATCAAAGGTTGGGATCTAACCAAAATGCAAGATGGAGAACTCAATGAAATAATCCCCAGACGTGTTTCCGGCACCATTGAATATCCAAATGGCGAAAGGGAAGACGTCTATACCCACAGACACGAGATCGATGGCGTCACCATTAGCGCGCAGCCGTTTGGTGTGGCCTTTGAGACCGACAGCACGCGTTGGCACAATGAAAAAGCCATCAGAAAAGTCCATCAGGAGATGCTAGCGTTTTTGAAACGAAATCCCGATATTGGGATAGTGCGAGGGGTAAAGCTCGAGGTTTATGTTTACCGTTCAGACGGGACAACTGGCCTAAGGAAGCAGCAAGTCAGTTTTACGCGTTTTGATACTTATCCACCAGATTAGCATCGCGAGTGCTTCGGGTTGCCTGAAAAAAACACACACGTCAAGACGTGGCATTGCGCTTGCGCTAACTTCCGCAGCCCCGTCGCTCTGCCCCGAGCGGCGGGGTTTTTGTTTATGCTTGTTGCTGGTCAATAAACCTTTTACCACTGGGGCGAGCGTGAATCTTCTTAACTCTGCTGTTTTTTGTGTGGTTGTGGTTGTGGTTGTGATGTGCGGGTGTGATCGGGAGTCCGTCAACTCCATTGGCATGGAGTTCAAGTTGATACCCGCTGGTACGTTCACGATGGGCGAAGGTGATGACGCACACGAGGTAACACTTACACAACCTTTCAAGATGGGCGTCCATGAAGTGACGCAGGCTCAGTACGAAAAGGTGATGGGTGTTAACCCGAGTGGTTTCAGGGGAGCAGACAATCCTGTCGAGAAGGTGAGTTGGAATGATGCGGTTGAATTTTGCCGCAAGTTAAGTGAACTACCGTCGGAGAAAGCAGCAGGGCATGTTTATCGGTTGCCAACGGAGGCTGAGTGGGAGTATGCCTGCCGTGCCGGAACAGTGACGATGTATAGTTTTGGAGATGATGAGTCAGAGTTGGGCAATTACGCCTGGTCTCTGGAAAACTCTGGTGATAAGACACATCCAGTAGGTGGCAGAAAACCAAATTCGTGGGGATTACATGATATGCACGGTAATGTCTGGGAGTGGTGTCGGGATTGGTACGACGAGTTTTCAAGGGGTGAACTGACTGACCCAGCGGGGCCAGTAACCGGCTCGGGGCGTGTGATTCGTGGCGGCGGTTCGAGCCTCGCCGCTGAGCATTGTCGGTCGACGAGTCGCATCTGGAGCCGTCCGACGGATCGCTTTAGCCACTTTGGCTTTCGTGTCGTACTGGTATCACCTGACGAGAAAGCGGAACCTTAGCAGGCAATGCTAGTTCTCGAGTAGTAGAGTAGCCGCCTTCGAGCGATGCGGAGCCGCGACTGAGCTGCCATGGCGTAGGACGTAGCGGGCGTGTGATCGTTTAGGTTGCATCAACCAACGCACCGCC
>JAPKCI010000094.1 GCA_028823035.1 Rubripirellula sp.
TTCTGTGAGATGCGTTCTGTGAGATGCGTTCTGTGAGATGCGTTCTGTGAGATGCGTTCTGTGAGATGCATCTGTGAGATTCAAACGGCGGCATTCGGAGTTTACCTTCTGCGGTCAGTTTCCTAACCAAGCAGAGAATCAGTTTCCTATCCAAGCAGAGAAATTGTGCGAAGCGAATTTTTATCAAATCGACTTTGGACCGGATTCTTGATCAAATTCTAGGATAAATTGAACAGCGAAGAAGGTCAAAGCCAGAAGAGAAAAGTGTGTCAGGCTATTTGGCTTTCATGAAATGCCACATCGACTGTGTCATAACTCTGTTTCGATCTCAATCAAACACTCCGGCTTAGAATCTGACTCAAGCACGTATTTCTCGGATGAAGTGCTCGTGCGACTTTTTTCCCCCAAGGGCTGTTTCGACCGTATTGACGGACAATTAGTTGGATCAGCCTTCACTCTATCCACACCACTCCGGTCTCAAAACAATCGGAGCGTGGCGCCTCCGTTTTGTCTCGCTTTTCCATTGCCTCCTAGCTCCACCCAACTTGATTCCGATCCAAAATCTCTGCTCGGCAACAGACAGAAGTTCACAACTTGTCTTTTAGAATGAGGGATTGACGTATTTGACCCCACGGGATCCAAACGCCAAATTTGGCTCGAAAAGTCAGTCAGCACGCACGGCACGGATGAGATTCCGGAACGCATGGGAATCCGAAGTTGGTCAATTGCTGGTTTTGCTGTTGAGATCAGTTTGGGGATAGTGCGCGGATCTTGGTGCTGCAACTCAGGCAATCCGAATCGGACTATACTGAAACTCGTCATACGACTGGTCCGAGCTCGGGGAGTATCATCAATACCATGCCGGGCGTACCATCGTGTCGCAAGTCATCCTTCGATGACCTCCTGCATCTCGATGCAATGCACCGTTAACTCCCTTGTCACGAGCGATTAGCCAGATGAGTCATGACTACGACGACCAACGAGAGATCGATTGGCGAAACATAGATTGGAGGAGAATCGCGGAAATCCGTCCGTTTCTCCTCTGGGGAGTTCCCATCATTGTGCTGGCGTTTTTAGTCTACACATCCATTTACACGGTCCAAGCGGAATCGCAGGGAGTCGTTCTTCGTTTTGGCAAGTATCTCAAAACGGTGGAGCCAGGCTTGCGATTCAAGTTTCCTTTCGGCGTTGATCGGGTATCCATCGTCCCGGTAAAACGTCAGTTGAAACAGGAATTCGGTTTTGGCACCGATGGCGCCACGGACGCGACGCAGTTTTCATCGGAGCAAAAAGAAGAACGCAGCATGGTCACTGGTGATCTCAACGCTGCGACCGTGGAATGGATCATCCAGTATCGAATTGAGAATCCTCAATTGTTTCTGTTCGAGGTGCGCAACCCCGGCGAAACGCTACGCGATATTTCTGAATCGGTCATGCGTACCGTGGTCGGTGATCGTACGGTAGACGAAGTCATCACCGTAGGACGGCAAGAGATCGAATTGGACGCTCTGGCCCGACTGCAAGCCCAGGTTCTCGAGTACGGGCTTGGTTTGACCATCGATCAGGTCCAGCTAAAGAATGTCAATCCACCATTGCCGGTTCAACCTTCGTTTAATGAAGTCAACCAAGCCCAGCAGGAACGAGAAAAGATGATCAACGTCGCCAATGGCGAATACAACAAAGTCGTTCCTCGCGCCAGTGGTGTAGCCCAACAAAAGATTCAAGCCGCCGAGGGCTACGCGCTTAAACGCGTCAACGAAGCCGATGGTGATGTGTCTCGCTTCAATGCTGTGTTTATCGAGTTCCTGAAAGCCCCAGAGGTGACCAAACGCCGCATCTACATTGAAACGATGCGAGAGGTTGTTCCCAAACTAGGCAAGAAGATCATCATCGACGAAAATGCCAATCAAATTTTGCCACTGCTGCAACTCTCAACGGACACCCAAGGGGGACAACAATGAAACGTGCTTCCATCACCATCTCGATCATTGTCTTGGCATTGGCTGCCTTCATCGGGTTCAGCGGCGCGTACACCGTGTCTGAAACCGAACAGGTTATCATCACACAGTTCGGTAAACCCGTTGGTGATCCAATCAGCGAAGCAGGGCTGCATTTCAAGATCCCCTCCATTCAAGAAGTGACTCGCATCGAAAAGCGAACCCTTGAGTGGGACGGTCGCGCCAGCGAGATGCCGACCAAGGACAAGACCTACATCGTGGTTGATACGTTCGCGCGATGGCGAATCGTGGACGCAAAAGTATTCTTTGTGCGTTTGCGAGACGAGCGTAGTGCCCAGTCTCGCTTGGATGACATCCTCGGAAGTGAGACCCGAAACGCCATCGCCAAACACGAACTGATCGAAGTCATTCGCACCACGAAGGATCGCCAGCCCGATCGCGATTCGACTCTGGCCGACTCGCCAGGCAACATTGGCATGCTTTATCCCATCACCATGGGTCGGGAAAAAATCGAGGCAGAAATTTTAACAAAGGCCGCCATCAAACTTACCGATTTTGGGATCGAATTGCTTGACGTCCGTTTCAAGCGAATCAACTACAACGAAAGTGTTCGTGAACGCATTTTCGAACGAATGATCAGTGAACGTCAACAGATCGCGGAACGCTTTCGTAGCGAGGGGGCCGGCGAAGCGGCAAAGATCATGGGCAAGAGTGAACGTGATTTACTGGTCATCGAATCTGAAGCCTACAAAACGGTTCAGGAAATTCGCGGCGTTGCGGACGCGAGGGCGACAGAGATCTATGCCGGTGCCTACAACAAAAGCGAGGAATCGGTTGCGTTCTATGAATTCATCATGACGATGGAGTCGTACCAAGAAATGTTAGATCAACAGAGCACACTGATTCTCACTACGGGAAGCGATATCTTTAAATTCCTCAAGAATGTCGATCAGCCCAACGACTAGCCTGCTGTTGCCAAGATGAACGCTGACGACGCTGCTGCCAAAAGGAAGTTGAGGACGCTGCTGCCAAGAAAATACTTAGAGGACGCTGCTGCCAAGAAAATACTTGAGGCGCAGTTGCTGGTAACAGGACAGTATGAAGCCGGCGTCGTGTCCAGTGTCTTGTCCACACGTTGAACCAGCTGGGTTTGTGATTGAGGACATTTGGTTCCGTTCGATAACGTCAACCAATCAACGCCCGCGACCAACGATAGGCCGGGCCGGTCGTTGGGCCATTAACTGCATAACTCGACAGCAAAGTTGTAATGACTGTATTTGTTTCAACAGGGCTCTCCGTACACTTGTTCCACAACGGAACTCTGACCACCCCCACACAATAGGTGGTAAGGGTCGCTGGAGAGAGCGCGCGAAAATATAGTTGTACACCGCGGGATTCCACAACGGCATAACTCTGGAATCGCAGTTAGGACCTTCAGGCATTCTGACGGACTCTACCGATATAATTTAGTTGTGGTGACGGATCTAACGACGGGAACTCACAGCAAGAGCATCGTGGTTGATGCAACCGTGCCGCTTCCCGCTGGTCAATCTTTTTGGCCCCTAGGCACGCCCGATCGACACAGTAGATATCGATGCGGTAGATCTCGAGGTGACAGTAGATATCGAGGTGACAGTTGATATCGAGGTGACAGTTGATCTCGAGGTGACAGTTGATCTCGAGGTGACAGTTGATCTCGAGGTGACAGTTGATCTCGAGGTGATGGTGGAAACGATCGTTGGAATTGCGAACGCAGACGCTAACGGGTTATTGATCCTGGACGTCTGGCAACCGCTGTCCATCGAACCGAAATCGATTCCGTGATATCCTACATGCTTGTCCTGTCGCAGCCTGACAGGCCTTCATGCACACGATGAACCTCGATTTATGGATTGATGCAATCATATCATGAAGAAAGTCATTACCCTTATCTTTGGCTTCTCCGTTGTCGTGTCTCTGATCGCACCGTCACCGGCGAGGGGCGACGATGCGATTGCAAAGAAGATGCTCGAGATTTTACCGCAATCGGACACCAACGGCGATGGTGTCGTTTCCCCCGCTGAAGAGGCGGCCCAAAGTCAGAAGGTTTTGGAGAGATTTCCCAAACTCGACAGGGATGGAGACGGCGTTCTTTCCGATGCGGAAAAGCAGAAACTAATTCAGATTGTCGCGGCCAGAGCGAAGCGGAAACCTGGCTCAGGAGAATCTTCGCCAGCCAGTCCCACGACTGATAAATGGAAGACGATCGGCATGCAACAAGGGAACACGATGGGCGCTGGTGAGGCGGCGATCCCGGAGGTTGGGAAGTTTCGCGTGTTCGTTTTGATGGGACAATCCAACATGCACGGCACTGGGCGGGCGAACGAGTTGAAGCCGCCTTACACTGAAAAGCACGACCGCATCCGGATCTGGGCAAACGGCAGGTGGGAATACTTTGTCCCGAGCCAGCGATTCGGCCCTGGCGTCTCGTTGGCTCATCAGCTAGCCGCGTTTTGGCCGGAGGACACCGTCGGCATCATCAAAGTTTCGAGCGGGGGAACGGGAATACGTGGCTTCGAAAAGAATTGGTCCTTTGAACGGGCAAACCTTACCTTCGATGGGAAGAAGGGATCACTGTACAAGGACCTGATGAACGCTGTGGCAGAAGCGAAACGCATTTCGACGCCTGAGTTTTGCGGATTTTTCTGGAAGCAGGGGGCCGCGGACGGAACAAAGAAGGTTCTCGCAAGTGACTACTATGACACCTTCGAACAGTTGGTCTCGGATCTTCGCTCCGACCTGGGCGCCCCGGACCTGCCGGTATTTGTTCCGGCTTACATGAATGACGCTGAGTTGCTTGAAGCGGCCATGTCCAACATGAGTGACGAGGACTTGCGCAAGGTCAAGAATCCGACGGGTAAAGCTTTGGTGAAAAAGGATGAGTTGCTCGAAGCGGTTCTGACCTACCTGAATCAGGCAAGCTCTTCCAGACTGAGAAAAGCTGCAGGCAAACGTCCCTACATGGCGACGGTCATTGCAGCTCACAACCGAGCGGGTCGAGACATCCCCAACGTTGCCACTATCTATCCTGGCAAGTTGCCTTCCGGAGCGGATGGAACCCATTACAGTCTCGAGGGATACATCACGCTCGGAAAGTTCACAGCCTCCGCGGTGGAAGAATTCTACAAAGCAAAAGAGTAAAGGTAGACGACGCTGTCAGAAGCTCTGCTTGGCAGCCCAGCGATCCGGAGTCGAAATCAAATGAATAGATTATTCACAGCAGCCGTGGTGACCGCGTTGACGCTTCAACTTGCGCCAACAGGCAAGGGGGCCGAACCGGCAGACAAACCAAATGTGATTGTCATTTTCTCAGACGACCACGGATACACTGACCTGGGCCTGTTCGGTATCGATCCCAATGTCGACACACCGCACATGGACGCGTTGGCCCGCGGCGGCGCGTTGATGACTGCAGGATACGCATCCGCACCGCAATGCCGACCCTCGCGCTGCGGACTGATGGCCGGGCGTATCCAGAATGAGTTCGGCTTCGATCAGAATCACGCGAACCCGGGAGAGGGCCAAGGAACGCTGCCGCGTTTGTATCCTGCCGGGACGGACATGGCCGGACAGCCGCTGCTCACCATTGCGGATCGCATGAAGAAATTGGGCTATGTGACTGGGTTCTCGGGCAAATGGCATTGCGGCCCGAACGATGACAATCACGCGAAATACGACCCGCGCGGCCGCGGCTTTGACGAGTACTGGGTAGCACCGATGACAACGGGTTCTACCAATCTTGATCTAGCGGGCAATCTTGTTCCCCATCAGAAGAGGTCAACATGGCCCAAAGAGTTTCAGAACCGTGTCATTCTGCAGGGCAAGTTCGCTGAGGCTTTCGTCACGCGAAACAAGAGCAATCCGTTCTTTCTGTATTTTCCCATTTTTGGTCCGCATGTACCAATGATCGCGAAAACCGATCCGTATTACATTGATTTTCCAAAACAGAATTACCCACACTACAACGACCAGCAGGACGATGTCCGGCGTCAGGGCTTGGCGTTACTGAAAGCGATGGACGACGCCGTCGGCAGCTTGGTTCAGACCCTACGCAAGCATGGCCTAGATGACAATACACTGATTCTGTTTGCGGGCGACAACGGAGCGCCGGGGAAGCAGACCCATAATAGCGGCATCGGCAGCTGGAATGGATCAAATAATGTACCCATGCGCGGCGTAAAGGGCTGGCTGCATGAAGGTGGCATTCGCGTGCCAATGTTCGCCTATTGGAAAGGGAAAATTTTGCCTGGGCAGGTGATCAACGAAATGGTCACGACTCTCGATTTTACGGCGACAACTGTTGCCTTAGGCGGGGCTGAGATTCCGCCGGAATTCGACGGTGTGGACCTGATGCCTCGTCTGACCGGCGCTGTCGCGGGAATTTCCCGCACTCAGCCGATGTATTGGGATTTCTATACTGGCCAGGCGATGCGACTAGGCGACTGGAAACTGTGGCGAAAAGACGATACCACCGTCCTGTTCAACATCGGCGACGATCCGGCGGAACTGACGAATCTTGCTTATCAGCAACCAGAACGCACCATTGAAATGGGCAAGAAGCTTGATGCGTGGGTAGCGACCCTGCCAGCGGCGGCGCGATACAACCCAGATAAACGGGGCAAAAACATGATCAGCTCGCTGGGCGGCGCTCCTGCTGATGTCAAGCCGGATCCTCGCTACCTGATTCCATACGGCAACCCCGTCGCTACACCGTATCCCGCGGCCGTTGTATCACCCGGTGGTCCGGTGGCCACTCCTGAACCAGCGAAGAAAGCGGAGGACACGAGGATGCTCAGCGGTGCCGAGCGAAAAGCGTTAGCTTCCAAACGAGATGCGATGAGCAAAGCAAAGGAAAGACGCCGGGACCCGACTAGGATTTTCGAACGGAGCGATCGTAACAAAGACGGATTCGTCACACTCGAAGAGTTTGTTGGCAATCGCAAGGACAAGGCTGACGCCTTGAAGAACGTGTTCGACAAGCGTGACGAGAACAATGATTCCAGGCTTACGCTGGATGAGTTGAAAAGGTGACGCTGTGCTGCTGTTGCCCATCAAACAGAAGTAAAAAAAATCAAAAGATTCTTACCACTGCGCCGCGCCCGCTCGGATGGTAACCCGATGCTAAAGCGAGGGCCGGTGTTGCTGCGTTGCGCCATTCTGGCTATTTCCTTGGTCCGCCAGTCTAAGTATCAAGTGCGCCCGGCATCAGCACAGCACCTGCCCGCGTCTGACTCTTAAGGCAACGCGAGATTAACCCGGCTGCCACCCGTGAAAAGATGTGTTTTACTATTCTTTAATGAGACGCTCTAAGGCAGACACTCGCTCGATTCTGCTGCCGGTGACTTCTGCAATTCTGCAGCATAAGCTGGTGCGCCGCGGCAGCTCTTCGCGATAAAGTTTTTTAAAAGCACGATCAACCCAGCTACGGTAATAGGATTCCACGGATCGAATCCCGTCGTTCTGCATGGACGGATCGATTGCCGGGTCGCCGGTTAGAGGCAGAAACGCGATGATGTCGTAGCTTTCCAGTGCTTTTTCCTGGAGGATTTTTCGCCATAGTTCTTCGATATACTCCGCTGTGATGTCCGACGGGTTTTCCAATTCGTTCTTCTCCTGCATCTCAGGACGCATCTCCACGGTTCTGCGTCTTTCGCTTCTAGACACACCTTGCCGGCTGCCCATGGCGAGGGCGTACTCAGAGTAGGGGATAAAGTCCAGGCAACTGCGGTCGCAGATAACACAGCTATCGGTACTTTTGGTTCTGGCTTCGTTGATACGATCAATCGCGTGCTGCGTCATTATCATGTTGCAGCGTTGGCTTGCACGCTCCGCGAAGTGCACGCGCTCACCGCGTGCCGCCAACTCGCGGTAAGGCTCGTCTTCGAGATTAAATTCAGGGTGGGCGTCGTGGAAGTCCCTGGCAAATGTGGATTTGCCCATGCTATGGGCACCGCTGATCGCGATTCGCATTGTTCGAATGATCCCTGGAAGTTAACTCAATATTTATGGCGAGGTGTTTTTGTGTTGAATTGCGGACACATGTTAGAGCGGGGCATGCTTGATACTGACTCACTGGGGTCTAGTCGTTAGACCAACTGTCGATGGTGAAATGAGTCGATTCGAATAGTGGTTGAGACACACTCATACGAAACGCTACAACGCGCACTGTGGCAGTGAGCCGAACCTGTACCTGCCACCTTTCCTTTTGCAAATCAATCATTCGTCGAGATGCCGTCAGCTTGACCAGAAAATCAAACCAATCGTATTCCATCCTTGTCAATCGAAATGAGTCTCTGTCTATACAACGCGCCTATCGCCTTTTTGAACTGTCCTTTGCTCATCTCAAGCCGATCGAAAATATGAGCAGGATCAGATTTGTCATGGATGGGCGCAAACCCGTTGTGCTCGCGTAAGTAATCTTGAATAACTTGTGTGTGATTCTCGCGGATTTCGCGTCCGCTTTTGAGACTCAAGTCAATCTTCCCGTCTTCGCGAATGTTTTTGATATAGCCTTGGATGCTCTGCCCAAAACTTAGCCGTTGATCAACGGCGTCTTTGTACAGCAAGCCCCAGTGACTGTGATTCACAATCGCTTTGTAGCCTAGTTCCGTACTGTTGCCGATAATCAAGTCGACCGCCTGTTGTGGACGAAAATCGTGATCGTCATCCTCCAGCACTACTTTATCAATTTTTGATGTAGCTGCGATCCGATCTTGGTTATCGAGATAAAGAAACACGATGTAGAAATGACCCACGCTCATCGGGCGATGCTGTTCCGCAAATGGGACCAAGACGTCTTTGTCCAATCCCCAATCTAAGAACGATCCGATTTGTGTATTATCTGTGACTTCTAAATGCGCAAATTCGCCAACTTCTGCTTTCGGAATTTGAGTTGTCGCGATGGGGCGATCTTCCGAGTCCAAGTAAAGAAAAACCTCGACGGTGTCATCGATTTCCAAGTTTTCCGGAACATGCTTTGTGGGGAGCAAAATCTCGTCTAGATTCTCCGCATCCAAATACAACCCGAATTCAGTTTCTTTGACCACCTCTAAAATATACGTTCTGCCGAGTTGAATCATGGCTTCAATGCTTTCCGCGAATGCTTGATCGTAATTGAGGAACAAATCTTTCAATCCAGGCAGACTGATGCATCTGAGTAAGATCCAGAGTCTTCCCCACGACTTTCGAGATAGCTTATCGTTCGAATCAGTCCTTGACGATCTGGTTACTCAGAGTTTGCCGACCAACGCGTCTCAAGATTCATTTGTTTGCGGGATGGATTTTCGCGACTGCAAACTTATGAACACTATTGGTAAACGTAGGATTTCCTCGTTGCTCACTGCAACTTCCATGCGAATCGAATTTTCGGATATCTCGTCATGTTCGAATACCGAATGTTGTTTTTAGATTGCAAATCGCAGAAACCGGTCAAACGAGAAGGTTCCTCCGAATACTCGCCACGGTGTCAACGGTTTGAACGCGGCATCGGATGGCTGTTGTTAACCGTTCGCTGATCTCGGTCTTCAAGCTGCAGGGGTGAGGCACACGGGCGGCCGTCCGATGGTGGTGGCAAATGGCTCGGTCGACGCTTCGGCTTAGTGAATTCAAGGGTGCCTGAGCACGTGTGCCTGACTACTTGGCGAAGCCTACGAGTCAATGGTATCCAGCAACGCCGGCAAGAATTGACTTCGTCTGGTCTGGTATCGCCGGCTGAATGCCTGGATCTTGCCACCAACGGGCTTGGTAGTACCACGTCCCGCTGATGCCTCTGCGTGGTTCGGGATTTGCGTAAGGTTTTTTCTGCAGCCGTCACAGATCATTCGGATGATTCTTGATAGTTGGCTAATTCGCCAACGAGTTTGACCGAGTGCCTGAAAATCTCATTCGGATCTTCGGTCTCCGTGTACCATTTTATGCTGAGTTTCTGTGGCGATGCCGCGACGACCACAGCCGTTCAAACATTCCTTCCGAATGATCACACTCAGTACCCCACGCATGTATGGTTGAAATATCTGATAGATAGAACGGTCCGAATCAGACAGCATCAGGACAGTGTAGGATTCGCTGTGATATTGGTAGCGTTGGACCAAAGTTCGGATACTTGTATTGCAAAATTGCAGTCGTTCAAACTGGTTGACAGCGAGATTTTGAATTCCTGTGCCGACGACAGTGGGATTTCGAACGTTTGCCAAGAAAATGCCAGATGCTTTGTTGCAAATGATGGATTCGATAGAGCTCTTTGTACGGCAAAAGTTTCGCTTCGCGCGTTTCAGGAATAGCTAGACGATGGCAAGATTGGCATGCTGAGGATCGTAAGGTTACCATGTCATGGTTGTAGGCGATCCACATGCAATCAGGACTGACTTATTTCCCGCAATTCTTGACATCGCGGCTTCCCTTTAAAACGAAACTACACGCCGACGTTTTGTCCACTCCGGCGCCATTGAAAGTAGTCGAGACCCGTGGCCGGAAAGTCAGTGACTAGATTGTGCGTATTCCAGCAATCACTGGAATGAAAGCCCTGAAGGGTCGTTTCTAGCCAGCGAATTATAGTTATTTGAATAGTTTGAGTACAACAATGTGCAACGATTTCACCTAGCAAAAGAGTTCGGTGAGTAGTACGATCTTTCCAAGCGGTTGTCGGGGAAGGTCGCCCAGTTACGAGCCAAATTGCACACTGGGGGAAAGCGACGTTTCCGACCAATTATTGAATCGTAATGCTCGGTATTTTGAAGATTGATATTCTTCTGTTTCGCGATTCATTCAAGGAACACCGAAAGGGAGAGTTCAAGAACCGCGAGATCTCCGAAAGTGTTTGTTGCCTCCTTTCCCTTGGTTCATGTTCCCTTACTTCATATCGCCCGAGTCCTGAGAAAAGCTAATGTGCAACCTGTCGGACATGGTTCCATGTCAATCGAAAAGTAGGGCGATCAAAATGCTCGCTGTCGTTTTTCTACTGTTTTCAAATTCTTTGATGTCAGCTGAAAACCGCCCCAACATACTGTTTTGCATTTCAGACGATCAAAGTTATGCTCACACCGGTGCGAACGGTGATCCGGTGGTCCAGACGCCCGCGTTTGATCGAGTTGCTCGCGAAGGACTGCGGTTTACTCACGCCTTTTGTGACGCGCCGACATGCGGACCTTCGCGATCAGCGATTCTCACAGGTCAGCACATCTGGCGTTTAGAAGAGGCCGGGAATATTCACAGCACACTGCCCGCGAAGTTCGCGACCTACACAGAGTTATTGGCAGACGCTGGATACTCCGTCGGTTACACAGGCAAGGGATGGAGCCCCGGCCAACTCGAACCGGGCGGCCGCAAAGCCAATCCCACGGGACAACGGTTCAATCGGCAAAGGCTGAAGTCGCCGTTCTCAGGCATCCGAGTCACAGACTACGCGGGGGACTTCCAGGACTTTATGAATCAGGTTCCCCAGAACCGACCGTTTTGTTTCTGGCTTGGAACAAGCGAACCACATCGTGGATACCAAGAAGGTTCGGGGAAACTGACAGGCAAGGATCCCGCGAAGGCGGTCGTGCCTCCGATTTTTCCCGACAACGACATCGTGCGGAACGACATTCTGGATTACCTGGTGGAGGTTGAACATTTTGACCTGATGGTGGCGCGTGCCATCGCGACGCTCGAGGACAAAGGGCAACTGGACAATACGATTGTGGTTGTCACAAGTGATCATGGCATGCCATTTCCACGAGCCAAAGCTAGTCTTTACGACGCCGGTTCCCACGTGCCGTTGGCGATCCGTTGGCCGAAAGGGATCAAGCACGCTGGACGTGACATTTCCTGCTTCGTCAACCTCAGTGATCTGGCCGCTACTTTTTTGGAAGTGACAGACCAGCAGATTCCAGAAATGATGACATCCCGTAGTCTCGTAGGCGTTTTTCGAGATAACGATCCAGTCGGGATGGATGCTGCCTTTGTGGCCATGGAACGGCACGACGGCTGTCGAAAGGGCGGCAAAGGATATCCTTGTCGCGCGATCCGAACGAAAGACTACCTCTACATCTACAACTTTGAACCCAGTCGCTGGCCGTCAGGTTCTCCGGATGCCAGCGTATGTGCGCGATCAATACCGTTTGGCGAAATCGACACTTCGCCGACGAAGACATTCATGATGGAACATCGAAACGAAGACGGTGTCGCTCGTCTGGCGGAACTGTCATTCGGAATGCGACCGGCTGAGGAGCTGTATGATTTAAAGAGCGACCCGCATCAAATGGTCAACGTCGCGGGATCGGCGGCGATGGCAGAGACGCAGGCGTCTCTGCGCGGGCAACTCTTTGATCATCTCAGGAATACGCGTGATCCCCGTATCGTCGGTGGCGCGGTCGATTGGGACTACTATCCGTATTATGGAAAGATCACCACGAAAGGTTGGAGCGTCGATGAGAAGCCTCGCTAAGACAGTCGTGTTCTTGCTTGCTCTTGGATCGTTCGTTCAGCCTGCTGCTGCGGACGGCCCGCCGAATGTTCTGTTCATTGCAGTGGATGATTTGCGTGACTGGGTCGGACATCTTGGCGGCCATCCGCAAGCAAAGACACCAAATATTGACCGCATCGCCGAGCGAGGCGTTTCTTTCACCCACGCCTATTGTTCGGCGCCTTTGTGCAATCCGTCCCGCATCAGTCTGCTGACAGGTATAGCGCCCTCAAGGTCAGGCGTCTACGGAAATGGTGAAAGGCTCCGAGACAAACTCCCGGAGGCAGTCACCCTGATGCAATACTTTCGTACCTCGGGTTACATCGTACGCGGGAGTGGCAAGATATTTCACGGAAGAAGTGCTTACGATCAGGAATCCTGGGATGACTATTTTGTTCCGGCACGAGCAAGAGAAACAACGGTGCAGCAACGCGACGAGCGTCTGTCAAAGTCAGCTTGGACGCCTTGGGGAAAGATTGACCTCAGCGACGACGAAATGTTCGATGGCAAGGTTGCCAGTTGGGCCGTTTCGGAATTGCAGAAGTCGCACGACAAGCCATTGTTTCTAGCTTGCGGATTTACCAAGCCACATTTGCCGTGGATCGTTCCGCGCAGGTACTTCAATCTGCATCCTCTCGAAAACATTACGCTTCCGGCCACCCTGGAAGGCGATTTAACTGATCTGCCGGCTTTTGCGAAAAGGCTTGCCCGCGAAGTTCATGACCCTTCCGGCGAAAAGAACTTTGCGTCGCAGGGCGGGGATCACAGCAACGTCATAGCGAACGGCCAATGGAAGATCGCAGTTCAGGCTTACCTGGCCACGATCAGTTTCGCCGACGCACAAATCGGGCGTGTGCTGGACGCGCTGGATGACAGCGGGTATGCCGACAATACGGTGATTGTGCTGTGGGGAGATCACGGTTGGCATCTCGGCGAGAAAGAACATTGGCGAAAGCATGCCTTGTGGGATGTCTCAACGCGAACGCCCCTGATCTTTGTGGCGCCCACGCGTTCCAGTGCGGCGGCTGGCGTGGCGAAAGACCAACTGTGCGAGCGTCCGGTCAGCTTGATCGATATTTACCCCACGCTCGTCGATCTCTGTGGCTTGCCCAAGCGGGATGGCTTGGACGGTCAAAGCCTGCAACCCCTTTTGGAAAATCCAAAGCGGGACTGGGATCACCCGGTTGTCATGACCTACGGCTATAACAACCATGCTGTTCAAACGCGACGTTGGCGGTACATCCGATATGCCGATGGCGGAGAAGAGTTGTATGACCACACTAGCGACCCTAACGAGTGGCAAAATCTAGCCACTCATTCGCAATACAAATCCACAATCGAAAAATTGAAGAGACATCTCCCAGAGAGAAATCAACGATGATAAATAGACGAACAATCGACATGCTATTACTGTGTTCCACGTTATCCCTGATGACCTGCATTGAGGTGCACGCGCAACAGAAACCGAATGTCGTCTTCTTTCTTGTCGACGATCTTGGGCAACGGGACGTTGGCTGTTTTGGCAGCCAATTCTATGAAACTCCAGCGATTGACCAGTTGGCAAACGAAGGCATGCTGTTCGACAATGCCTACTCAACATGCCACGTCTGCTCGCCGAGTCGTGCAAGCATCCTGACTGGCAAGTATCCGGCACGCACGAATTTGACCGAGTGGCTGGGCGGGCGTCCTGAGAAGGAATATGAGAAACTGCACCACGGCGAGAAGCTGACAGCTCTACCCGATGATGAACAAACTCTAGCGGAGACTCTACACAAACATGGCTATGCCACTGCGAACTACGGCAAGGCTCATCTGAAAAAAGATCCAAAGACTTATGGGTTCGATGAAGCCATAACGGGATGGGTCCGGTCCTATTATCATCCCTTTGGCAATGAATATGACAAAACTCTTCCTGGAAAAAAGGGCGATTACTACACGGATAAGCTTACGGATGCCGCCATTGATTTCATCCAGCGAAACAAAGACAAGCCGTTCTTTGTGCACCTTGAACATTTTTCGGTTCACGATCCGATTCAAGGACGTAAAGATCTGGTTCAGAAGTACGAAAAGAAACTCGCAACGATGCCGGATCAAGAAGGCCCGGACTACATTCTTGAGCCTAACCCGGATGGACCCGCGATCTCTGGCGACAAACTCAAATCTCTCGAAGGAAACGACACCAGCACATTGCACCAGAATGAGCGTGTCTGGTGGGTGAAGCAAAAGCAGGACAACGTCGAGTTTGCTGGAATGGTTGAAGCGACGGATGATAGCCTTGGTCGAATCCGCGCGAAGCTAAAGGAACTCGGTCTGGAGGAGAATACGATCATCATCTTTACTGCTGACAACGGAGGCATGGCGGCGTCGAACCAGTATCGCGGAATCAATCATTCTCGCGAGGCACTTAATTCGCAATTTGCAAGCTCCAATCTGCCGCTTCGTGGCGCCAAAGGCTGGAACTACGAAGGCGGAATCCGAGTGCCGTTGATTGTTCACTGGCCGGGTGAAATTCAACCGCATTCCACTTCACACGCGATCGTCACAGGAACAGATTACTACCCCACCCTGCTCGAAATGTTGAACCTCCCCGGCCTACCAGATCAACATTTAGATGGCAAAAGTTTCGTTCCTGCTTTGAAAGCTGAAGACTATGATCGCGGGCCCATCTACTGGCACTTTCCTCACTACAGCAACCATGGCTTTCAAAGTCCCGGTGGTGCGATTCGTTCCGGGCGATACAAGTTGCTCGAATACTACGAAAACGGAACCGTCCAACTCTTCGACCTGCACAATGACATCGGCGAACGTAACGACCTCGCGGAGTCACAACCAGAGATCGCCCAAAAGCTGAAGAAGATGCTCCACGCGTGGCGCGACGAAGTCGACGCCAAGATGCCCTATCCCAAAACCACAACTTCAAAGCCCGCACCGGGATCACGGGTTATAAGTTCCACCAACAACCGCATGCCAGCAGATGTCGAAAAGTTCGCACCTGGATGGAAGATAAGAAACTGTGGCGGCCCAGCCATGAAGGCGGGTTTGCGTCAGAAGTGGCAGACCCGCAGCAATGTACTGCTGACGCACCCTCGCAGTCCGGATGCTCCCTGTGTTTTATCTCATGCCGTTGAAATACCCGCAGGGAAAATGACAGCACTTCAATTTGCAGTTAACAATCACCCGAAAGGAAACTGGACACTGGTCGTACGGATCGATGGTAACGAAGTTCTGAAAAAATCCATCGAGGGCTCCAAGTGGCAAGAGTTTCGCTTTGATTTAACGAAGCACGCGGGAAAGACGATCAAAATCGAATTGGAAAACCGAGCCAGTGACTGGAGCTTCGAGGCCGCTTACTGGAACCGTATCGAACTGGTTGATTAGCAACGTTCGCGGCATGAAAGGAACGCCTTGTGAAGGCGAGCCTTTTGCTCCGCTGATTTAGACTAGCCCGGGGGTCGAGCGAAAACATGACTACGACACTAGCATGTTCTTAGCAGGCATTCTGAAATTCCGGATCTGGGGCGACAGGCGGTGGTTAAGACAGGTGTCAGGAAGCAATGACCGGATATGGTTCGTGAGATATCGCTGGTATTTGTTCAGTGCCGGATAGCGTTTGGTTCTCTGCCATGGGGATATGGTTCGCACGGGCGTAACGTGGTGCGATCCTTGCGGGCGATATTCAGCAGGGCAGGGTTCTCCGTCAGGTCAGTGTTTCCGCGCCAATGAGGATTTCACTGAGGGCCTCGCCAGCCTGCCAGCACGAGAATGGGGTCGCCGCCTTCGCCGGCGATGATTGGGAATTGTCAGTAAATTGGCGAGCAATTTTTCCTCAACGGGAAGGCTCACGGAAGTATCTCCGTACCATGTATCAAACTTCGTTAGCACACTCTACAAGTAGCCCGCACTTAATCATCAAAATGCAAATTCTGAGCTGCCTAGGCTACATTAAGTCGATGTTTGGCTCCCAGATAATATAAATATAAAGTGGATATGGTATCCTCCGTACACCCAGTATCTTGAATCGCGGGAGAAAAATGCCATGCCCAAACCGGGACCGTATGGCGATTTGCTACGGATGAGGTTGCGAACAGCGTTTTTCGTTCTTCATTACTGTTCAAATCGGCATATTGTTGAGTCCGATATATCGGCAGATCAATGCGGGTTACTGGCTTGTTTTGCGGATGAAGATGGGATCACGCAAAACGATTTGTCGATTCGATTTTCGTCGGATGAGCGGACGCTGATAGACCCGCAGGAACGCAAAGGCTTAATTGAACATCCAGCAGATTCATCCGATTGCCGCGCGTGGCATATCTTTCTAATCGTCGTCGGACAGATACGACATGTGCAGCTCAGTCGGAACTTGGGAAACGTCTGGGAAATGGTGTCCGGATGCTTGATCGCGGTACAACTCGCAGTTATAGAGACGGCGTTCTATCGAAATTCGGGTGCGTTTGCGAATGTCACACAGAGCATGCGAGTGCAACCTGTGCAGGACGAGAAAACACTTCTATGAGAGCCACCTACCGTTTCGTGACATATACCCGAAATCTGAAAAACGGCGTTCGCAAATGAGGAACAGTTTCAAGAATCCGCAGCGGGTTATCGGGTGCTTTGCACTCGTAGTACCTGGCCGCTCCTTGCTGTTCACCTTTGCGCCGGGCTGCCTTCTTGTTTGCTGCCGACTTTTATGCGGCAGCGAGCCCGTCGATTTTCAGCGAGATGTCGGGCCTATTCTGCAACAGCGATGCCTGAGCTGTCATAACGACCGCGATCATCGTGGTGGGTTGTCTCTTCAATCAGCAGAAATGGCAGGCAGAGGCGGCGAGAGCGGAGCGGTTATCGAACCGGGGGATGCGGAGTCCAGCTACCTCTTAGATGCTGTGATCCCGTCTGGTGGCATGGCCGAGATGCCCAAGGGTGAAGCACCGCTTGGCATTGCCGAGGTTGAGACTATCCGTCGCTGGATTGCAAGTGGCGCCGTTTGGCCAACGGGCCTTGAGCTTGAGCCGCCCGTGTTGTGGTCTTTGAGACCTCTTATTCGACCGGACGTTCCGGCGGACATTGCAGGGACAGCTGAGTTCCCGCTGCGAAATTCGATTGATTCCTTTGCTGCGGCCCGGTATCGCGATGCCGAGCTACAATCGGCTCCGCAGGCCGATCGTAGCACACTTATCCGGCGATTGTATCTCGACATCACCGGGTTGCCTCCGTCGCCAGTGGCTGTGGAAGCGTTTGTTGCCAATGATCATCCGACGGCTTACGAACATCTTGTTGATAAGCTGCTGGAATCTCCGCATTATGGCGAACGCTGGGGACGCTACTGGCTCGACCTCGCTCGGTATGCTGACAGTGAAGGCTATCTGGGAGACAATCTTCGACCGCATGCCTGGGTCTATCGCGAATGGGTTATCGATGCGATCAATCGTGATTTGCCTTTCGATCAGTTCTCGCTCGAGCAGCTTGCTGGCGACCTGCTTGAAAAGCCAACTCTGGAACAAAGGATTGCTACCGGATTCCATCGTAACACCCTGCGAAATACTGAAGCCGGCGTTGATCTGGAGTTGTACCGCACGAAAGAAATCATTGATCGAGTGAATACAACCGGTATGGTTTGGCTGGGTTTGACGCTGGGCTGCGCGGAATGTCATGACCACAAGAACGATCCGATCAGCCAGACCGAGTTCTATCGATTGTTCGCGTTTTTTAACAACGCTGATGAAGTCGGTATCTCGGTTAACAGACCATGGGAGACCGCAGAGTACGAACAAGGCATGCTGTTCTGGCAACCGGCGTGGGACGACATCCTAAGCCAATTAGGGAACTACGAACAACAAGAGCTGAGCGACGACCAGAGATCGGCGATTGCAAAAGCTCTCGCGGGCGACAGCAAGTTGGTCGATTGGAAAAGCATCGTCGACCTGTATCAGACGAAGAAGCCGGGTTGGGATGACGTGAAGAAAAAACTCGACGCCTGCCTGACTAGCAAACCAGCGGCGCCCGCAACGAAGTCTCGTGCGTTTGCCAAACGCATCAATGATCGCCGGGACACCTTTGTCCACATTCGTGGGATCTACAGTCGCCACGGTGAAAAAGTTCAGCCGGATACGCCCGCGATGCTGCCTGATTTGATTCATCGGGCCGAGCAGCCAGATCGACTCGATCTGGCGCGGTGGCTGTTTCACAAGGACAATCCGCTGACGGGTCGCGTTTCCGTTAATCAGATTTGGCAGCGGTTGTTCGGGCAGGGCCTGGTGTCGACGCCGAACGATTTTGGTAATAAGGGAGCAAGGCCAACTCATCCACAGTTACTGGACTGGCTGGCGACCGAGTACCGCCGCCTTGGCTGGAGTCGCAAGGCGATGATTCGCTTGATTGTCAAATCATCGATGTACCGCCTCGCGTCCGCTAAGAACTCGGTTCCAACTCAGCAGAATGTGAACAATCTGCTACTGTGGCGGCAGAATAGCTACCGCGTTGACGCAGAGATTGTTCGCGATTTGCACCTTTCCGCCAGCGGGTTGCTGGATCGAACGATCGGGCGTCGCGGCGTACGACCACCGCTGCCCGATTTCGTTGCTGAAGTGGGGCGTAGTGTCAAATGGCCAGTCAGCAAGGGCAGTGAGCGATATCGGCGAGGTATGTACATTCTGTTCAAGCGGACTGTGCCATTCCCGATGCTGATGACGTTTGATGCCCCGGACTCCGCAATTTCATGTAGCCAACGCGAACGGTCTAACACTCCGCTACAGGCGCTCACGTTGTTGAATGATCCCGAGTTCTACGAATGTGCGCGGATACTTGCCAGTTCTATGATCGAGCAACATCCGAACGATCCTTCAGCGGCTATTGATGGCATATACCTTACGTGTCTCGGGAGACGGCCTGTTGATCAAGAACGGAGCTTTCTCATGTCCGCGTGGCGAGACCTGATGCGGATAAACAAAATCGAGAGCTTGACTGCAAAAAGTACAGTAGAAAACGTTGATGAGGAAATCCTGAGCGAACAGCCCAGGCTCGCATCTATGATCGCGGTGACGAGGATCGTCATGAATCTTGATGAGTTTATCACACGCGACTGAAGTCACTCATTTTGCCAGCACTTAGATGAGTCTGCTTGCCACCATCTGGCGACGGTAGCTTCTGCGTGGTTTTCCGAATAGAAAAAAGAGAAGCGATATCCAATGTCCTTAACGAAAACGATTTACGATCCTGACGAACTCGCCGCACTTAATAGGCGTCGATTCTTTGCGACAGGAGCCAGCGGGCTTGGTACGCTGGCGCTGGCTTCGCTGTTGAACGAAGACGGGGTCTGTTCCGCGGCAGTTCCACCGCAGATCGCGCATTTCGCACCCCGTGCAAAGCGCTGTATCTACCTTTTCATGGAAGGTGGTCCAAGCCAGATGGATCTGTTCGATCCTAAGCCAAAACTGAACGAACTCGATGGTCAGTCGATGCCCGAGTCGATTCTCAGGGAGATCAAATTCGCGTTCATTCAGAAGGATTCCGCGAGGTTAATGGGAAGTCCTCGTACATTTCGTCGCTATGGCGAATGTGGCATGCACCTTTCGGACCTGTTGCCGCATCTCAGTAGCTGTGTCGACGATATTGCACTGGTTCGATCCATGCATGGAGAGCAATTCAATCATCTGCCTGGTCAGTTAATGATGCTCTCGGGCTCGGCCCTTCAGGGCTGGCCGACGCTTGGTTCGTGGCTCAACTATGGACTCGGTAGCGAGTCGAATAATCTACCGAGCTACGTCGTTCTGGCAACTTTGGGGCGTGGTCTTCCTGGCGGTGCATCGAGCTGGTCGAGCGGATTTTTGCCGTCGCAGTATGCGGGCACGCTGTTCCGCAACCAGGGAAGTCCGGTCCTGAATTTGGCCAATCCACCCGGTATCTCACGCCCTGTTCAGGCACGAAGTCTGCAGGCAATCAACGATTTGAATCGGCTCCGCTTGAACGTTGTTGGAAATCCGGAAGTGGCCAGTCGCATACAGGCTTATGAACTTGCCTTTCGAATGCAGCAAACGGCCCCGGAATTACTTGACTTGTCAGGCGAGTCCATGATGACGCTCGACGAGTATGGCGTGACTCGTGAAGAAGCATCAGACAAGTCCGGATTTTTCGGTTCCTACGCGCGAAACTGTCTACTGGCGCGGCGCATGATCGAACGTGGCGTGCGATTCGTGACACTCTTTCTGTCGACATGGGATCATCACAGTAACCTGGACAATGGTCTAAAACGCAACACGCAGATTTCCGACCAACCTGTCGCAGCGCTACTCAAAGACCTGAAGCGTCGTGGGCTGTTGGACGAAACGCTGGTGGTCTGGGGGGGCGAATTTGGTCGCACTCCGCTCGGTGAGAACCGAGCCAACTACAAGAAAATCACGGGCCGCGACCATCATCCGTATTCATTCAGTATGTGGCTGGCTGGAGGCGGCGTGAAAGGCGGCCAGGTCATCGGAGAAACTGACGAAATTGGCTGGAGCGTTGCCAAAGATCCCGTCCACGTCCACGATATGCACGCGACGATTTTGCATCTGTTCGGTCTGGACCACAAAAGATTGACCTACCGCTTCCAGGGCCGAGACTTCCGACTCACCGACGTGTCCGGTAACGTCGTCAAACAGCTCGTAGAGAACTTGTCATGATCAAAGCAAGCCTAATGAGTAACTTGGATGGCATACTGCCGACAAGGAAATGAATCTGAACTTCCCCATGAATGTTGAGGAACAGAGCGTCGCTGTGAACAACGACGCCTGCACTCAGCCGCAGTGTGCCAGGCCTGACCATTGTCCGTGCGACCATTGTCCGTTTGAACACGAACCATTGACCACGAACCATCAACTATTGACCATCAACCGTTGCGCATGATCCATAGCGTTTGAACCATAGCGTTTGAACCATGACGCATGAACCATTGCGAGCCTCGCTAGATGAGCAATCTCGCTATGGATGGTGAGCCAACGTGGCATTGGATCTTGCAGGCTGCCTTTTCTCTACCTCGCTGCCGGTTTCAATCAGCGACATCGAGATGCACTACACGAGGTGATATAGGCCCAGGTAGAATAGCGGTGAGCAAAGTTGATACAACGCCTTTCCACATACATGGGTGCCAAGAAAAGAGGCAAACGTGGAGGCGGAATCCCGGCTCCACAAAATCGTGATTGTTGTTGTGGTTCGAGGGGAAAGCTGCCGTATTGCCAAGACACAGTGCCGCCTATCTCCACCGGCCTACAATTCAAAGACCAGTACCCACGCAACGGCATCCGGGCGTGGAAGGCGAGGCTGACAGATGGACTGTGGCGACGCCTTGAAAATTTACAGAGGAAGGCGGCCGTTTTGGTCAGCGTTCTCTGGAAATGACTAACGCCTGCTGGATTGCAGAATTTTCGCTTAATTGAGCAAACCGGGTATTACTCCCAGGCGTGCCCGCTTCGTCCTACGCGACCGAGGTTGCGTAGCGTAGGACGAAGCGGGCAGGTGATCACCAAGGTTGCATCGCCCATCACCTGAGGGACTTAGTAGGCTGTTATTTCAGCGACTAACCAACGCTCCGCCCGGCACCTCGTCGGGGTCGCAATCATCCACTTGGATCAGTTCGTACCTTTTGCAGGTTGGTTGCAATTCCGATTTGGCTCACAAGATTAGCCAGTCGCTTGAATTTTCATCGTTGGGATTTTCGAAAAGGGCAGATGGACATCTTAACAAAAGATTA
>JAPKCI010000008.1 GCA_028823035.1 Rubripirellula sp.
CAGTGAACCCCAGAGCCAGTGAACCCCAGAGCCAGTGAACCCCAGAGCCAGTGAATGCCGGAGCCAGTGAATGCCGGGTTGTAACGGAGATGATATTGACTCGAATCAGGGGGACTCCAACGTCAGCGACTCGGCAAGAGGATGGTGTGCGAGTCGGTCAGCAAAGTGGTGGCTCTCGGTCAGCAGTTCGTGCGAGTGACTGATCTATTCCGGGATGCCGGTCTTCGGCGTTAGGGAATGCACGGATTTGGGATCGGGTATGACCTGATCTTGTTCGGGTTGTCCCCGGTACATCATGAGGCAGGACACACTTACTAACGCGACTGCGACGAGTCGCTTGAAGCGTGTCGGTGAGATTCGACGACTTGCCAGCACACCAGCCTGCACGCCCAGGATCGAGACCGCCGCAATTAACGTGATGGACCACCCGAAATCGACGGTTACGTGTTCTCGCAGAATCAATAAGCCAACCTTGTAGAAGGCGATGATCAGCAGGCACTGGGTGACAAAGGCTTTGAAACGGTTCTGGCTCCAATCCTGTTTTAGACC
Source organism: Rubripirellula sp. (assembly GCA_028823035.1). GTDB lineage: Bacteria > Planctomycetota > Planctomycetia > Pirellulales > Pirellulaceae > Rubripirellula. The sequence continues at coordinate 550 of JAPKCI010000008.1, forward strand.
AAAGGCTGCCACCGGTGGCCCGGCAATGCTGACGGCACCAGCCAGGAATCCACCGGCTGCCCCAGCAAAAAAGCAGGCAGCGGTCTGTCTGTCTGATGCAGACTTTGGCTCATGTTTCCGCAGGCTCATCCAGACCATACCGAGGATTCCGAGTCCCGTGCCACGCACCAACCAGTCGAGGGGAAGCCATTCGAACAGGGCGAAACCCAGAGGCAAAAAAATGGCAGCTCCCAGCAGAGCTGGGCGGAGCGATTTCCAGTCGACTCCATCACGGTAGGCCCACGCTGCCATCATCAGCATCGGAACGCTGCTGACCGAAACGATGACATGGGCAGAACGGCCATCGACAAAAAATGGCAGCAGCGAGATTGCGACGATACCAAAACCAAATCCAATCGCACTATGAATGAACCCGGCAAAAAATGCGATCGCTGCAAGGATTCCGAGTAAAGCGAGGTCAATCTCCACTACTCGGGAAGCTCCTCACCGCGGGTTTCTTTACCAAACAGGACAACTACCGCACCGAGCAGATACAAAGGAGACAAAAGCAGAGCCTGCGATTCAGGTGCGATCTTGACCGCAAACCCGAAAATTAGAAAAGCTGCTGCAGTACCAAGTCGGCCCATGTTGAAACAGAATCCTGCTCCGGTTCCCCGCAGACGGGTTGGATAAAGTTCGGGGAAATAGACTGCGTATCCGGCGTGCATCCCCAGAGTAAAGAATCCAAAAATCGGTAACGTGATGGCTAGCACGGTCGGTGAGGCCTTGTTGGGAAGCAGGTACCAGAACATCAACAACACCATGCCGAAGGCAATTACCTGGTAAAAAATGAACGCACCCCTTCGGCCGAGTTTGTTAGAAATCCAGCCGAACATCAGGAGGCCCAAGCCTCCCCCAATTGTGTTCAGAGTCATGCTAAGCATTTCCGCTTGCTTGATTCTGGACTTATTCTCTTCGAGAACCACATCCTTGGCACTTTGATAGGATTCCTTTTCCTCTACGGTCGCACTTGCGACAGGTTCAGTCAGGCTGGCCTCCACAAGCACGTCCTCTTGCGCCCGCCGCAGCAATGCATTTTTTCCGTAAATATGGATTCCCCAAAAAGTCACCAAGCCGATCGTTGCCAGCGAAACACCAACGAGTGTCGCTCTGAGGTTTTGTTGTGAAAACAAATCCATCAATCGACCAGGGGCTTGGCTGGGGTCAGTCGCGGCACGCGCTTTGGCTTTCTGCCACGAATCAGGTTCGCGTAATTTCAAGCGAATCCAAACTGTCAGCAGTGCGGGGAAAACACCGATGGCGAATCCGATACGCCAGGGGTCCCAGCCATCCGCTATCAACTGTTCGTTAAGTTCCTGATTGCCAATCAACATGGCGATGGTTGCAGCAGCCAGCAACGTGCCGAAAACACTGGATGCGTGAAAGATGGAACTCATCACGGGACGGGATCGGGTCGGCATGACCTCAGCCACCATTGCCGATGCAACTGCCCATTCACCTCCCACTCCCATAGCAACCAGAAAACGCAGCAGCACCATTTGCCAGGGATCCTGTGCGAACGCACTCAGGCAGGTGAACAGAGAATAAAACAGTATCGTGTAAATCATGGTTTTCGAACGACCGATGCGATCACTCACGACACCAAAGAAGACGCCTCCCACCGCACCACCGAGCAGGAAAAACCCGAAGGCGATGTTGTTCCAGGCGCTTACCGACTGGTCGTCGGGTTGAACTCCCAGTAGATCTGGCATCGCTTCCCGCATCGAGGCGACAAAAATCTGGCCCTCAAAAACGTCAAAGATCCATCCCAGAGACGCGATCAGCAGCACAAGCCATTGATATTTGGTAATCCCTTCGTACCACTTCAGTTTTGATTCGTCGGTGCTCATGGGTAGGTCTGTTTGTCAGGAGGTGGAAGGACGGGAAAGAACGTGCCAATTCCTAATTGGCAATGAGGCAATGGCTCGTTAACATTTGGCCGGGAACACCTGCCTTTGCATCTCGGCGAGTGATGCCACAACTTTGCGGCGACCTTGGAAAGGTCTTCTCGCATGCATGGCGATTGTATTGTCAATCAACGCCACATCCCCGACTTGCCACTCCAGGTCAAATGACAGTTCCTCTGCCATTTCGGTAGCGGCCAGCACTGCTTCAGTATCGAGTGGTGTTCCGTCGCCGTGGCGGATGGACTTGGAAGGATCGTTTCTGTCATCTTTCCATCCGCAGAACGCGGCAATCAACTGATTGAAAAAAACCTTTCGGCCACCGGATGCATCGGCCACGGCTGGAAGCGGAGGGGTGGTCGCTTTCAGGCAACCGTCATTCTGCCATTCCCACGCATAATTCAATTCAGCGAGTCGTTGTTCGGCAGCTTCTCTGCAATCAACTCCCAATGTGCTGCGCCAACTTCGTCCCATGCCAGAGTTGGCATCGTCGAAATCGGGCATCACGTTCGTGTACATCAGACCTGTCTCTTCACAGGCGTTGGCGAACGCAGGTCGGTCTGCCAAGAGACGTTCGTAAAGGACATCCGAACGGCACAATGGGGTTGCCCCACCACGCTCTGCAGCCACTTCGCAGCTGAAAAAAATCCAGCGTGGATAAAGCGGTGTCTGAGCCATTTCATGATGAAAGAAAATTTGCACTTCAGGTGGCGCTTCATTGGCCGAAAACACCCTCTCAGTCCGATTGATGCGAACTGCATTGGAAAGGGATTGCTCGTACGGAAAGTTTGTGAGTCCCAGTGCCGAGACTACCGCATCAAAGTCATTCGCATCGGTTACGGGAAAGTCACGGAGTAGGACCGCACCATGCCGATTGGTCAGGCTCAACAGTTCTTCACGCTGTTCATTGACCCATGAAATGGCACCCGGCAGCGAAGCAGTTGCATCGCCACCTACAAATGCATAGGGAAAGACCGTTTCACCGTGTTGCTGTTGCTTCTCGACAGCGGTCTCAATCGCCTGAAAGGTGTTCATGGAATTAATCGCAATCATTCATAAATCGGAAGGAACGTGTTGAATGCCGATTCGCAGAAGTCGCCAGGGTCATTGAATCTTCGATCCCGATTCAAGCCAGCGATGGCTGACATGTCTTCGTCGCTCAGCGAAAAATCGTAGACGGCCATGTTCTCTCTCAGACGGTCAATATTCGCCGTCTTGGGGACCACTGAGGTTCCACGCTGAACACCCCAGCGCAGCAGGATCTGTGCGGGCGAACGCTCGTGCTGTGCTGCCATGCCTTTGATCAAGTCATGCTTTAGCAGCGATTCGTCGTCTTCGGCCATGTTCAGTTGAAAGTAGGACTGCGCACCAAGCGGCGAAAAAGCTGTCACGCCGATGTTGGATTCATGACAGAAGCGGGTCAGTTTTTCCTGTGTTAAATAAGGGTGCATCTCGATTTGCAGCATTGCTGGCGGGATCTCGGCCTGATTCATCAGATCCCGAAGCAGCGAACAACCGAAATTACAGACGCCGATTTCCTTGACCAGTCCGGTCTGTACCAAATCTTCCATCGCTCGCCATGTTTCGATGATCGGAACGCGATCGGCCTCGACAACAGGATACGCCGCCTCAGGATCAGTGAACCAGCCTGGTGGATACCGTTCTTCGATCGGCACGTAATTCTGAGCGATCGGGAAATGCACCAGATAAAGATCAAGGTAGTCGAGTTGCAGGTCATGCAGTGACTTTTCCAACGCTGGTCGAACGTGTTCCTTGCGATGGTAAGTATTCCACAATTTGGATGTGATCCAAAGGTCTTCGCGTTTCACAATGCCCTTTGACAATGACGCAGCAAGTCCCTCGCCGGTTTGCACCTCGTTGCCGTAATCACACGCGCTGTCGAAGTGCCTGTACCCGCAGTCAATTGCTTGCTGCACGACCTGTGCTGTGGCATCCTGCTCAATTTTCCACAGTCCGAGTCCCACCGAGGGTACCTGCTGTCCGCTGGCAAGTTGGATCATTTCCTGTTCGATGACGGTATCTCCTGTGATGGGTAGCTTTGTGTTCACCAATGTGAGCTATTGAAGCGTCAGACTTCCGCAATAATGTAACGGATCGCGGGGCTATCGAGTCATTGGAACAATGATTTGTTGAACAGATCCCGCTCAAAACTTGTTGTTAGACTATCCACATTGATTGGTGGAACGATTGATGAACCCCCATAATGCAAAGGTTTGGTTATCTCGATGAGATGGTTCGTTTTTTTGGTGGTTTTGCCTGGTCTGCATTTACCGTTGTGTTTCTCGCAACAGACCGAAACCACCCGGCAAGAGAATGGCAATTTCCTGTCCCCGCAAACACTGCGAGAGGCCGGTTTTCGCACTCTGTTCACAGGTGAAAGTTTGTCGCAGTGGCGGGTCGAACCAGGGCACCGGCGACACTGGACCGTGAACGAGGGTGTGCTGCATTACGATGGGCAAGCCGAGCAACGCAGTAATTTTGACAAGAGTCTTTGGACCCGAGAGTCATTTGGCGAAGTTGAACACTATGTCGAATGGTGTCTGTCAGCCGAGCCGAAAATGAAAGAGCATCCGATCGTTCTTTGGAACGGCGACTTTTTACGGGACTTGGCGGGCAAACGCATCACCCGTCCTCATTTGGATGCCGGTGACAGCGGTATCTATTTTCGCGGTCACTTTCCCTGTCAGGCCAATATCTGGAGCCAAGATTTGGGCTCGGGCGAGGTAAATGGCTACCGCACGAATCGCAATTTTCCGGTCAAATTGCGACAATCCTGCCTGCCGTTTGAAAATGCTGATCGTCCGTTGGGTGATTGGAACATTTTTCGAATCCGGTTACAAAATGATCGGATGTCCGTGAATCTCAACGGTCGTCTGGTTCTGCAGACGGAACCACTGCCCGACCTGCCCAAGACTGGGCCGATAGGCTTGCAGCATGATGGGGATCCACTTAAGTTCCGCAATATTTGGGTAAAGGAAGTTGCTGCCGATGAGTGATGAAAGAGTACGAGCAGGATTGGTTGGCTTCGGCGCTTGGGGGCAACATCATGCCAATGCAATCAAGGTGACCGAAGGAGTCGATCTTGTCGCCATCGCTGCTCGCAGCGATGCATCAGTCGGGGCTGCCAAAGAAGCGTACCCGGATGCGGAAGTTTACAACGACTTTCACAAACTGGTTGAGCGGGATGATCTGGATTTCGTTGATGTCGTGGTTCCGAGCCACCTGCATCACGAGGTCGCCATGGCTGTGCTCGGATCAGGAAAGCACTTGTTGTTGGAAAAGCCGATGGGGGTTTCTCTGGACGAGTGCGATGACATGATCCGGGTTGCCACTGAAAAGAAATGTCTGTTTGCAGTGGGGCATGAATTGCGTTTGTCTTCGATGTGGGGCAAGGCAAAATCAATGATCGATGAAGGATTTATCGGGGACCCCCTCTATGCCTTGGTCGAGTTGTCGCGAAACCCTTACCGTCAGGGGGCCGACGGTTGGCGATATGACATTGATCGGGTGGGCAGTTGGATCCTCGAAGAACCAATCCATTTCTTTGATCTTGCCCGTTGGTATCTCGAGGCTTCTGGACAACCCGAGAGCATTTACGCCACCGCTAATTCGCGTCAGAAAGATCACCCTGAATTGCACGACAATTTCAGTGCAATTATGCATTTCACGGGTGGCGCCTATGCAGTCGTTTCACAAACACTTGCTGCCTTTGAACATCATCAGACAATCAAAGTGACCGGCACCAGCGGAGCCCTTTGGGCATCCTGGAGTGGCGCGATGGACCGCACGCGACACCCGACCTTTGCTCTGCGTGCTTTCAATGGTGACGAGGTGGTCAATGTTCCCATCGAAAAACCGACCGGTGAACTATTCGAGTTGGAAGATCAGATCTCGCGGATGGCGGATGCGATTCGGAAAGACGTTCCCCTGCACTGTTCAGCAGCAGACGGTCGGTGGTCTGTAGCGATGTGCTTGGCTGCTGAAGCTTCGGTCGATTCAGGGCGAAAGGTTTTGATGGCAGACTATCTGTAGGTTATCCCGGTCAAGAATCGGTCGTGGTGCCATTGGCGTTGCCAGTCGTCTATTGCCGGGATTCGGACCTGTGTCGGCAGTTCGTTTTCTGAACAACTTGTTGAGTGTTCACGATCTGGCATCGAACCCTAATCGATTGCACCTGGTCATGGCGAGTCTCGCACCCACATTTTCCCCTGCACACTTGCTCCGTTTGGGGAGCCGCCGGCGACAAAGAGTTTGCCCCGAATGATAGCGGCGACAGGCGACGAAAGAGGCATGGGCAGCTTGCCGACTACCTCCCATGCGCTACCCGGAGCGAGTGCCAAGATATCAGCATCGATTTGTTTTCTGCCGCCTTCTGGTGTTGTGTGGCCGCCGACAATATAGATCCGGCCACCGTTTGTAAATGATCCTCCTTCGGAGTGGGAATGTCCTTTGGGAAGTTGTGGACCGCGAGAAAACGAGTCTGTCTTCGGATCATAAATATCGACTCGCGCTTGATCGATCTGAACGCTGTCGTGATGTAATTGACCGCCGATCACATAAATTTTTCCGTCGAGAGTAACTGTAGAGAACTGGTTGCGAGGCGCTGGTAGTGGAGCAGCATTTTCCCATCGTGCTGCACCCTTGGCCCATTTGTCGAGGTCGAGCACCCAGTGATCTTCAGCATCCGTGTCCCGATCCGCCTTGACGCCTCCCATGTAGTGCAGTTTGCGGTCCACCAACGCGAGACCGCCTCCACCGCGTGTTTCCGGCAGCAGAGGGGCTGCAGTGAAGCGGTCTTTGTCAATGTCGTAGCTCCACACTTCGGCAATGGTGTGCCCTTTGTAACCGTCCTTGAAACCACCGGCAAACCATACGGTTCGGCCATCAAGCACCATGTTCATATGAGTTATGGCACTGGGCAAATCCTGGAGCCGTCTCCAACTCTTAGCTTCCGGGTCAAACACATCACAACGTTTGCTCGACTTCACTCCCGCCGTGTAACCTCCAAAGAAGTACAGTTGATCGTCCAGAACGACTGTGCCAGCCTCCCACTTTCCCACCGGCATGTCTTGACGCTGTTGCCACTGGTTTTGAGCAAGAGCATGGGTAGCGCTGAGTAAAACCATGGTGAATAGGGCTGGCAGAATCCCCGTGATCAACAAGGTGTTTGCTCTACACACTCTGCTTGTTGATCGGCAAAGGCGACCGAATGCATGGCTTGTTGTCTTGGTGGCAGTAACGCATGCTGGCTCGTTATCCTGAGCCGCATAAGTAATTTTTAATCGACCACGTTCACCGACACTCAAGCTTTCACTTGGGCTAACCAGCATAGGAGGCGAGGAAACAGTAGATGGGTAACGTTTTGAAAACATTGCTCTACTCTCAGTGCGGCAGCCTTCGCTGCAACCAATCGGTCGCTCGGTCGGTCCATGATCCGATGTTCGAATTGGGACGGTCTCTCGTTCCGTAGCCATGACCCCCGTTTTCGTAAACGTGCAGTTCGGCCGGTACTTTTTGTCGTTTCATGTCTGCATACAGCAGCACGCTGCCAAGTGATGTCGAGCCGTCGTCATGGGTGTGGATGATGAACGATGGAGGAGTGTTCCCGGTGACCTTGATGACCGGCATCAATTTGTCCGTCTTTTTGTCGTACATGTTCCATGGATAAACCAACATCGCAAAGTCGGGACGGAATGACTGTTCGTCAACTTTGTCGATCGGCTCATAGGACGCATTTTCATCCGTGATCAAAATCGCACCCACTTGTCCACCGGCAGAAAAGGCCAGTAGACCAATTTGATCACGATCCAGATTCCATTTCTCTGCATTGGCGCGAATCCATCGCATCGCTCGTTGAGCATCTTGCAGAGGACGTTTCCAACCCGGTTCCTCAGCATTGTTGGGCAGACGAGTGCGGTAGTTCAGCACGAAACAGGTGACGCCCATTTCGCAGAGCCATTCCGCAGCTTCAGAACCCTCAAGATTCGGCACTACTCTGCCGAAGCCTCCACCCGGCAGAATCAAGACGGCCGCACCGTTCGGATTCTTGGTAGCGGGGTAGACGTCCATCGGTGGACGCCTGATCTTCTCGATACGAATGATCGGAGGTTTGTCCACAGCCCGCATCGGTAATTGGGTGCCGGTGGTTCGTTCCGTTTCTCCAGGAGCCAGATCAGGCCAGACAAAGATCTGTTTGGAAGTCGAGGGTTCCTGGGCAAGACTGCTGAGAGCAGGCACGCCCAACAGTGAAGCCAAAAAGACTGTGAACAAACATTTCATTCGATCGTTGCCGGGGTTTGAGGTGTCATCAGGTCTCGCTGCGAGATTACTGCGTTGCGTCAGTCGGATGCCAGCATGGTGCGGAGCGTTGCCAGGTCTGCTTTGATGGCCGCAAGATGCTGGGGAACCAGATCTGGCTTGCGGTGGTCAAGGTATTCTTCGTGCAGTGAGATTGGCCCCGAGAACCCGCTGGCCCCGAGCATCTTGAAGAACTTTGGATCGATGCGGCCACTGCCCAGAGGGACGTTGGTGGGCTTGTTGCCCTCTTTCCATTCAAAGTCTTTGATGTAAACGGTATCGATCGATGGCTGGATCATGTTGAATGTGACTGGCCAACTCATACCCGCTTCTGCTGTTGCATGGCGAATGTCGTAGGCAACGCCGATGTCACCGGGGTCGATGTCCTGCAACGCAAGTCGAAGGTCCCACAGCGGAGCTCCGAGGTAATTAATGCCAGCATGGTTTTGGTAGACGCCGGTCAGACCGAAGTCATGATTCATCGCGGCCAGTTGTTTGAGTTTTGGTCGCCATGCTTCAATTTGGGCAAGGACACTTTCATTGAGGTCGTATTTGTAATACTTCATCCGATAGCGTTTGATGCCCAGCGTTGCGGCGGTTCTCAATACGCGTGTCGTCAACGGATCGTCAGGATCGTTGACATCCGAGGTCAGGACCGTGATTTCGAGATCGCGTTTCTTGAGAGCTTCGACCAATTCCGGCAGTTTCTGTTCTACCTGTTCGGGTTCAACATGACCCCCGCTTCGAATGGGGGCTTCGATTCCATCGAATCCCAATTCGGCAATGCGGTCCGCAAGTTCGTCAAACGAAAGCGAATTGAACGGTTTGGTAAATACGCAGAGGGGATTCTTGCCGATTGGTTTTGAATCGGCGGCCTGTCCCGTTTTGACTTGTGTCACCAAGGGGCTAGCAGCCATTGCAGCGGCCACCCCCATGAATCGCCGCCGGTTGGGATGGTTTTTTGAGAATGGTTGGTCGGTCATTTCGTTGCTCCCAGCGATAAATAGGCGAACAGGTCACGCAGTTCATTCGGTTTCATGTCTTTGAGTACATCGATTGGCATCAGCGAGGTGCGAATCGCCTTGAGTGTTTCGATGTTGTCACGGCTGATTACCGACAGCTGATTGTCAGCGTTTCGAAGCGTGACTGTTTTAGGATCCTGGGCTGCGATCATTCCATTGAGGACTCGACCGTCGTTGGTCAGGACCAGATAGGACTGAAAACCTTCACGAATTTCAAGGCTTGGGTCGACGATTGAATTTAGCCAGAAGGTCAAGTTTCCTCGTTCATAACCATCGAGTGGCGGCCCCACTTTTTTTCCTTCACCAAAGAGTTGGTGGCAGTTCCCGCAGCGTTTCGTAAAATGAGCCTTGCCTTTGTCATGATCACCCGGGTTGGCCGTCAGGACTTTTCGCAGGCGTTTCATCTCGGCGATTTTTTCAGGTGCGGAATCAATAGCTTTTCCGAATGCCTGTTCCACGCGAGCCACTATCTCGGCGTCCTCGTAGGTTCGTAATTGTTGTATCACGTCGGCAGGTATCTGGTCACGTCGCAACCGCCAGGCGTTCAATTCTGCTAACAGGACATTGGCCCATGCAGGGCGGCTTGCCAGCGTGCGACAGGCAGTCGCTCTGAGCCCGTGTTCTCCGGAAATCCGGCTGCCAAATGCGGACACCAGCGTTTTGGGAATCGAAGCATCGTCATACTGCGTCAGTGACCGCATGGCGACTCGTTGCAAGGCAGGCTCTGAAGTGTATTGGCCTGTCGCCAGTCGCAGTAGCGTCGGTACAGCGGCTGGGTATTTGACTTCCCCCAATGTCTTCGCGATTTCAATCTGTATGCCCAGTTCCGTTGAACTGTTGCGCAGTGCGGCAACCGCTTTGTCAGTCGCGTCGGCTTGTCCCTGTCGGATACCAAGTACGAGCCCCGAGTCTCCCAGACTTGACTGATAAGTAATCAGGGCGGCCTCGAGGCTTTTGGGGAGCGTCGGTAATGATTGGCCTTGGAACGCGCGGTTGAGACCGGTCATCAGTCGATCGCGGTCTGCTTTGACGGGAGCTATCGCGAGTAGTTCAGCACAGTGTTGCAGTTCTGAGGGGCTTCCCCCGGCGGCGTAGCGCTGCATCAGGCGACTGGCGATGTGATCCCGGAAAATTGGCAGATTCCATACCCTCTGATCCCTAAGCATTGCCTCGATTTCTGTCCAAGCATCTGAATGGGATTCGATGGCCCACCAGATCATCAGCGGCATGTGTGGATCTGTTGTGTCAGCATCATTTGCCAGTAGAGCTCGGATGATCGGCAAGGCAACTTTGGCATCGACTCGCTTGGCAGTGGCAGCGAGTTGGCTGCGGACCTGCACGTTTGGTTCATTTTGCGCGACGTTGACCAGAGATTCGTGGGACCGATGCTGGTCGCCCAGTAATCGAGTGACCCAACGGCGGATGTCGGCATGTGGGCTCTGCAACCATTTTTCAGCCCGCTCATCCGACAGTTCATTCAGCAGGTTGATTGCCCACAACGCCTCGAGGGATCCCTTCTCTATCAAAGGGATCAGCGTCTGGACTGCAGTTGCGTCACCACGCCAACCAAGTTCCAGCGTTGCCCGCTGCCGCACCCATTTGTTGGGATGATTCAGGCAGGCGATCAGGTCAATTGTGTCACGCTCATGCAAGTCGCCCTCGCCGTAGGCAGTGAGACCGCCGTTCGGAATCACACGATAGACGCGACCACTTTCTTTGTGCCAATCATCAACGGGGCTGACGTGGCTGAGGCGGGTGTCGTACCAGTCAGCCACATAGACGGCTCCCTCAGGTCCGACTCCCGCATGAACTGGTCGAAACCAGCGGTCGGCAGTCGTCAACAGGTTCGGTTGATCGACCGTGCGATAAGTCGAACCGTCCGGCAGGCGTTGGCTGTGCCAGACCAAATTGTGAAGTGCGTTGGGGGCAATGATCGAGCCATCGAATCCCTCCGGATACGCTCCGCCCTCGTAAATGCAGAACGCTTGGGGAAAGCGGCGACCGTCACCTTCGAATTTCATTGGTGGAAAGAACCCAAAGGCATGAGGGTTGGTCAGGGGGCCATGTTTTCCCCAGTTCTTTGCTGAGTAGCTGCCTTGGGGAAAGTACCAGCCTCGTGTGTTTCCACCATTGGTGCCTGTGAACACTCGACCTTTGGAATCGATGTCCAGACTGAACGTATTGCCGCCACCCTCTGCGTAAATTTCGAACACTCGACTTTTCGGATGGTAGCGCCACACGCACTGACCTTGAAAACGAACACCTTTGGTGACAGTTGAGCTGACATCCCCAACGGTCGTGCTGCCGTTGCAACCGTACAGCCAACCATCGGGTCCCCACAGCAAACTGTTGGCGACTGAGTGTGTGTCCTGAAGACCAAAACCTGACAGGTGCACTTCCGGGTCACCATCGGGAACGTCATCCCGATCCGCATCGGGGTAACGTAGCAAGTACGGGGGATTCAGAACCCAGATGCCACCGTTCCCAACCTGGACCGATGTCGCAATGTTCAGATTCGAGATGACTTCTTTGTGTTTGTCGTACCTGCCATCACCATCGGTGTCTTCATGCACCGTGATCTTGTCCAACCCTGGTGTTCCCAACGGTGGAGGGTCAGGAACTTTGTCAAACACGGCACGAAGGTGCTGGTCAAATCGGATGACTTTCAATCCGGCAGGGTATTGGTATTGTCGGTATTGGACGACCCACATGCGACCTCGTGAATCCCAACTGACGAACAACGGTTGTGCCACCAGTGGTTCACTGGCGGCGACTTCCAGTTTGAAACCTTCTCGAACGTCGAATTGCTTGACTGCTTCGGATGCCGGGGTGGGTTCGGAATCGTCGGCCATCACACCTCTTCCACCAAAGGTACGCATGATGTCGGCAACCTTGTCGTTGCCAGCGCGAGAGGTGTCAGGCTCCTGGGCGAAGGAGTTGCATGCGAAAAGAGCGAATATCAGCAGCAATGGCTTGTGCATCTGGATTATCCGGGGGTTTGGCAGGCAGGGGCTGTTGGTAGGTATTGGGATCGATATTGGCCGGTCATGCCAATAGGTTCTGCAGCACGTTTCCATGAACATCAGTCAATCGAAAATCGCGTCCGCCATGTCGGTACGTCAATCTTTCATGATCGATTCCCAGTTGGTGCAGAACGGTCGCCCACACATCATAGATTTCGCATTTGTCCTGCACGGCGTGGTAACCAAGTTCATCCGTCGCACCATGGATAGTGCCTCCCTTCACGCCGCCGCCGCAGAGCCAAGAACTAAAGCCAAAGGGGTTATGGTCTCGTCCATTACTGCCTTGGGAAAATGGCGTGCGTCCAAATTCACCCGCCCAGACAATCAGGGTCTCGTCCAGTAATCCACAACGCCTCAGGTCTTTGATGAGTGCTGCGATTGGTTGATCAACCTGGGTTGCCATGGCGCGGTGGCCCTGCTCGAGTTGGCTGTGTTGGTCCCATGGATTGGCAGCACCGCCAGCGCCAATTCCGCGTGTCAAGCAACTGAGCTCGATGAAGCGAACACCACGTTGGACAAGTCGCCTAGCGAGCAGGCATTGACGTCCGTACGAGGCCAGATCTGCGTCTTGGGAATCGAGTCCATAAAGCTGTTTTGTTTCCGCTGTTTCGTCGCGGATGTCACACAGTTCAGGAACAGCTGTCTGCATTCGAAAAGCAGTTTCGAAGTTGGCAATCGCGGCCTCTACTTGCGGGTCATCCGATGCAGTTTCAAGAAATTGGTTATCCAGCACGCGTGCCAAATCCAGTCGCCGTTGTTGTGCTCGCAGTCCGTCAGTACCCCGAATGTTGCGAATGGCTTCTTCCTTGTCCGCTTTGAGAATCGATCCTTGATGCTGGGCCGGCAGGAATCCGTTGCTAAACAGAGCGACGCCGCCATGCGGCGGGACCGCACCGCCGCTCTGAAGAACGACGTAAGCAGGCAGGTTCTCATTTGCAGTGCCAAGTCCGTAACTACACCAGGCACCGGCTGTCGGATGACCCATGAAGGGGAATCCGCTGTGCATCAGGAAATTGCCCTGCGCGTGTTCGTTGACGGGTGAAGTCAGAGATCGAATTACTGCCAGTTCATCCGCTTCTGTTCCCAACTTGGGGAATATGTCGCTGATTTCAATGCCACTTTCGCCCCATGGCTGGAATTTGAATGGGCTCGCCATGATATTGCCATTGTTATTGAACTGCGTGCGTTCAATATCGACGGGCATCGATTTGCCATGAAGCTCTTTTAGTTTCGGTTTTGGATCGAACGAATCGACATGAGAGACGCCTCCAGACATGTAACAAAAAATGACGTGCTTGGCCTTGGCGAGATGGTGAGTCTTGCCCGCCGCTTTGGAATCGCCATCGGAGCCACTGCTGGATTGTTGGGAAAGCAATCCAGCCAATGCGATCCCACCGAAACCAGCGGAAACTTGCTGAAGCATGCGTCGTCGTGAACTGACGAGTGATGAACGGTTACCGGACATAGATAAATTCCTTCAATGTCAGCATGGTTTTGGCCAAGTCAGTCCAAGCCTGAAGATCGCCGCGGGGATTGGGTGACGGACCTGCATCGGAGAGTTCTTTTCGTATCTGTGCATCAGAGGCTGTCAACGCTGCCAGTGTCGTTCGCTGTGCAGCAGGTAGAGCGTCCAGCACCAGTTGGTGGGAAACGTAGTTGCCAGATCGGGAATAGCTGGCAGCGACTTCGTCATCATTGAGTGCACGGTCGTAGAGTTTGGCGCGGTCGATGCGACCGTGGAACATGCGATTTCCACCAGCAGGCAAATGACGTATGCCAAAACTGATGATCGCATTTCCCGCTGAGAATTCTACAGGTTTATCAGTGGTGTAGGTTTTGCCGTACCTTTTTCCATTTCTGTATCCCATGATGCGGCCGTCAGAATGGTAAGAAATAGCGACATGCACAAACTCATCAGGAGACGATGTTTCCTGGGGACCCGAGAAGGGTGTTGTTCGCCGGAACCCATTGCTGCCAGCCAGCCATTGTCGTGGATCCTTTTCACCGAATACGATTGAATCGAATACGATACCATTGGGCGACTGGATCGTCAGCACACCACCACCGCTCTGATTGAGGTCGCTGACCGCTACCCAAACTTCCAGGGTCTTGGCTGTAAGGTTGCTTTTCAATGGTGACGTGGTGATGTAGCCACCTCGTTTGATGACCAAGTGGCCATCTTTTACCAATGCATTTCCCACTGCGGTTCCATGCAGGTTGCCAAGCGTGTCACTAAGATCTGTGTCAAATTCCCAGCGAGCGATGGGCCTCAGGTTTTCGCTTGCAGTAGGGTTTTGCTGTTTCGCTTTTGCCATCAGGATTGTGCGAACGGGTGACAGAATGGCATCGCGTTTCGATGCGATGTCAGTCAGTTTCTCTTGCAGTTCTGTTACGTGGGCAATTTGAGTTGTTGCGGCTGCCAGGCTTGAGGCTAAAAATTGTGTCGTCGTCTCGAGTTCCCGTTCGTTGGGCTGGCGACTGAAGAGGGTTTGAAACAGTCGCGTGATGCGGGCTTCGGTGGTTTCACTCTTCCCGGGGTCACTCAAGTCATTTGCCAAACCGTTGGCGTAACCATTGATCTGTGGGTCGTTCATCATCGTGAGAAATTGAGCCGGTACGTTTGTCTCATCACGACGGCCCGTGGTGGTAAACGGTTCCGGGAAGTCAAAGACACGCAACAGCGGGTCAAGACGATTGCGGATGACCTGCACGTAAACACTTCGCCGCGGGGTTCCGCCGCCGACCGGTCTTCCGAACGTTTGGCGATCGAGTTTGCCACTTGCTACCAATAATGAGTCACGGATGACCTCAGCTTCGGCGCGTCGCACGTTTGCGTGGGAAAGCAGTTCGTTACCAGGGTCGATGTCGGTGGATTTTTCGGATGGCAGCGAACTTTGTTGCCATGTGTCGGAGGTCACGATCAGGCGGATCAGTGATTTTAATGACCAGCCATCCTGTTCAAAGCGGTTGGCCAGCCAGTCGAGGAGTTCCGGGTGGGTTGGTTGGCGTCCCAGACGGCCGAAATTGTCAGGTGTCTGGCTAATGCCTTTTCCAAACAGGTGATGCCAGATTCGATTCACGATGACGCGGCGAGTCAGCGGGTTATCGTCCCGGAGGACATCGTCCGCCAGCTGAAGGCGACCGCTTTGTGTTTCAGGGTAAGGTGTCTCATCGAATGCTTCGAGAAATCTTCTCGGAACCGTTTCCGCCGGCTGTTTGTGGTTGCCGCGGACGAATAACGCTTGTGTTCGCCCTTGGGTTTCGTCGAGTCCCGGAATGCGAGTCGGGACGGTGATCTGGTTCTCAAGATCGCGGTACATTGCGATCAGCGGGGCGGTTTGCGGAAGTTCGCCCAACGCATTGGCAAGCAATCCCAGACGGACACATTCGTTGAGAAGATCGGCTTGCGAATCGGACAGTGAGCCTTGGTTCCATGCGACCAATGCTTTTCGTACCGCTTCGATAAGAATGTCCTCGACTTGTTGAAAACTAGTCGGCACCTTGGATGCTGCGGGCAGAAAGGCCGACAGATACTCAGGCTTGTTTTTTGGGTTGGGGCCACCCTTCTTCGTGATTCTTATCTCTCGAACGCCGAACCATGATCTATCTTCGTTCTTTGTTAACAGCGGAGCATCTTTTCCAGTCACCAGTTCAAGGTGGGCCGCGTCGTCTTTCCAGTAGGACATGTCGAAACGATGCCATGTCCAGGTGGGTTTCAGCGCGGTGACGGGATAGACCGTTCCGTTCCTCGGGTAATCTTCAATCACGTAGCGTGTCGTTGCCCCTGCTTCACCAATGGCATGGATCCAGACTTCCTGATTTTCGGCGACCTTGAAGTCATGGGAAGTCAGGCGTCCTCCATGTTTGGCCGACAGGGAGTGTGTGTAAATTCCGCTAGGGTAAATTGCTCTTAGTGCGTTCTCACCTTGAGGCAGTACGGAAAAATCACCGGCAGGACTGGGATCGGTCTGCAGGCCCACGCCGTTTCGGTACCAATCGTCCATCGCCTTGCCAGTTGTAAACTTCCAGTATTTACCCGACGCGTCATCTTTGGTGTTTTCGCTGGCCTGCGTTTCCGCGTTAACGAGGCGACTCCAAGTATCCTGGACCGATGGATTTTGTTTTGAGTTTCGTAGACTTTCCAGAGTTTGCGAGAGAGATTCCGCCGGTTGTCCGTTCGGGGCTTTGAAATCACGTAGACGTTGCCTCAGTGTTCCCAGTGATGCTAGCCAGTCGTCGGCAATCGCTAGGCGGATCCTTGTTTTTAGCTTCTCAAGCTCGGCTGTGTTGTGTTGTTGGATTTCGGGTACATCAATGACCTGCCGAGCAGGCCGGCAGGATGCGAGGATTCCAAACAGTGCGTAGTAATCTTTTTGACTGATGGCATCGAATTTATGGTTGTGGCATCGGGCACAGGAAATCGTCAGTCCAAGGAAAGCCTTGGAAAATACATTGATCTGATCATCGATAAACCGGACCTTTTCATCCAACGCATCGGTGGGTGCAAACCCGTGAAATACCATTCGCCAATGCGACGGCCCAATCATCGACTCGTTGATGCCCAGTTCTGCATTGATGCGGGGCTGGGCTAGCAAGTCACCCGCGATGTGTTCGCGGACAAGTGTGTCGTATGGAATGTCAGCATTCATCGCGCGAATCAGATAGTCTCGGTACACCCAGGCGTTGTCGATTGCGGGGTCACCTTCACTGCCGTGAGACTCTGCGTAGCGAATCCAGTCAAGCCAGTGTCTTGCCCATCGTTCACCAAAGTGAACACTGCCCATCAGGCTGTCGATCAAGGCGTCCGTGACGTCGGACGGCGTTTTGTCATTCGTATAGCGGGCTTGCCAGTCGATCAGTTCCTGACGCGTTGGTGGCAACCCGATCAGAGTGATAAAGAGTCGCCGGATAAGGACGGTGGGGTCGGCTGGTGGCGAAGGTTGCAGTTCGGTGGTTGAGAGTTTTGATCGAATGAATTGATCAACGGGGTGACCGTTCCCGGCGGGAATTGCAACCTCAACGATGGGTTGAAAACTCCACCATTGTTTCCGTCGTTCACGTTCCGCTTCCCATGAGGTGGTGGCAGCAAGTTCTTCTGAACTGAGAGGTTGGTTGCGTGGGTCGGGAGCACCCATGCCGATCCACTTTTTGAAATCCGTAATCACAGCATTCTCGAGTCGTGGTCCATCTTGGGGCATCTCGAGACCATCAATCTCATGTTTCAGAATGTCGATCAAGCGACTGGCTTCAGGATCGCCCGGTACGATGATCGCACCCCCGCTGCCACCTGCTCGGGTTCCCTCGCGATCGTCGAGAGCGAGATCACCTTCCTGCAGATCGGCCGAGTTGTGGCAGGAATAGCAGTGTTCGACCAGCACGGGACGAATTCGCGTTTCAAAGAAATCCAGTTGCTTCTCAGTAACGCCCGGTCCATCTGCGAACTCGGGTGGTGCAGCCGTGACTGGTAATCGAGGATCGCAAATCGCCAAAACGGCACAGGTCAATGCCACGGCACCTGCGAATAAGAACGTGAATGAACGCTGCACTTGGGACTCCTGGCAGGTTGTGCTTTTGTGAGGGAGTTACCAGTTTACCCAGACCGACAAAAGCGTGTCGGGGATAAGTAAGTCCCGTTTCCAGATTAGAGGAGTGAGTTCTTGAAGGGCGATCGTTGAGTTCCCCAATTGTTGAGTTCCCCAATTGTTGAGTTCCCCAATTGTTGAGTTCCCCAATTAAGGGAGGTTTTGCAGAATCAGATCACCGAGTCGCTTAGGGCTGAACGGTTTATGAAGAATTTCGATTAGTTTGAATCGTTCTATCAACTCTGAGCGGTCCAATTCGAGGCTTTTTGCCGTGCAAAGAATCGTTGGCGGGATGCCGCATTCCCCCTCACCCCTCGCTGACAATTGTTCCAGCAACTCGATCCCGGAACAGAGAGGCATCTGGTGATCCAGGACAAGAAAGTCGATGCCGCCCTGCTGGATTCGCTGGTAGGCAGCACGCCCGTCGCCAACAGACTCGATCTTCAGGCCATGTTTGCTGATCGCTACACCTAGCACCCGGCGAAAAACAGGATCGTCCTCGGCAATCAAGACGGTTGCATTTGGTGCAGTCATGGTGAGCTTCTTGCTGGTGTTTGCTTTGTCATCGATTCAGGGTCACCCCTTACGTTGAGTGGGCTGCCGGTGCATGCACAAGCAACGAAGTGATGAGGGCTTCTCGAGTTTGTGTGACTGGATTGTAGGCATGATCGGTGGCTTGGGATGGATTTGTCTGGCACGTTCCCACGGTGCTAAGTCAGGCTGGTGGACTGGTGGGCTGATATTTGGCTTGATTTTGGGATGATGTGGGTGCCCAAGTCGATGCAGCTTGTTTTGTGCTGCCCTTCAGTGAACCGTGGTCATGTTGTGCGAATGCGTCTTGGTTGACACCCACGTCCTGTGTAGATATGGTCTCTGCAACGACGTGCATATCGCTTGCCCGGGCCCTTCTAAGGTTCGGGCAGTTTTTTTGTGCATTTTAGGTGTTCGGTCCTTTTTACTCACCAATGTCGATATGAATCCACAAGATATCCTTCGATACGTTGACTCTCTGCACCGCGAGAAGAACATTGAAAAGGAACTGGTTTTCATCGCCATTGAGTCAGCTTTGCAGACTGCTGCCAAGCGGCAATACGGAGAAGATGCCGATATCACGGTTCAATTGGATCGCGAAAATGGGCGGATTCACGCTGTCCTTGCGGGCGAGCAACTCGGTGAGGATCAGATCGGCCGAATTGGGGCACAGACAGCCAAGCAAGTGATCATTCAAAAGGTCAAGGAAGCCGAACGCGACGCGTTGATGTTGGAATATCGCGAGCAGATTGGCGACATCGTGAGTGGCATCATTGGGAGGGCTGACGGTGGTGTAGCCACAGTCAATCTTGGGAACGTTGAGGCGATCCTGCCCCGCAGTGAGCAAATCCCAGGGGAATCCCTGCACGCAGGAGAACGGGTACGAGCGGTTGTGTTCGAGGTTCGGGCTACCGGGAACCGTGTGCGTGTGGTCTTGAGTCGAACACGACCACAACTGGTACAGCGACTTTTCGAGCAGGAAATACCTGAGATTGGAGAGGAAATCATTTCCATCCAGTCCATCAGTCGCGAGCCGGGTTACCGCAGCAAGGTGGCCGTAAGCAGCGTCGATAGCCAAATCGACCCGATCGCAGTCTGCGTCGGCTATCGCGGCAGTCGCATCAAGGCTGTGCGTGAAGAACTGGCTGGAGAACATATTGACGTGGTCCGTTACAGCGATGATCCCGAGGTGCTGATCCCAAATGCGTTGCAGCCGGCTGAGGTTGAGCAGGTTTTGCTTTGCGACATGATTGGCCGCGCCATCGTGCTCGTGCAGGAAGATCAACTGTCACTTGCAATTGGTCGGCGTGGTCAGAATGTCCGCTTGGGAAGTAAATTGTGCGGTTGGGACATTGAGATCATGACCGGTTCCGAACTCGAAGCTCAAATCGAGAGAGCGGTCACCGGTTACAGCCTCATTGATGGAGTTACCGAAGAAGTCGCCCAAAGTTTGGTTGAGCAGGGGTATTTATCCTACGACGACCTGTCTGTGATTGAACCGGACCAGTTCATGGAAATGTCCGGATTGTCGGCTGAAGATGTCGACAGAATCGTCAACGTTGCTGAAACAATGGCGGAGGAGGCTGAAGCCGCTGCTTCCGCGGAACGACGTGTCCGCCGTGAGCGAGAGCAGTTGCAGAAAGAGGCCGCAGCTGCCGGTATCACCGAACCTGCAGCGGCGGCAGAGGCCACCGAAGCAGACGCGGAAAACGCGGAGGGTGCTGAGGCAAGCACGGAAGCAGAAGCGATAGAGGTGGCAGAGCCAGACGGCCCGGGTGTAGCCGAGGAGTCTGAGCCAGCAGCCGAGGAATCTGAGCCAGCAGCCGAAGAATCTGAGCCAGCAGCCGAAGAATCTGAGCCAGCAGCCGAGGAATCCGAGCCAGCAGCCGAGGAATCCGAGCCAGCAGCCGAGGAATCCGAGCCAGCAGCCGAGGAATCCGAACCAGCAGCCGAGGAATCCGAGTCAGCAGAAAACGCTGGTGATACCGGCGAAGCAGCCGAACTAGCCCCTGAGAAGGACTGATTCAGGCTGGAAATCGTCTGTCCTCTGTTGTTTCAATCGAAAACTTGCCGGGTTTCCTAGGGAAAGTACCCCGGCAGACCTCTGCGCGAACGAGGTTTTTCGTTATCGTATGTCTCAGTTGAACCAGATAAGGATCTGGGGAATCGTTGAATGATCCCCGACGTGGAAGGTCTTCGGGCCCGCTGCGGCGATGGAGGAATACCAGTATGTGATCAGATACAGACCATTGAACCCGCCCGCGAATCGGGCTTTTTCCCGTACGAAACTCAACGAATTACAACATTCGCTCGGCGGGTTCCTAAAACGAATCGACAGGATTTTCGCACGTGCCCGCACGCATATACGCGCTCGCAAAAGAACTGAAAGTTGACAGCAAAGATCTTGTGGATCTTGTCAAGAAAGTCGGTATCACCGGCAAAGGTTCGGCGCTGGCTAGCCTCACCGACGAAGAGGCCCAGAAAGTACGCGACCATATCTCTGGGGCTGGTAAGCCCGAACCGGCCGCTGCGCCGACGAGTAAGACCGCTCCCGTTGCTGTCCGCGACGTAGTACCCTCCGAACGTAAGCATGTAGCGATCAAGGTTGGGCGAAGTTCGGCCCGTGGATCTGGGATAGAATCCCCGGAAAAATTGGTCAAGCCTGCGACTCCCGCACCGACGACTCCTGCACCGACGACTCCTGCACCGACGACACCTGTCATGGTTGACCCGTCTGCTGATGCCAACGGGGGAGCGACCATCGAGACAGGGCGTGACGATAAAGCCACTGCTGAAACTGACACGCTTTCTCCGGAGCCGCCAAAGCCGGGGTCTTTGGGAAGCCGAATCAAAAGCCGGATGGGGTTGAGGAAATCGGGTGCTGGCGGGAATGACCCGGTCGCCCCGGTTAGGCGGGATTCAACCATCGCCGGCAGCAAGATGCGTTCGCTGGACCGTCCAGTTGCCGCTGGAGAGAAAAAATCAGACGCGTCGAAACCAAAGCGGCGCGAGCCCCGAATCAACGTCAAAATGGCGTCACTACCGGAGGTCGCTGAGCCGAAACCGAGTAAGTTAGCCAGTGGTGAGCCGAAAGCTCAAAAACCCGATGTGAAGCTAAGCAAAGATGTCATCGCCGGGCATCGTCAAGGGATGCGAGCACCGCTCGAAAAACTGGCCAAGGAAGATACGCAGAAGAAGCGTGCGGTTACGGCTAAGCGTGGCGTTGGGCTAACTGGATTCACCGGCGAGAAAAAGCGTGGTGACGGAGCCGAAGATGACAAGCCTCGCAATAAATTGGCCGGCATGGCGAGCCCTCGTGCAGAGCGGACCCGTGGAAAAGGTCGTGGTCGTGCCGCAGTTGATCAGGGCGGCGGTGGATTTAGCGGTCGCACCGGGCGGATGTATCGCAATCAGCAGAAACGCCGCAAAGGCGTCAACACGGCGGCTCCGCGGAAGGACGCCGTGGTGCTTGAGCTGCCCTGCACGATTCGATCGTTCTCCGAGGCGGCTGGTGTTCCGGTCGGCAAGGTGCTGGCCACTTTGATGGGCATGGGATTGCAGGTCGGGTTGAATATTAACTCAGAGCTTGACTTGGAAGCGGCCGAGGCGATCGCTTCTGAGATGGATCTTTCCATCGAACTCAAAGCGTCTGAAACTCTGGAAGACTCGCTCATTTCCGGATTGGAAGAGCAGGAAGATGCTCCAGATTCTCTGCTGCCGCGAGCTCCAATTGTCACGTTCCTGGGGCATGTGGACCACGGAAAAACAAGTTTGTTGGACTATTTGATCGGCATCGATGTGGTCAGCGGAGAGGCGGGTGGAATCACTCAGCACATTCGGGCCTATGAAGTTGATAAAGACGGTCGGAGTGTCACGTTTGTCGATACGCCCGGGCACGAGGCATTTACTGAAATGCGTGCACGCGGTGCGAATGTCACTGATATCGCTGTGCTCGTTATTGCTGCTGATGACGGCATCATGCCTCAAACAGAAGAGGCGATCAGCCATGCCAAGGCTGCCGATGTGCCCATTGTTGTGGCGATGAACAAGATTGACCTCGAAGGGGTCGATACCAACCGTGTGATGACACAGTTGACCGAACATCAGTTGACGCCCAGCGAGTGGGGCGGCGATGTCGAGGTCGTGCCAACCAGTGCGATCAAGGGAATCGGCATGGACGAGTTGCTGGAAACCCTGCTGACGATTGCCGAGTTGAATGAGTACAAGGCAAATCCAAATCGTACGGCGTTAGGTGTTTGTCTCGAGTCTGAGCAACAGGGTGACCGAGGTGTCGTGGCCAAGTTGATCGTGCAAAACGGCACGTTGTGTGTCGGTGATGTGCTGGTCTGTGGTTCTTCTCACGGTCGCGTTCGTGCCATGTCGGATACGCTTACCGGCGAAACGCTGGAAAAAGCAGGTCCGAGTACTCCCGTGAATGTGATGGGATTCGATCAGGCACCTGATGCTGGAGAGAGATTCCACGTGCTCGACGACATTACCAAGGCACGCGAAATTGCCAGCAGTCGTGCTCATGCAAGCAGCCAAGAGAATCTCTCAGGTGTGACCACCAAGGTCTCATTCGAGAATTTCCAAGAAATGCTGCAGGAAGGACGTCTCGGTCAGCAAGCAGAAAAAGCGAAGTTGAACTTAATCGTGCGAGCTGATGTCAAAGGCTCACTTGAGGCAATCGACAAAGAACTGAGCAAGCTTGACAACCCCGAGGTTGAGGTTCGTGTCCTGCAACGCAGTGTTGGTGGCGTCACGCTCGCCGACGTGACACTGGCGTCAGCTTCGGATGCTGTGATTGCGGCGTTCAACGTGATCCCAGATGAGCAGGCTCGTTCGTTGGCTGATGAACGCAATGTTGAGGTCAGGCGTTACGACGTGATTTACAAGCTGACAGATGACATCAGGGCAATGATTGAAGGCCGCCTGAAACCGGAAGAGCGAGTCGTCGAATTGGGGAGAGCTCTAGTCAAACAGGTGTTCTCCATCAGCCGAGTTGGAAGCATCGCCGGTTGCTATGTCGCGCAGGGGGCGATTCACCGTGGTTGTCGTATCCGAGTCAATCGCGATGGAAGAACGATTGGCGATTACCCTCTCCATTCGTTAAAGAGAATCAAGGAAGACGTGAAAGAAGTGCCGAGAGGCATGGAGTGCGGTATTCGTCTGTCAGGCTTTAATGATGTGAAACAAGATGATGTGCTTGAGGCGTATCGAATCGAAGAGTTTGCCCGAACGCTCGATTAGATCGTCTCTGCATGAATGGACCCAGACCGATCGAACAAGCAGCGCAGGATGTGATGTATGGCTCGCAACGCTGATAAACGAAAGCTGCAGAGCTGATCGGCTGAGTTCGATGGTAACGTCTGTTTGAAGGGTCCCGGTATTCACTGCAAGCAACCAGTGGATAGCACTGCGAGGCAGTCGTGACCAGCCAAGCAGAGAACAGGAAATCAAGAGTGAGAGAACCGACCTACTGTCCTCGCCTATCCAGTCACACGATTCGCAGCCATGTCGTCGGATCGTGATCCAAGTTCATCCCAAACCCATTAATCCTTTGTGACCAGTCGACGTTTGTTAAAAGCAGCTGAAGCAATCCGCGAGGTTGTTGCTGCTGCGATTCTGACCGAATTGCGAGATCCGCGAGTCCAAGATGTGACGGTCGTGGGTGTGAAGGTCAATCCTGATATGCGAGAAGCCCAGGTTGCGGTCAGCATCATGGGTGATGAGACCCAGCAACAACTTTCTCTCCGTGGGCTTCAGAATGCAGCAGGTTTTCTGCAGAGTCGGATCGCCTCTCGCATTGATGCACGCTACACACCGCGATTGCAGTTTGTCATCGATAAGGGGATTCACCACTCCCTGCTGGTCGGTGAGATTCTGGAGAAAATCAAGCAAGAAAAAGACTCGCCCGACGATGTTGACAACATGGGAGATGAGCTGGATGCTTCGTCTGAGGTCAGCCAGCCCTCCTCGCCTGAGGAAACCTCGACCGAAAAATCGACGCCTGCGGGACTTTCGGGTGACCAAACACAATCGTGATCGCCTAGCGATCCTACCAATCAGTACCTTCGATCTGCCAAAACAAGATGTCTGCAAGTAAGCGTGCAACCCTGATCGGCAAACTTAATTCTGCCCTCAAGAAGCACTACAATCCGCTGCCAGCCCAACCGGCTCGTCCACTCCTTGAGCATGTGCTTTATGCATCCCTGCTCCAAGATGCAGCTGCCGATCTGGCTGACGAGGGAATGGCCAAATGCGAGCAGGAGTTTTACGACTGGAATGAAGTGCGTGTCACGACGGTGACTGAATTGGCGCAGGTGTTGTCACGACTGCCGGAGCCCATGACTGCCGCACGCCGAATGAAAAGCAACCTGCAGGCTATTTTTGAAGAGTTTTATACTTTTGATCTGGATCATCTGAAAAAAGAGAATCTTGGCAAGGCGGTCAACAAGTTCGATAAGATGCCCGACATGACTCCGTTTGTGCTTAGCTATACGGTGCAGCATGGCTTGGGGGGACATTCAATTCCAGTCGACTTCTGGGCGATGGTGGTCATGTTGAGTACCCAGATCGCATCCCAACCAGAAGCGTCGGTTGGCAAGGTACCCGGGTTGGAGCGGGCGATACCCAAGAGCAGGGGTATTGAGTTCTCCGGTCTCCTGCACCAAGCTGCCATCGCGCTGAGCAAGAACACCAAGGATAAGGCCTCACGTGCTTTTCTGGATGCTGTTAATAAAGGTTCAAGCCAACGTCTTGACGAATGGTTGGCAAGCAAAAAAGCTGCCAAGAAACGTGTAGTAAAACGAAAAGTCGAAGAGAGGGTGGCGGCGAAGGTGGCAGCAGAGGCAGAGGCACTGGCTGCCCTCGAAGCTGCCAGGAATCCACCGAAGAAAAAGAGAGCAAAAGAGTCGGCGAAGAAAGAAACCCCGGTTCTCAAACCAGCAACCAAGGAACCCGCCAAGCCTGCAGCAAAGAAGCCAGCGGTTGCAAAGCCAACCAAAAAGACCCCGCCAACTGCAGCGGGCAAGAAAACAGCCACTGGCAAGAAGGACACAGCGAAAAAGGACACAGCGAAAAAGCCTGTCAAGAAAGCCAGTACTAAGTCGAAACCTGCCAAGAAAGCGGTATCGTCTAAGAAGAAGACACCAGCCAAGAAAGCGGTATCGGCGAAGAAGAAAACACCAGCCAAGAAAGCGGTATCGGCGAAGAAGAAAACACCAGCCAAGAAAGCGGTATCTTCTAAGAAGAAAACACCAGCCAAGAAGCCAGCCAAAAAAGCGGTGTCGGCCAAGAAGACGACACCAGCCAAGAAGGTTACCAAGAAGGCTACACCTGCAAAGAAAAAAACAACCAGCAGGAAATCTCCCCCCAAGGCAAAATCAGCCAAAAAGGCGAGTGCAAAGAAATCCACCAATCGGAAGCTGACCAAACGCAAGCCGCGTTAGACTGCAGGGTTGTGCTTGTATCTTTCTTATCTTCATGACGACTTTCGCGGAAGCGATTGCGTAGTGGTCCAACTTTAAAGCAATCCGTAAGGTCTGATATGGCAGGGCATTCAAAATGGGCCAACATCCAGCACCGCAAAGGACGAGTGGATGCCCAGCGTGGAAAACTCTGGAGCAAGTTGAGCAAGGGAATCATCGTTGCTGCTAAGAGTGGTGGCGGAGATCCCAACACAAATTTCCGCTTGCGGAAAGCGATTGATGATGCCAAAGCGGTCAGCATGCCCAAGGACAATATTGCTCGCGCTGTCAAGCGTGGTACGGGTGAACTGGCTGGAGGAGATCTCGAAGAGATTCTGTATGAAGGCTATGGTCCTGGTGGGGTCGCCGTCATGTGTGAAACTCTCACTGACAACCGGAATCGAACGGGCCCGGAAGTGCGTATGATTTTCGCCAAATTCGGAGGCGAAATTGGCAAATCCGGATGTGTTGCCTACCTGTTTCAACGCAAAGGGCTTTTTATCTTCGATGGTGCATCGGTTGATGAAGAAAACGTCATGGAAGTCGCTCTTGAGAACGGAGGTGACGACGTTGAAAGCACCGATGACGGAAAACTGCAAGTCACTTGCTCGCCCGAACAGTTTCAGAAATTGGAAGAAGCCCTTCAGACAGCAGAACTTGTGACGGAGGTCAAGGAAGTCACTCGCTTGCCGCAGACCATGGTTGATGTGGAATTAAGTATTGCCAAAAGGGTATTGCGTCTGCTGGAAGCTCTTGATGAGCACGACGATGTACAGACCGTGAGCACGAACTTGAACATTCCAGATGACGTCATGGATGAAGATTGACGGAGAGCCCACGCAGATAAACTACCAGTACGATGCGAATGCCGTGGTTTCAGGGTTACTGGAAGGCGTCACACGGGCTGTAGAACGGGTGCTTTAACTTCGTCTGCCGCGTGCCGTGCCAGCGGCTTGCTATTGGCACACTGGCTCACCTCTTTACACCCGTTTGTCTGGGCCGTTGGTCAGAATTACGGACGATCTGTTAGACTTGTTGGGGCCAGATCGATCGTTTCGGCTTGCCGTATGTCGTCTTCGCGTGGCATGCGATGACGCGCCTCTGTGGATGCGTTTATCGCCACGAAGAGTCGCTACTTAAATCGATTTCTCGATGGCAGTCCCAAGCATCGGACTGAACAGAAACGTGATGCAGGACTGTTCGTTAACCGTGATTGACTCAGTCGGCTTCTTCCGTGATCGAGACGCCAATCAGTTCGAGAAAACTGATGTAAAGGGAGTAAAACGTGGGTACGAGAATCAGCACGAGAAACGTAGCCAGGGCCAGGCCGAAAGCAAGACTTGCAGCCATCGGGATCAGGAGTTGTGCCTGAAAGGAGCGTTCCAGCATGAGTGGAATCAGGCCCGCAATGGTTGTCATGCTGGTGAGCATGATGGGGCGGAAGCGACGTTCGCCCGACTCTAAAAGCGCATCCCGGATCGGAATGCCGTCCCGTACTCGTGAATTGATGAAGTCAATCAACACAATCGAGTCGTTGATGACAACACCAGATAGCGCGACGAGTCCGAACATGCTGAAAAGAGTGAGCGGCATTCCGAGTAACGCGTGACCCCAGACAGCACCGATCATTCCGAAGGGGACAATCGCAAGAATCAGTAACGGTTGGATGTAGCTGCGGAATTGAAGGACCAGCAACACGAACATGGCCATGATCGCGATTGCAAAACCTTGCATCAAGCTTCCGACCGAATCGCGGCTTTGTTCACGCTGTCCCTCCCAGCGAAAACTGACGGCGGGGTATGCCTTTTTCCAGGGCTCCATGAATTTGAATTGAAGTTCATCGATGATCAGGTCCGCGTTGGCCTTGGTTTCATCGAGGTCAGCGGAGATGGTGATCGAACGCATCTGGTCCACTCGGTTGATTTCGGAGAATCCCCGCTGGTAATCGATTTCTGCCAGTTCGGTGATCGGGCGTTCGGAGCCGTCAGCCGTACGGATGCGGATCTCACGAAAATCAATGAGGCTTCCTCGCTCTTCTTCCGGATAGCGGACCATCAGCTTGACGTCATGACGTCCTCGTTGCAGTCGCATCACTTCGGCGCCGAAGTAAGCATTTCTTACAGTCGTTCCGAGGTCCGTGGGTGTCACCCCGGTTGCGAGGGCACGATCTTTGACACGAAATTGGAATTCCCACTTTCCCGGTGTGTTGTCGTCTGCGATGTCAAAGACCCCCGCGAATTCACCAAGTTGGGCTTTGACGGCCTCGGTTGCCGCCACAAGTTGTTCCACCTGATCACTGGGGGCGAGCAATTTGAATTCAATCGCTTTCCCGCCAGGACCAACACCGAGCGATCCATAGGTGATGCGATCTGCACCAGGGAATGTACCGGCCTCCTTTCGCCACATCCCCAGCAATGTTTCGCTGTCGATTTCGCGGATTTCGGTGTCGAACAATTCTGCGAATATTTGCCCGACGTGGCTCCCCGAGCCACCACCACCAGCCGCATTTTGCAGGTTGCTGATCTTGCCGACATCCCGGTACGTGAGTCTGACTGGACCAGTGCCCTGCCCTTCCACGGGTGAGTTGTAGATGTCTTTGATACTCTGTCCTGTTTTGTCGCTTCTTGTCTGGGCAATTGTCTTCGATACCTTCCGCAAAGCCAGTTCCATGCGTCGCGTCGCGTTGTTTGTTTCTTCAGCTGTCGTACCGTCAGGGAACGTAATCGTAGCCTGCAGGTTATTGTTGTCCGATTTTGGGAACAGAATCGATGGGACAATTCCGCTACGGATCATTCCGGCAGTCACGATAAACATGGTGATCGCGACCGCCAGAGGCACGGACGGATGCAGTAACGAGAAGCGCAGGCTTGGCAGGTAAATGGATTGGCAGACCCACTCGAGTCCGCGGCCGGCCCGCGGGCTTAACCAGTTCAACGCCATTCCGATCGGTCGTAGCGGATAGGTGACAACCGAGAGCCACCTGAAAAATCCTGAATGTTGACGAGAGAGGTGGCATGGCAATACGAAAATGCTTTCCCATAACGAGATAGCGAGCATGGCGATCACCGCAAAAGGTATCACCGCCATGAATTTTCCCATCACGCCTGAAACGAAGAACATGGGGGTAAATGCGATGATTGTCGTTGTGACCGAAGCCGTCACACTGGGCATGACCTCGACCGTTCCGTCGATCGCTGCCTGCACCAGAGGTTTCTTCATCTGTTTATGAGCATAGATATTCTCGCCTATCACGATGGCATCATCCACCACAATCCCCAGAGCGACGAGGAATGAGAACAGGCTTAACATGTTGAGAGTCTGGTCACCCATGGACAGGGCCGCTCCCGCGCCCAAAATCGAAATCGGGATTCCGAGTGCTACCCAGAACGCAAGACGCATTTCGAGGAAGAGCGTTAGAACCAGGAATACCAACAGCAATCCCGATAATCCATTGCGGAGCAGCAGCGCAAGGCGACCACGGACTTCCTTGCTGCTGTCTCCCCAAATCTCGAATCGGTATCCGGACGGTAATTGTTTGCCTGCGACGTAATCCTTGACCGCGTCGACCATCGCTAACAGATCTTCTGTCTTGGCCCGTTCGACATTGACCACCATCGCTGGTTCGCCGTTGATCTCGCTTACGGAGGTGGTGTCTTGAAAGTTGTCACGCACAGTACCCAGATCATCTACTGTCAGAACGACACCCCTGATGTCGGTGACCAAAGGAAGTTCGCCAATTTCTTCCCCAACCAGTCGCTTGTTTTTGGCTCTGAGCAGGATTTCCTGGCCATCTGCCCGCAGTTGGCCACCGGGTAATTCGATATTCCGTTGCCGCAGGATATCGGCAACCTCTTGCAGTGACAGACCGTAACTGCGCAGAGTCGCTTCAGGGATCTCAACGTCGATTTGGTACGGACGGGTGCCCATGATGGATGCTGAGGAAACCTCAGGCAGGCCCAGGATGTCGTCCCGAACTTCTTCGGCAACTTCACGCAGTTCCCATTCTGCCTGGGGTGAATGTTGGTTAGGACCGACGATGCCAATACGAACGGCTGCATCGCGGAAGGTGATCTGTTGAATCAGCGGGTCTTCAGCGAGCGCGGGAAAACTGGGGATGCGGTCGACCTCTCGGTCGATTTCTGCCATGACCTTTTGTACGTTGCGGACATCGCTGCGAAGTTCGGCAAGAACAACACCCGAGCCTTCCTGGGCGATCGAGGTGACTTTCTTGATTCCGTCGATCGACCGAATTGCCTCCTCGATTTTTTGGCAGATCGCTTCTTCACTGTCTTGCGGTGTGGCGCCGGGATACGTCACCGTCACCATCACGATTTCTAATTCAAAAGGAGGGAAGACTTCGCGTCGCATGTTCCAAAGCGAAAAACCACCCACGAACATCAGGCCAAGCATCAGCACATTCATTCCGGGCGAGTTTGTGATCGCCCAGGCAACAACACCTTTCATCACGAAGCCCCCAGTTCAGCAGATTTTGGCTTTCCAGCCTGTCTCTTTTCTTTACCGGATCCTGGTTCGGGTTTGATTGTGTTAACCGGTGCTCTCGCAGTTGAAGAACTGTCCTCATCGATGTCTTGGAAAGGCGAAACAACGACGAACGAATTCTCGTCAAGTGGCGACTCTGAACCCCTCTCGACCTCACATACCCAGAGTCGCTGACCGCGACTGTTAAGAGTGTCTTTGGTGCCATCTACACTGGGATCTGTAATTCTTGTCGATCCGCTTAAGGGAGCAATCGGGTTAATGCCATGAGTGAATGAAACTCTCCCGGCAACCCAGGCCGCCGGATCGAAATCCTCGTTCTGTTCGGATGCTGGTTCTTGTTTCGCTGTGGATTCTGTTGTGATCTTGTCCTCAATCGCACCAACTTGCGTTAGTACCGATGGATCGGGAATGAACTGCAAAATTCGATTATTGACCTGCATTCCCTTTGCCGGGATCACGATCCATTCTGGTTTGGGATTGATCAATAGCTTGACTCTGACGTACATGCCGCGGACCAAGGCCGTTGCGCCGTTGACGGTTCGGGGTTCGCCGTTAGCACTAACGTGTTCATCTGGATTGTCGACCACGACGCGGACAGGTACTGTCCTGGTCTCGGCGTTCATTCCGATCCCGTCGTAACTCATCAGCTTTGCCTTCCAGTAGTACTTCACGCTATCGTGTCCGGATAATTCGTACTCGATGATGGCTTGGGTTTCTGGTAGCTTGTAACGGCTCGAATTCGATTTCGGCTGATCGCTATTCCCATCGAGTTGCTGATTCAGGACCCAGTACAGCTGATCCATCCTGAGGCTGGTGGCGACCTCTGCTTTCGACGTGTCGTCGATGGTGACCAGTGTGGTGCCGCGGGTGACGAACGAATGCAGATCAACGTTTTCACTAACAATCACACCGGAAATCGGAGCGCGAATCTGTGTTCGCTTGAGATCTTCTTTGGCCCTTTTTAGTTGACTTTCAGCTAGTTGTTCTGCCGCTTCAAACCTCAGGCGGCGTTCTCTCAGCAGGCTCAGTTGATTCTCGAAGGATACCAACTGTTGGGTCGCAGCGAGCAGAGCTCGCTGCGCCTTGTCAATTTCCGCAGGACTTGTAAAACCGTTGCGGAGTTGATTCTGGCGGTCGACTTCCTTTTGCTGTAATTCAAGATCCTGCTTTGCTATTTTGATCGAACGTCCAGTGTTATCCTTTTCCTGATCAACCTCACGCAGCGATTGGGACTCTTGGTTTTTTAACTGTGTCAGCTGTTCAACTTCGAGTTCGTAATCAGTCGGGTCAATCGTCATTAATAATTCGTTGGCTTCGACGTAAGCACCTGCTTCGCAGTTGTCTGTTTTGGATTCGATCTTCCCGGCGACTTCAGCTGCAACCTTTGCTTCCCGGAATGGCACCACGCTGCCATCCACAACCAGTTGCAATTGCTCACCGAGTGATGCCAAGGTTTGTAAACGCTGAACACGTACTTCGCTTAATGCCTCCATGCGGGATCGGTAGTCAGTGCCAATTCCTGGTTTTTTTTCTGTCTGGGCGGTCCCGAGTAGCAGCAGGACGGCAATGCCACCCATGAGTAAACCGGCAGGGATCAGAACATCGAAGAGTAGTTTCTGACTGATGCTACCGATTCTCGATTTCTGAGCAGGGAGCTCGTGATCATTCCTCGCTTCAGGACTCTCGCTTGGCGTTGGTTCGGGTGGGGAGATCAAAGTATCAGCCATCAATTGACTTTCGGGGAGAGACGGATGTCTTGGTTGGGTTGCTTGAACGGTGTTTTAGTGGTCCGCGTGCTCGATGTAGTGCTGCATCGACGAGGTGTTTTCAATCGCCGCCAACATCACTGTCGTGATGTGTCGGCTTAGTGAGTCGATCCCGTAATGCAACCGACGCTGTTGCTCGGGGATCAGCACCCCAATCGCTCTGGCACCGACTCGATAGTAAAGGCACTGACCAACTGTGCTAAATGCGAGTTGCTGCAGTGTCTGTTCTGGCAAATCCGTCTTTGCCAGCAGACTTATCGTCTCAACTAACTGTTCGAACAGCGGACGAAAAAACTCCTCGACAATATTCTCGAATTCGGGAGTTGGACTTTGCAGTTCACGCATCAATAGTTCGGTTTCCCATTCGGAATCTTCAGCGGTGAGCATGCGAGCCAGCAGCGTTTTGACCAAAGCATGAAGCGTGCGTTGTGGATCCTCGACGTCAGTATTGGGGGCTGGAAACCGTTCGGCTCGAGAGAGTCGGACATCTTGAATGACATTGCGGTAGAGTCCGAGTTTGTCCCCAAAGTGATATCCGACCGACGCGATGTTGACGCCGGCGGCAGAGCAAATGTCGCGGACGGTCGCTCCGTCGTAGCCCCGGGCGGCAAACACGGGGCCGGCAGCAACGAGAAGCCGAGTCCGTGTATCGCGGCAGCGGTCGTCTGAACGACCGCTTTCGGCAATGGTTTGAGGGGTTTCAGGCGAATGGGTCAGCGGTTCTGGCACAGTCTGCTCCGGGAAACCTAAGAATCGGAAAAGGTAAACAGCTGTTTAAAACAATCGTTTAAATTCTCGATTTGTCAACCATGGCGGTCAGAAAAAAGATCACTCGAGGGACTTCAGTGGTGTCATTTCTATTCGGGATTGACGGTCCATGGGGGCCACGATCATCCTTTGCTCGACAGGGCACTCGCCGCCGGTATGCGAGGGTCTGCCAGATTTCCTCAATTTCGGTGATCCGCAATGAGTTCTGCTTCTGCTGCCAATATTCAAATTCAGTTACCCGATGGAACCCTTGCGGAGCATCCCGCCGATACCACTGCAATGGATGTGGCATTGGGAATTAGCGAAGGTCTGGCGCGGAGCGTGATCGCGGCGGATGTGTCGGGACTTGTTGTCGATGCTGATCGTCCACTGGGTGAATTGGCTGAGGGATCAGATCCACTATCACTCAGGCTTTTGACGAGCCGGGATGAGGCTGCCCTGGATGTTCTGAGGCACTCTGCAGCACACGTGATGGCCCGAGCTGTGATGCGATTATACGAGGGCGTTTCTCTCGCTTTTGGTCCCACCACTGAGGGTGGGTTTTATTACGACTTTGATTTGTCTGAAAAAATTAGTGAAGAGGACTTCTCGAAGATCGAAGCGGAGATGAAACGCATCATTAAGGAGAAAGAGCCGTTTGAACGGTTCGTGCTCGAACGCGATGAAGCGAGGAAACTCTGTGATGACCTTGATCAGGATCTGAAGGTCGAGCATATCGATACCGGATTGTCGGATCAGTCCACCGTGAGTTTTTATCGGCAGGGAGAGTTCGTCGATCTCTGTCGCGGTCCCCACATTCCCAATGCAGGCAAGATCAAAGCGATCAAGATGATGAGCATCGCCGGTTCTCATTGGAAGGGTGATACTTCGGGGCGCCAATTACAGCGTCTCTATGGAACTGCTTTCTTTGACAAGAAAGAACTCAAGGCTTACCTCGGGCAGATCGAAGAGGCCAAGCGACGGGACCACCGTGTGCTTGGCAAGCAGCATGGTCTGTTCACCATCAGTCCGGATGTTGGACAGGGGTTATGTCTTTGGTTACCCAAGGGAGCGAGGGTTCGCGTTGCCTTGGAGGACTTTTTGCGTCGAGAGTTGTTGTCGCGTGGGTACGACCCGGTTTACAGCCCGCACATTGGTCGCGTGGAAATGTATGAAACCAGCGGCCATTTTCCCTATTATCGGGATAGTCAATTCGCGCCGCTCTATGGCAGCGAAGTGGGTGGCATGCTGGATGCATGGAGTGAGCGTCTGAATGAGGGCACGCTTGATTCTGATGGTGAAGACAAGTTGATGGCCGCTGCCAAGGTTTTCGGAGCAGAGCTTCCCGACTACAAGCCTTCTGCATCTGCCGAAGCAAAACGCAAGGTGCTTCACGACTGGCAGGTCAATCACGAACGTTACCTGCTGAAACCGATGAACTGTCCTCATCACTGTCAGATTTTCAAGGCTCAGCCCCGTTCGTATCGCCAGTTGCCCCTGCGTTTGTTCGAGTTTGGAACTGTTTACAGACACGAGCAGACAGGTGAACTCAACGGCATGTTACGTGTTCGTGGCTTGACCCAGGACGACGCTCATATCTTCTGCACTGCCCAGCAAGTAGAAGAAGAGTTTCGTGCGACCATTGAATTGACAAAGTTTGTTCTGCAGTCAGTTGGACTGGACGATTACCGAGTGCAATTGTCCTTGCGAGATCCTAGCAGTGACAAGTACGTCGGCAGTGAAGAAAACTGGGATCAGGCCGAAAGTGCGTTGCGAGGTGTGCTGCAGGGTTCGGGTCTGGAGTTCAATGAAGAACCTGGCGAAGCAGCTTTCTATGGTCCCAAGGCGGACTTCATGGTGCGAGATTGCATCGGCAGGTCATGGCAGTTGGGGACGGTTCAGTTGGATTACAACCTTCCTGAGCGTTTCAAACTGGAGTACAACGGCAGTGACAACGCGGCTCATCGACCAGTCATGATTCATCGCGCCCCGTTCGGCTCATTGGAGCGATTCACTGGCATGTTGATCGAGCATTTTGCAGGTGCCTTCCCACTGTGGTTGTCGCCAGAGCAAGTCCGCGTTTTGCCGCTCAGTGACAAGTCACTTGACTATGCCGTTCAGGTTGCCAAGGAGTTGGAAGCCGCTGGTTTGAAAGTGACGATTGACAACAGCGGCGGAAAAGTTCAGGCCAAAATTCGCAACGCCCAGCTCGATTTGGTCAATTACATGGCTGTCATTGGGCCCAAGGAGGCCGAGGCTGGTCAGGTGGCGTTGCGGGATCGCATTGACGGCGATCTGGGATCGATGCCGACGGCGGAGGCGATTGCCCGTCTGCAGCAGGAAATCGCAACTCGGCAGGTGCGGCAGGTCGTCAAAGGTGACTTTTCGGCCGCTGCCGTCGATTCGGATGCCGTCGGGAATGAGTACTAAAAGTTCAAATTGCTGTGTTTTCCAGTTTCGAGCGTTTTTTTTGCGTTCAGAATGACGCTTTTTACGGTATTACTGGCCCCTCGTGGATCTGCTAGCCGATTCAGCCACAAGCGGTTCGGTCGTTGTCTTCATGGGTACTTATACTGTGGGCATGCGTTCTTTCTGAGGCATAGTCTCTTTCACTATCTGGTTTGGATATGATGCGGTTCCTGATCCCAATACTCTGTGTTTTCGTGACGCCCCTCGTCTTCATGACGGCTCAGGCAACGGCTGCTGGTCTAACGACTCAGGAGAAGAAAACGTTTCAAGCCGTCAGCGCGAACGTTTTGAAGGCTGGCAGGAGCTACGCGGCAGAAAAATTCGATGAGTCGGCTGGCTTCATTCGCGACGCGATGAAACAGATTGATGAGGTTGCGAAGGAAGGCTCTCCCGATCTATACGATGCGTTGCTGCCTGCCATGCAGCGGGTCGAAAAGGCTCGCACTCTGCTCGAGTTTGAGGGGGTTTCTTTGCCAATATTCAAGCGGCCGAAGCGTCCCGAAGCTGCACCAGCAAAGCCCAAGACTCCGCCACGAACTCGCCCGACGCCCGGCAAGCCAGAGCCGATGCCCGAGAACGCCATCAGTTTTACCACAGCAGTAGCCCCCATCCTTTCCGCCCGCTGTGGACGCTGTCATGCGGCTGACAGCAAGGGAGATTTCAATCTGGCAACTTACACCGCCCTGATGAAGGGGCCGCCAGAAGGCGTGGTCATCTTCGCGGGAGACATCGTCGGCAGCAGACTGATTGAGACGATTGAGACTGGTGACATGCCGCGCGGCGGTGGCAAGGTGAGCCCGGCTGAGTTGAAAATTCTGAAAGATTGGATCATGGCAGGTGCCAAATTTGATGGTCCTGATCCGGCCGCGCCCATCGCTGCTGGTGCTACCCCGGAGCCACCGCGACCTCGGCTCAAGGTCAGTAAGGCGACAGGAAAAGAGACCGTCAGTTTCGCTGGAGATGTCGCTCCCTTGTTGGTGGAAAGCTGCAAAGGCTGTCACATCGATGCGATGCGTGTCAGCGGCGGCCTGAACATGAATACGTTTGCTCAGTTGCTGCGTGGAGGTGACAGTGGCGATGTGATTGTGCCGGGTAATAGCGAAGAGAGTTTACTCATCAAGAAACTTCGAGGAATGA
Source organism: Rubripirellula sp. (assembly GCA_028823035.1). GTDB lineage: Bacteria > Planctomycetota > Planctomycetia > Pirellulales > Pirellulaceae > Rubripirellula. Next base: position 37,057 of record JAPKCI010000008.1, read on the forward strand.
TGGGCTTGCAGATGCCGGCCGGTGGACGTCCTGCGTTTTCAGAGGAATCAATCAAACTCATTTCCACTTGGATCGATGAGGGAGCGACTCTCGATGGGACCTCGGACAACCAACCGTTACGCATCATGAGCCAGTTGGCTTGGGCTGCCGCAGCGTCTCCAGAAGAATTGAGCGAGCGGCGCCAGGAAATCGCAGGTCAAAACATCAAGCTCGTGGTCCCCACGGGAACCTCGCTCGAGACTGAGACGACGGACCACTTCTTTGTTGTCGGGGCTGCGGCTCCCGACACGATCAAATTGGTAGCCCAACTGGCGGAAGACCAGATGAAGGCGGTTAAGTCGGTTGTCTCTGCCGACAACGGGGAGGCATTTTTCAAAGGACGAGTGACTATTTTCGTGATGCCAAAACGTTACGACTACAGCGAATTTGCAAAAATGGTTGAGGGGCGAGGTTTGCCGATCGGTTGGAGCAGTCACTGGAAATACGATGGGATCGACGGCTATGTTTCGCTGGTCGCAACGGATCGCGATGAAGAGGAAGAAATCGAGGCTCGCTTGACCTCTCCTCTGGTGAGTTTGGCTGTGGCGACACGTGGGGGCGATGTGCCCCGCTGGTTGGCTGAAGGGACGGGGCAGGTTGTTGCCAAGCGACATGGTAATGTCGCCAAGCCAAAACGCGGCAGGCAGCAACAACAGGCGGTCAACCAAGGCCTCTCTGAGGCTTTGTCGGCGATGGGCAACGCGAAGCAATTCCTCGACGGCAAGCTGACGCCTGAACAGTCGGATCTCATTTCGACCGCCTTGATGACGTCGATGCTGGACCGTGCCCAACGGAAGGGTTTTGACGGGCTTTTGAGGAATTTGAGCCAAGGCATCCCGTTCGAGAAGGCATTCATTCAGTCTTTCGAGGCGACTCCTCTGCAGTTTGTCGAGGCCTGGAAACGCTGGGCCACCGGAAGCTGAGTTGACGAGTCACACGTCGGATCTGCTCCGTGGACCTTGCCGTGGGTCGTGGGGTTGGCTGGCGTTCGTCGTCTGCCTGCAACATGTCTGCCCGGGTGACCCGTTGATTTGCGGGATTGCACTATCCAGTTGGTCCAGCCCGTCTGACAGTCGGTTGCGCGAACCAGCTATCTGTTTTGACGCCTGCAACTCAATCCAGGCAGCAATTGAGGGGGCTGTCTTGATTTCGTCAGCTTCGCGTTGCTGAGGGCGTTTTTTGAGCTGTAGGCACCCAGCGAATGAGTCAGATGATTCGCTGACCTGCTCTTGTCGATGACGATTCTAAAAGAAGCCCCGGTGACATTCGTTCGCGTTCGCGTTCTGATGGTGGCTGACTGCAATGGATCAATGGCGAGACGCTGCAATTACCTGTCCCAGAACTGCCCCAGAACTGGCCCCAGAACTGGCCGGGAATCTGAACAGGTTCCACTTCCAACGCGTCCAAGAAGATACGTTTACCCCAGGTGAGATAATGATTGTTGTGATGGAGCCCAATGCAACAGACGCCCAAGTCGAGGCGACGGTTCAGCGAGTTGAGAGCATGGGACTGAAGGCAAATGTGATTGTCGGAACGGAGCGGACGGTTGTTGCTGCCATTGGTGACAAGCGTGAGCACTTCAAAGAATCGATCGAAAGCAGTGCAGGCGTTTCGGCAGTGGTACCGATAGCGGCCCCCTACAAAATGGCAAGCCGCGAGGTACAGCAGGAAGCCAGTCAGATTCGCGTGCTGGATTTTGTTGCCGGTGCTGGTGAGGTTGGTATTGTCGCCGGTCCTTGCAGTGTGGAGGACGAAGAACAGATTTTGACCACGGCCAGGGCGGTGAAAGCGGCCGGAGCAACGGGTCTTCGTGGGGGTGCGTTCAAGCCGAGAACAAGTCCCTACAGTTTCCAGGGCCTCAAAGAGGATGGTCTGAAAATGCTGGCCGCAGCCCGAGATGAAACAAATCTTGCCATTTTTACCGAAGTGATGGGGACAGCCGACGTCGATTTAGTCGCACGCTATGCCGATGTCCTGCAGGTTGGTGCAAGGAATATGCAGAACTACCGCTTGCTCGAGGCCGTGGGGGCTGCCGGCAAGCCGGTTTTGCTCAAACGTGGGGCCTCGGCGACGATGGACGAGTTATTGCTGGCTGCCGAGTACATCCTGAACGAAGGGAATGATCAGGTCATGCTGTGCGAGCGAGGCATTCGAACATTCGAGGGTCATACCCGATTTACCTTGCCACTAGCGAGTGTGTCCTATTTACATCGCAAGACGCATTTGCCAATCATCATCGATCCAAGTCACGGGACGGGACATGCTTACATGGTGCCTGATATGGCGGTTGCGGCTGCCGCGGCTGGTGCTGACGGTTTGATCATCGAGGTCCATCCTGACCCAACCACCGCCCTGAGCGATGGTTACCAGTCACTGACATTTGATGAATTCGATCACACAATGACGCGGTGCAAGGCAGTGATAGACGCTTTGCGGGCCGTCGATGCCTGAGCGTTGAAGGAGTCGCCAGAATGAATGCACAAGATCGAACTCTGGAGCAATACCAGCAGTTCATGAGAATCAACGCTGCTGCACACCTGTTTCGAAGCGCCCGAGAACTGGGGCTACTGAGGGAACTGCGTGAGGGGCAGCGCACGCACGAGCAGCTATGCGAAAACTTGTCGCTCCGTCCCGAGGCAACGCAGTTGGTGCTCGACGCGTTGGTCGCAACCAGTATCATCGAGAAGTATGGTGATGACTACGCCCTTTCTCGGGTTGCCCATCTGCTGTGCCAATACGATGACGATCTTGGTGACGCCACTTGGAATCGTTTGGTCGGCCACGTTCGCGGAACGGGAGAACCGGAAGCTGATGATCAGGCTTTCATGAATGCTTTGGCGGCGACTCAGTGGGTTCACACACCGGCGGCAATGCAGGCAGCAGAAATGCTGGATTTGGGCGGTGATGAGGAAGTGAGTGGGCCAACCATTTTGGATCTTGGCTGCGGTTCGGCTGTCTGGAGTTCCGCAATGGCTCATCGTGACCCTAAATCGAAGATAACGGGCGTCGACCGGGCTGCGGCCCTCAAGGCGGCTCAGAGTACCGCTGATTCGATCGGTTTGGGTGACCGTTTTCAGACGATCGAGGCTGAACCCGCTGAAGTTGATCTTGGGGAATCCAAATTTGATATCGTTCTGGTTGCTCAGCGGTTGGGGTGCGTGGGGCCTGAAGAGGGGCGGAAACTGCTCACCAAAGCAGTTGATGCGCTCACTATCGGCGGCAAGTTGGTCGTGATCGACCTGTTTCGGGGACCGGCAAAGCCAGATATGTACGAATGTGTTGAAGCACTCAAACTGGAACTGGAAACCGTTCAGGGCGGAATGTGGACGCTTGAGGCGATTCAGGCTGAGCTTACCGAACTCGGGCTTGAACGCGTGGAAGTCACCTTCATGGCGGATAGTCGCGTCAATATGGGAATGGCGATCGGGAAACGGCCGTCAGATCAGCCCTGATTGGTGCCGATTAACGGTTTCAAAGAGAGAATTTACTCGCTTTCACAAAAACCGTGCCCTCATGCGTTGACGAAATCGTACTAATCGTCCTACGATACGCGGCTCGATTTCAACCTTTTGCAACTAGACCGGACGAAAACAGCGATGGCTGTCCCTAAACGCAAACATTCCAACAGTCGTACTGGTAACAGACGCTCTCACGATCATGTGAAAAAGCGTCAGATCAGCTATTGCCCGCAGTGCAGCACTGCAGTGCCGACCCACACGATCTGCCCTAAGTGCGGATACTATCAGGGCCGTACTGTGGTGGAGCACGAAGACAGCTAAACGGCGCCCTTCGGTGATGAAATCTGTCGGCATTCTGTTTCCAGGACAAGGTGCTCAGGCGATCGGCATGGGCCGATGGCTCTGTGAAACGTATCCTAAGGCCAAGACGCTTTTCGATCAGGCTTCGGAAATCCTGAGCTACGACCTTGCGCAGTTGTGTACTCAGGGCCCCGAAGCACAGCTTAACGAGACGGCGTATAGCCAGCCTGCCTTATTTGTTGTCGGTATGGCGGCAGCTTCGGTGATGCGTGATCAGCATCCTGATCGTATCGCTGCGGTGAAGGCAGCCGCCGGACTCAGTCTTGGTGAGTACACGGCCGTCTGTTTCGCTGGCGGACTGGATTTTGCAGATGGAGTCCGGCTGGTGCAGCGTCGGGGTCAGGCAATGCAGGCCGCCGCTGACGCCGTTGAAAGCGGCATGGCCAGTGTGTTGGGGCTCGATCTGGAAGCTGTTCAGCAGCTTTGTGATGATTGCCGACAGGACGGTGAGGTCTTGCAACCGGCAAACCTGCTTTGTCCCGGGAATATTGCGGTTTCAGGTCATCTAACAGCGATCGAGCTTTTGATTCCGGCTGCGGAGGCAGCAGGAGCCATGAAGGTCATACCGCTGAGCGTGGCCGGTGCCTTTCACACTTCTTTGATGCAGCCAGCAGTCGAAGCATTACGATCCGCATTGGAAGAGATTCCTATTCAGAACACGCAGATTCCTGTTTACAGCAACGTCGACGCCAGCCCTCACCAGTCAGCGAGTGAGATTCGCGCTCTATTGAGTCGGCAAGTTGTCGGTTCGGTACGCTGGGAAGACTCGATCCGCAAGATGCTTGCAGACGGCATCGAGGGGTTTGAGGAAGTGGGTACTGGCCGTGTTTTGCGGGGAACCCTCAAGCGAATCAATCGGAAATTGCCTTCGGATGGTTTTGGGGACGGCTGAGAATGCCTTCCTCAGACTTGACCTGCCTGTCTCAAATTTGATCTGTTCACTACTTTCCTTCGTTCGGCCTTGATCCTTCGTCCGGCCTGTACGATCCATCGAATTGCAAACACCTGCGGAACACGCCATGGAACTTTCGTTCACCACCGATTTAAAAAATCAGGTCGCCGTCGTCACAGGAGCCTCTCAGGGGCTCGGAAAAGCGGTTGCGATCGCTTTAGGCATGAATGGGGCACACGTGGTTTGCTTAGCGAGGAACGCCGATAAGCTAGCCTCTGCGGTCGCTGAGATCGAATCTGTCAGCGGTTCAGCCGAGGCGGTTGCCTGCGATGTTACCGACCGTGCGGCCGCCAAGGCTGCCATTGAGGGTGCCAAAGAGAAGCACGGCCGCCTCGATATCCTTGTTAATAACGCCGGGATCACCCGTGACAAGCTGCTGCGAGGCATGTCGGACGAGGAATGGGATGATGTCATTGCTACTAATTTGACGAGTTGTTTTGTCTGTTGCCGGGCGGCTGCCGGAATCATGCGACGCAGCAAATACGGTCGAATTATCAATATGGCGAGTATATCGGGGCTGATCGGAAATCCAGGCCAAGCCAACTATTCTGCCAGTAAAGCAGGGATGATTGGGCTAACTCGGACACTCAGTAAGGAACTGATCAGCCGCGGAGTTACGGTCAATGCGGTCGCGCCAGGCTTCATTGCCAGTGAAATGACCGCAGAATTGGGCGAAGTAGTGCTGGCAGAGGTTAAAAAGCGGATTCCAGCCAAGCGTGTGGGGACTCCTGAGGACGTCGCCGCTGCCGTTCTGTTTCTCGCTTCCAAGAATGCTGGCTATATCTCTGGGCAAACGCTGGTCGTCGATGGCGGTATGATCGGTTAAACTCTTTGATGAAATTTGAAAACGGATCGCTGATCTGGCCGTCCGTGTATTGACGCCTTTTGCTTGTTTCACCTATCTTTTCCGCCAAAGCGATTTAATGCGATCGGCTCTGTTCATTTGGGCGAGGCTGTTGCGAGGTTCGAACCGCTTCCCCAGAATCATACAAAATAACCACTTTCAGCTTGCTGACATCCCTTAGAGACTGCTCATGGCTACCGTTGAAGAACGCGTGATCGATATCGTGTCGGAACAACTCGGCGTAGATAAAGCAAAAATCACTCTCGAAACCTCTTTTGTGACCGACTTGGGTGCCGATTCGCTCGACACCGTTGAACTGGTGATGGAACTCGAGGAAGAGTTTGATATCAGCATTCCTGACGAGTCTGCCGAGAAAATTCAGAAAGTCGGCGAAGCTGTCGATTTCATCGAGAGCAATAAAGGTGACCAAGACGCTTGATCGTGGTTGCCGAAAGGTCAATCACATCTGGTTCAATCGACTCTGGTTCAATCGACTCTGGTTCAATCGACTCTGGTTCAATCGACTCTGCCGCCCCTGAATTCGAGTGCCAGCACACGGCCCAGAGTTTCGCGGGCGGCATTTGTTTTTGTCTGCCGCCGGGGTGCGACTGATGGCAGATCCCAATCTCCAAGTATGGAATATTCGTACAAGGCATCCGAATGCAACAAGAATTGCAGCGACGCATTGTGGTCACGGGCGTTGGCGTCGTCTCTCCGCTGGCATTAGACGTCGACACGTTCTGGAGTCGTCTGACGGCGGGAGAGAGTGGCATTCATGACCTCACGACCCTCGACACGACCAATCACAAAATTCACTTTGGTGGTGACATCCCCGAATTCAATGTCATTGATTGGGTAGAGCCACGGGAAGTCAAACGGCTGGATCGCTTTACCCAGTTTGCGGTGCACGCCGGTGGTCAGGCGATCAAGGATTCAGCCCTCGACCTGACCAGCGTCGATCGCACAAAGTGTGGTGTCATTCTTGGTTCTGGAATTGGAGGTCTTGGCGAGATTGAAATTCAGATTGAGAGGATGCTGAACAAGGGGCCGGACCGAGTGAGTCCGTTTACCGTGCCCAAGATGATGCTGAATGCGGCAGGCGGGACTCTCTCTATCACCTACGGTCTGCAAGGTCCCAATTATGCTGTGGCAACGGCTTGTGCCAGCGCAACCAACGCTATGGGTGATGCTTTACGCAGCGTGCGACTGGGTGAAACGGATGTCGTCATCACGGGTGGTACTGAAGCGGCGATTACCCGCATGGGATTGGCGGCTTTCCAGAACATGAAGGCACTTTCAACTCGCAATGAGGATCCGCCAGCGGCGAGTCGCCCTTTCGATGCCCACCGGGATGGCTTTGTGCTAGGCGAGGGTGCAGGTCTGTTGGTGTTTGAAGAATTGGAACACGCCAAGGCTCGAGGTGCTCGCATCTATGCGGAGGTCCTCGGTTATGGCACAACCAGCGATGCCGGACACATCACGGCTCCTGATCCCGAGGGCAAAGGTGCTGCTGCCGCAATGCGTGCGGCGATCAAAGATGCCGGTATTTCACCAGAAGAGGTCGACTACATCAATGCACATGGCACCAGCACGCCGCTGGGTGACAAGGCAGAGACACAGGCGATCAAAGCGGTTTTCAAAGATCACGCCTACCAGCTGAAATTGAGCAGCACCAAGAGTTCGCTCGGTCATTCACTTGGGGCCAGTGGTGGAATCGAAGCAGTGATTCTGTGCAAGACGATTCAGGACTCGCTGATTGCTCCCACTATCAACTACACAACGCCCGATCCGGATTGCGACCTCGATTACACGCCCAACACGGCTGCGACTTGCGACGTGAATATCGCAATGAGTAACAGTTTCGGCTTTGGTGGTCACAACGCGTGCATTCTGTTTTGTAAGTATTCCTGAACGCTTTCTCTGCCTGGTGGCAAGGATTTGATGGAACACGGCAGACGAAGGTTTGACGCGTGTTCGGGTCCTCATAACGAACTTGGCGATACCCAAGCATGGCTCAGTCACTCCTTGATCGTTCCGAGTACGTTGAGCAGGCTTATGTCTATCAGGTGCTGCGTGAACGCTCGAAAATCGGGTTGCCCATACAGGAGCAGTTGGAACAGATTCGCTACGAACTGCTGACGACCACAAATCTTCCCATTGCGATTGATTATTTACTGACGGAACTTAAACATTCGGGTCAAATGGCGCCCGCGATGTACAAGTTGGCCCATTACTTCACGCCGTTTCAGTCCTATCTTGTGGAAGAGGCAGAAAAGGAATCGGGACGATTTGCGATGGAGACTGCTTTGCAGGTGCTCGAGGGCGAGTCCAAATATCGGATCACCGAGCACAATGCGGCAGGGTTGTTCTTCTATCAGTTTGAAGTGCTCTGTCGTAATCGTCTGAATTACGATCGGGGGCTGACTGCGATCAGTAACGACCCAACGTTCGATGCCCGTTGGGCAAAGTGGATTCTGATGCTCAGAGCTCAGGTTGGTCTGGTTGATATGGCGGACTTGTTGTTTCTGGCTAGCGAAGAATATCGGGTGAAGTTGGAAGAATCTGGGCACTCCACGGAAGGGAAAGGTCCGTTTTTGTTCGGTAGGAAAGAGGGACGTATCGCGATGGGGAATCGCAAACGCGAGCCACTATTTCTGTTCGGGGCGATGCAACGGCATCTCGGGTATCCGAAGGTTCCGCGTCCCAAACCGATCAATGAGAACAAAGATGCTATCCCGCAAATGATGCGGCGTATGGAACGGCTCGAATCCCGAATCAAGCTAATGGAAGAAGAACGACGTACAGGGATCGATATTACAAAATTCTATGCTGATAAAAATCGGGATGCCGCGCAGGATGCCAACGATCAACTCTGATCGACCAACTCTGGTTGATCAACTCTGGCAGTTTTGCGATTGTGAATAGCAACTCGATGAAAAAACGCCACCGCAACAGAAGTCGCGGTGGCGTTTTGGTTTCAGTTTGCGTTGTTTAAAGGATCACGCACTCTTGGTCGTCGGCATCTGAAAGAGAGTGCGACTGCCTTCAACGATGCTCTCGTCGATTTTGAAGACGGTTCCGTCTTCCTGCTCAGGCAAGTCGTACATGATGTCCAGCATGACGTCCTCAAGGATTCCACGCAGTCCACGTGCTCCGACACCCTTCGTTAAAGCCTTTTGGGCGACGTAATGCAATGCACCATCGGTGAACTCGACTTCACAGTTTTCCATCTTGAACAGGGCTTGGTACTGCTTGGTAAGAGCATTTTTTGGCTCTTGCATGACCCGTACCAATCCTTCTTCGTTCAGCGGTTGCAAGTAGCTGACCACTGGCAGTCGACCGACTAACTCGGGAATCAAGCCGTATTGAAGGATGTCCTCCGTTTGTACCTGAGTCAGCAGTTCCGACTCGGTTTGATCGTTCCGGACATTCTCGCCAGCAAACCCGAGGGTCTTGTGACCCAGTCGTTTGCGGATGATTTCTTCGATTCCGACAAACGTACCACCCACGATGAACAGAATGTTGCTGGTGTCCATCTGGATATACTGTTGTTCCGGGTGCTTTCGCCCACCCTGGGGGGGGACGTTGGCAACGGTGCCTTCAAGCATTTTCAGCAGGCTTTGTTGCACACCTTCTCCGGAGACATCACGAGTGATCGAGACATTGGCACTGGTCTTGCCAATCTTGTCGACTTCGTCGATGTACAGGATGCCCCGCTGAGCAGCCTCCACATCAAAGTCTGCAGCATGAAGCAATTTCAGCAACAGGTTCTCGACATCTTCACCGACATAGCCTGCCTCGGTGAGTGTGGTGGCGTCACCAATGGCGAAGGGAACATTAAGCATTCGTGCCAGAGACCGGGCCAGTAGCGTTTTTCCGCTGCCGGTCGGACCTGCTAGAAGAATGTTGCTCTTTTCAATCTCGACTTCAGATTCACCTTCCCAGTCGCTGGTCAAACGCTTGTAGTGATTATGGACTGCTACTGCGAGAACTCGCTTTGCAGATGTTTGTCCAATCACATACTCGTCAAGATGCTCGACGATGAATCGGGGCGAAGGGATTTCGTTGAACAGGGACTTGCTCGGCCCACGCCGCTTCTGTTCCTGATCCAAGATTGACTGGCAGAGTTCAATGCACTCGCCACAGATGTAAACGTCACCGGGACCTTCAACTAGCGGTCCCACATCACGGTAGCTTTTCCGACAAAAAGAACAGAAAGCGTTCTTTTTGTTTGAGGAAGTTCCTCGGTGAGAGGTTGGGTTATCCTTTGAGGGCATACACGACTCCTAATGTGCGATCGAAATCGCCGCGAGTCGATCCAGTGGAATGCCTGTTTCCTGAGCTTTCGCTCGGCATCCTTTCTGCACCTCGTCACAACGTCCGAAGTTCGCTTCAATGGTTTCGGGCCACGGCTCGAATGCTTCCCCGTCAACTTCCACAAGGGAAGTCAATTGGGATGGGGCATCCGTATCCTCGAGAGTTCGAGCCTAGTGTGGTTTGGGTTCAAAAACGATTTATAGTTTCCGAATGCAAGCCCAGCATGGAATTGGGAGGGCAAACAGGCGGAGGGGGTTGTCCTTCTAACTTTCAACTTGGAAACGACTTTTGAACACGCTCATTAACTCTCAATTGTCTGAACACCATCGGTGACTCCTCATGTTCCTTCGACAGGTCGTAGGGATGATTCGTCGGGAAGGGATTGCGTTCACTTAAGGGATAATGATCACGTACTGGTTGATTGGTCCCCCAATGGGAAATCTTCAACCGAGGCCGTTTCAGCGGAATGCTGATGGGTTGTCGATTGTATTGTTCGGAATTCTTCGTCGCTGATGTCACCTTTGAAGTGCATTTCTTGCAAGTTTGAGAGGACCTCTTGGGTGTTGTCCCGGTCTTCAGCCGCGTAGTCCCGAAAGATTGACACGAGGTAAAAGCCTGCCACAAGCAGGACGCTTAGGACCAGCAGGGCAAGCCCAGCCTGCACGTCAGGTTTCGTCAAAAAATCTGTTACGACCATCACCTAGCTACCCTGTTTCTACGACCGACACAGCCAGTATTCTTGATTCGGTGACTCTTGCTTCCCGGATGCATGATTGTCAGCCTGTTCTCATTTGGACACCGGACAAGAATTTCCGTGCAACGATTGTTCTTGCTGTGCTCCGATGCATCCTGATCGGCTCAGTCAACTCTTGTCGCTTCGATCAACCGTCTCCCTCATTGTACCGGCAAGCCATCCTCGGCCCTGCCTCCAACGAATCATAGGTGTGTCCAGTAAGGGTGGTCCAGTGTTTTTAGCCTGCCAGGAAGCAAATTTCCTGTTTCACGCACAATCGCCACGTTTCACGGAGCTGTCGGTTTGATCAAGGACTTGCTGGCTTGCCGCTGTCCCCATCGAATTGGGGGGCTGGTCCGTCCGCTAGTGTTCGTTGAATAAACGCATGGCCTGCTCTGCCATGCTCAGGCCAAGCTGACTATGGCTCTCGATTCGAATGATGAGCGGTCCGTCAAACTGTATTTCACCGAGCCTTGCGATTAGAAGGACATGTGCGACGTCTCCCTCTCCAATTGGCTGGTCTTTGACCTGCTGCCCAAACCAAGCATCCTCCATTGCCAGCATCCCCTGCTTCGGTCGCCACGACGATGTCGTGCTGCAGCAGTCCGGCGGTATGGTGTCTCGAACGAATGTTGCCAATCTGTAGCATCGGGTCGAGTAGGGTCGGTCAGGTCACGCGGAATCGCAAGGAAAGGTAAAGCGACGGGATCGTCAGTGCAAACACCGCCAGCCCCCATGCGGGGCCTGCTCCGAGGAACGCATACGAGGCCGCCAACGGAATGATCGTAAAGATGCCAACCCGAATCGCCGTTTGGATCTTAATGGGCGTCGGATCCTGAACCGCCCGGAAACCACGCATTACAACAGGTAAGGCAATCATCCCAATCATCAACGGGAAGAGTGAATCGGTTTGAATTTTCCAGCCAGCTTGATTTGCATTGAGTTGTGGTGCAAACGCTAACACCCCTGCTCCCAGAGCGGTAATCAGCAGCCCAATCTGCAGGTTGGACGATGGACCACCGGTTGCCTCGCGTCGAGCCATCGTGGTGATTCCCATGATGAAGATCCCGAACCCGACAGCGATGCCCCAAATGTATTTTTCGAAGAGGGGCGTTCCAGCTACGATTGCAAAGCAAGGAGATGCCCCTAGCAGGAAGCTGAGAACGCGGCACCCACCCATCGCGACAGGAGCGAGGGGCGTTTTCTTCAGCGGACCATCGTAGGCCACAATCATGACTGCCAATGCCAGGCCGACCACGGCGGGCAGCCATGTTAGTGGCACGCCATCCGCCGGGATTCGTCCTGCAGCGGTGGCGAAACCAATCCCTGCCAGCAGCAATAACCAACCGACCGTTTTTGCTTGCCCCAACGGAATCAGACCGGCTGGAATGGGACGTCTAGGACGCTGCTTGCGGTCCTGCTCAACGTCGAAGATGTCATTGAGAATCATTCCCGCCCAATACAAGGCAACTCCCGCGAGAACGATAAGAATGAATCGACTGATTGGTGTTGGCCCTTGATGGACCAGCAGAAAAGCCGCACTGACATCCGCAAGCACGGTAAACACATTGGGTAGTCGAATCAACTGCGCCCATGCGTGGAACAAAGACGGTTGAGTCGGCCTTGTTTTTGGACCTTGAGAATCGGTGACTGAGTGATTTGTGGGCAAAGTGTCGCTTTCAGCCGGTGCGTAAAACGGAGATCATGGAACTCGCATTCTAGACGTTTTGATCGCGATTTGCAGGAGTCCAGATCACGCATTGAATCGTGAATGCGTGAGCGATGCCGAGAACGCTGAGCTTGGTTGGTTCCCCTTGCCTGGCGCTGGTAGGGCAAGACGACTCGTTCCGATTAGCTTGTTTTTCAACAAGCCCACGTGATTACGCGTCCTTTTGTGCCCAATGCTAACGCTGCTTCTGTGTTTGAAGACGTTGCGTTAGTTGTGCACCGTGGATCTCAATGTAGCGATTAGTTTCATTGGTGAAGTCGACGTTGACGTTCTCAAAGCGGAAACGCTCTGCTGAGGGCTCTGTAATAGGTCGAATTGAATAGATTTCGACCAGAGTGATCAGGCGACGCTGATTTGTCGTTATATCCGTCGTTCTGACGCCGCTATCCGCCACCGGATCGCTCCAAAACTCGATTCTCACAGGTAGATACAGACCAAAATTGGTTTCCAAATCGGGTTTCGCTTTGATTGCGACCCGCATTTGAGTGGGATACAGCAGGGGCCAATCCCGTCGACCCGACTTTTGCAGAACTGCTTTCCGTCGTTCTTCGCGAAGCTGTCCCGAAATGACAAAGACAGCTTGCTGTTTCAGGTTGGCCGATGCGACGCTCAGGTCGTAATCTCGTTGCAGCGTGCTGAGCATCTCGGCCCAGACGCCAACCTGCAGGCGGGGGGGAATGGGCTGGTCATTTGTCGCTCCGGGCCCCCATCCTTCCAATTTTCCGACTTCGACACGCCGCAATGTAACAACCTTGGAAATTTCACTTCGGGTCCATACAAGTCGGCCATCGCTGATTTGCTGCAGCCGGTGCTTTCCTTTTCCATCGTGCATCGTTAGCTGCAGGTTGAAGCGGCCGGTATTTCCCCCAGCTTGTTCGTAAGTACCAACGCCGATCACCTCACGCCCAGTCGTCCAGACAATTTCACGTACTTTGGCGTCAAAGGCTGCCCCAGAGACCAGTTGACGCATCACGAGTTGCAGCAAGACGGCAGCATCTGGCTGAGATTTGTCAGCTACAGGACGAAAAGCGAAAGATTCTTTTACGTTGGCGGCCTGTGAAACGGAATCATCAGGAGCGGTCTGCTGGGCATTTAAAACGGCAGTCATCCAAAGGGGGGCTGCCAAGGCCAGTAATCGCACGAGAAACCGTGCAGGGTGATCGTGGCTGGTCTTCACCGCGGCAAACGGGTGGACCTGCCCCACTGTTTTGCGGTGGTGAAACCAGTTTCGCTGGTCGGGTTTCACGGCCGGAAACTCCGTTTTCCTGATGTGACGATCGATCTTCATGAACCGGTTGTGCTGATTTTCTCAAAGATACCGCGTATGACGTGCCGATGACCAACTACGAAGACGGTCTGGACGGACTTCATGGACAACAGTCCTGCAGCGACGCTGATCCTAGATCAGTCCTGCAGGAGAAGTCCACCCAGATTGAAATAAGACTGAAATATCACGACTCAGCTGAGCAGAAGCCCAGGGAACAGGGGATACGATGAAACGAATCGTCACTCATATGTCGTTGTTGGCGGCCACGGCGATCCTTGCCACCGGGTGTGTGCCGGTTCGGCACAACTTGCCACCCGAACAGCGTCTAATGCATCCAGGACCCGGCGTAGGTGGCCCAGGCCCAGGTGTACTTGGTGCACCCTCGGTCGCACCAGGAATGATGGGAGCAGGCATGGGCGGACCTATGATGGGAGCAGGCATGGGCGGACCCATGATGGGACCAGGCATGGGCGGACCTATGATGGGACCAGGCATGGGCGGACCTATGATGGGACCAGGCATGGGCGGACCCATGATGGGAGCACCAACGCCTGCCGCTCCTCCTGCAGCACCTATGCCTGACACCTCAGCGGCTTCGGTCGTTGGCGATGTCGATTTGGTTAACTACGCCTCCTGTGGCCCTGGCTGTCCGAACTGCGGCGGCGCTGGCTGCCAGTTGCGAGGTCGCCGAGGCATGGAGATGGGCATGAACATCCCGCCGGGTGGAGGGTTCCTTCCTCCGGGGTCAATGATGCCACCTGTACCGCCGACAATGCAGGTAACTTTGGCACAGCCCGAGGGAATGCAGGTTCGTTACGACGCCACTGGCAGAGGCGGGTTCGACAGTGAGCCACTCGTTGTTCCTGCCCGACAGAATTTCCCGCAGGGTGGTCTGTACCGTCTGAAACTGACCAATATTCCTGCACGTGAAGGTGTCGAACTCTACCCCACGGTGGAACTCGCCTACGCCAATCCGAGAACCGGTGCCTATCTCGCACACAATTCAGTGCCTCTGCAGTTCACCGAGGAAGACTTCGATCAGGTGTTGACTGGCAACTTCGTCACCAAAGTGATCTATCTTCCAGATCCCGACTTTCAGGGTCCTGCCCTTGCTGGCATCGATACGCTGGTCAGCACAAGGCTTGATCCAGGCATCGATCCAATCGTCGAGGCCGACCGTCGCGGTTCCATCCTCGCGATCATTCGCTTGGGTGACAAGGACATCGAGATGAGTGGTACGAATGAAAGCTTGGCGACTGGCGGTATCATGACACCACCAATCGCAGGACTGCCAGCCGCTTTTGCTCCCGCAATGACCGAAGGCTGTGGCAACTGTCCTGGGAACGGTGCTCCGATGCCTACTTCATTGCCCGGAATGATCTCTGGTGTGAACGCACCCCAATACGGAATGCCAATGTCAGCAACGCCGATTGGACTGCCTGGACCACCTCATATTCCTTTGGGGCATCCTGCTGGTTTGAAGAAGCACGTGATCCGTAACCACACCGCGGTCAACATTCCGAGACCAGTTGAAAAGGTCAAGATGAACGTCCGAATGCAGCCCGGATATAGCTATCCGAATCCTGTCAGTCGGGTGCGAATCACTGAGCAGAATATCCATCCAGGTGTCCCAGCCGCACCTAGTATGTATCAGCAGCGTAGCCAATCGATCGGTCCAAACCGCCAGCTTCGGTAATTGAGGGCTCCGGTCAAGACGATAGCGAAACGCGGTGCGGATTGATCCAATCTCACCGCGTTTCTTTCGATCCTGAAGCTTGTGGCGGATGGATCTTGCACAACTAGCTCACCTCCCCTGGGCCTAACAGTTATGCCATACGGAAACGCCCCATTGCTGAAATTTGCTTGCGGTGTCGTCGCTCTATCGATGCTGTTCTCTGAATCCAACGCAGCCGACCCTTCTGATTATCTCGGCAGCAATGGCAGGCATCGTATGCTGTCTGGTGATATGCCGCCGGGACTCCTCGGGCAGGCGAGACTTGCCGGGCGAGGCTTTATCGCCGGTTACTTTCAGCCCATTGCTTTAACGGGACCCCAAGGGGCTCATTTCGCGCTGACAAAAGATGGCGGTTATGGAGCGGGAGCTGAACTTCTTCAGGCGGGTTTGTTGGTCGGCAACGTTTATCGCTTTCAGGTCACGCGGATTCCAGACATGGAAGGTGCTGAACTGTATCCTACTCTCGAAGTGATTGACCGGACCTATCCGCCGCCTGGTCTTGCCACTCGTTATCCCATTGTGATCAATCTTGATCAGGAAGATTTCGAGGCAGCTCTGGGGGGAAAACTGGTCACCCGCATCATCTATCTAGAAGATCCTGATACCGCCTTGAACATTCATCAGACTCCGATCACCAATCGGCCGGTCGAAGTCGCTGAGTATCAGGACGCGTTGGAGGTGGCTGATCGTCTTGGCCGACCAGTCGCGATTGTTCGTATCGGTTCCGTCGCGCCACCGCGTGCTCCCGCACTGATGCCAGGTTTCTTTTTTGGGTTTCCTGCTTGGGCTCCGATTCAACAGCCTGCAAACAGTGCTCAGGCCGCTGATGCTCAGGCCACCCGATTTCAGGATCGAAGCCTTCCCCCTGTCACTTCTGGGGTGGCCCCCGTGACCGTCACGGACCAACCGCTCTCTCAGTAATTCAGCGCCAGCCTTTCAAGAAATGATGATGCGATTCCTTAAGAACCTGATGCTTGCCGGTGCTGTCGCGACCTTAAGTGTCGGGTGTGCATTTGCCCCTCGTCAAGCTGAACCCCCACCCGGCGCGATTGGGCGGGCGAACCCGATGTCCCAGCCCGCAGGACCGATGCCACAGTGGGGCGGACAGCAGCAGTCAGCGTATCAGCAACAACCTGGCTATCAGCAACAACCTGGCTATCAGCAACAACCTGGCTATCCATCGGTCGCATCCTATCCTACTGCTCATCCGATGCCAGACCGACAGGCATTGGCTCACGCCGTTGCGCAGACCGGATTCCATACAGCTGGAAAGAACACCAGTTCGGGCGGCACCAGTTCGGGCGGCACCTGCGCGTGTGGTGTTCAGCACGGAACTGTACCGTCTTCGCCACGGTCGCCTGACTGCGGATGCAACCGCTTTGGAGGTTGCCAGCGATGTAATCCCTCGCCGTACGGTTTCTCGCCGTACGGTTATAGGATGCCCAGTGCGATGCCCAACAATGCATATGGGATCGATCCGCAAGAATTCATTTGTGATGGAGGCGACAATCCGCCGAACGTGGCCTTGCTCAGAGATGATTCACTGTCGGGGCTTCAGCCTGAGGACACCGTGGTTCACTACACAACCGCTGCTGGCAATGTTGAGATTAAAGCCAGCAATAAGGTTTGCTTGTACTCACCCCGTTTTTTTTCCGTCCGAAAGATCACAGGGGCACTTGCCGGAGGACACGCTGTTGGTGCGGCTCAGTTCGACAAACCGCTGGCGACAAGCCGATTTGATCAGCCTTTGCCTCGTCTGACCATGACAGATAGCGTCGAATTGGCTCACGCTGATGTCACCCGTCGGATTGACGCGATGCGAGAGCGTATCCGTGGTGTTCCGGTGGGTTCCGTTCTGCAACTCGAACAGGCTAGCGATGTGATGGCTGCGTTGGTGGGGCTGACCATCGATCAGTTAAACCAGCTGCAGGATGACGAGAAGGCAATGTTGGAACAATTCTCGCAAGCTGCCATCTCATGGGCACTCGACGAATGTGTGGAAGCCACCATCGAAGATCTCAAAGCTCCGTCTCTGATTCGTGACGAGTCGCTGCAAGGATTGACAATTTACGAGTTCCCCGAAGCGGGGCGATTGCAAATCCACAAAATGGCTGATCGCACCGACGCTCAACCGGGTGAATTCGTGAGCTTTGCCATTCGGGTAGAAAATGTAGGCGATGCTGCTGTTGATCGTGTTGTTCTCACGGACAACCTGACGACCCGACTGGAGTACGTTGCGGGAAGCGAAACCTGCAGTGCCGGAGCAGAGTTCCAGTCGATCGCCAACGAAGGTCAATCGCTGCGGTTGCAATGGAAATTGACCGATGTACTTCGGGTTGGTGAAAGCGCGACGATTCGCTTCAAGTGCAAAGTTCGCTAGACCTTTGTTCCCTTGACTCAGTGAATCAGAGCAAGGTTCTCTCGGCAAGTCCTGCTGTTGGCTTTGCAGCATCGTTGGACCGGCAGAATTACGTTGCACTGAAAAATCGAGGGCCTCGTTTTCTCCTGATGTCTTTTCTCAGATCACTTGCGGTGAAGGATCTTTCATTGGATGAGTGTTGCAGAAGATCTCGGTTGGCGGTTGACCTGCTGCCCAAGTAGGTGAACTCTCCGTCCTTGCTTTTTTCTCAAGCATGCATGCCCGATCCCTAATCGACAGGGGACGATGTGATGGTCTTGGGCGGGCTCTGGCAAGCGGGGCACGCCGCCAGCGAAGTTTCTGCAGCCCAAGAGCGACCACGCCGGCACTAGTTGGTGGTGCTGGTGGTGTTCTTCGCTAGTTCTCTTTTGATCGCAGCTTGCAGCATCGTTGGGGGCGCCCTGCTGTTGCCTGTCTTTTCGGATGCCCAATCCGCTTCACGGCACAACTTGGTTATCAAATAATTGGGAGAAATCGGAAACCCGATTCATTCAAAGGTACCGTATTTCGCTGGGACAATACCCCGCTGCCTTTGCGATCGATCGGAACGGGTATCCGAGCTGTAGTTGGCGGGTGGTCATTGCGGCGTATCTGTCGACAGCGAATCTGTCTCGAACGCCAGTTTTGGCCCAGCCCTGGAATTTCGAGTTCAGCACGAGGTTGGGGCAACCGATTCCTGACGTTTCTATTTCGCCTTTGGTAACCTATCCACCGACCTCTACCGAAACACAGGTTTTTTCGGTTCGGCATCCAAATAGCATCATGTGTGCGGGAGCGCTTGAAGGTGCTACAGATCTCGATAATGGGGTGTCAGGTGGGCTACGTGCCGCTTATTTACCTAATCACATCGCGCACTGGGCCGCGTCGGTAGACATCACGCTAAAACGTTTGCAAGATGAAGTGTTCACCGTGACTCCGGTTGTTCTGCTGTTTGCTGATGGGGAAATCCTGTCCTTGTCCGCTCCTGTGGATCTGGGCATCATCGAAGGTTTTGTTACCCGTCGCAGCAAATCATCAATCCGTCCGTAACAGGGCTGCTGATCAATGAACCAATGTATGAAAAACTGCCTTCGTCTTGGGAATGCCATCTCGCCCAGCTTGGCCTGCGTGTTTCTGGCCGGCGTATTTTTGATGACTGGTTGCAGGGAGCAATACCGCGAAGACTTGGATTATTCATACGGCGTTGAGCAGACTTGGCCTGTCGAGGATTTGCTGAGTGGCGAGGTCGTTCAGTTCGAAACGGTTTTCTGGGAAGCGGATGATTCGACATCTCTGCGCAAGATGATCGTAAGTGATGCAATCGTCTCGGGGCGTGATGTTCTGGAGATTGGAACTGGCACCGGGCTGATATCGGTTTTTTGTTTGCAGAACGGCGCGAAGTCAGTTGTGGCAACGGACATCAACCCGGCGGCTGTCGCCAACGCCAGGTACAATGCTGCGACGCTGTGTCCTGATCAGGCCTTGGACGTAAGGCAGGTGGAAACCAGTAATCCTGGTGCGTTTGTGGTTATCAAGAAGACTGAGAAGTTTGATCTCGTGATCTCCAATCCGCCCTGGGAAGATGGGGTGGTTGTCAAACCGGCTGATCACGCGTTCTATGACCCTGGCTTTCAGTTGATGGATTCGCTGCTTGACGGTTTGCCAAACCATCTGAAACCGGGGGGACGCTGCTTGTTGGCCTATGGCAACGTTGGAGCGATCAAGCGTTTGCAAACTGAGTCTGAAAAACGCAGTTACGGCTTCAAAATTCTGGATGACCGGAATCTTGATTCTTTGGATGAAAATTTTCTTCCCGGAATGCTTGTTGAGATTCGTCCACCCGGTACTTTTCAAAAGGTGCAGGGAGGCCAGTTTGTGCCCAGCATTGAGCCAAAGAGTGACGAGCCCGGCGGTGTATCGGCAAGCGAAGAGCCTGACAGCACGACCGCAAGCCCCAAAGCGACTGACGAAACGCATGGCGAGGACTCCAGCAGATAGCCGACAACTGGGGGGCATGGCAGAAGTCATTGTCTGGTAGAAGTCATTGTCTGGCAGTGGTTTGCGATCATGCACCTCGTCTGTGGACGGCGGACATAAGCAAGTATCATCCGAGACGCCAGGATCAGGCAGTTGCTCAAGTCTGTTTGCTCGGACAACGTTAATTTGACGTTACAGGCGTGGTGATGACTGGTGCTGAGGGTGCAGGCTGGCTCCCCACGTTCGGCATAAATGCAGTTGGTTCTGCCTCACACCGCCTGTCGAGACCCTTATTTCGAGTTCGCCGATCGAATTCAGGGTGGCTCGGGGAAGGAGGGGGCGCTGCTGGCTGGCTTGGGCCGCACCGCAGATGCTGACCTTCGGCTGTGGCATTAGAAGTAAAAAGAAACGCTTATTTGGCTTGCGAACGCCGCTCGAACGTCATTAACATGGTGGTGTTCTCACGACGTACACATATTTTTTTTATTCGGATCGGATCTGTTGCCGATCGCGTTGCGGGATTTACCAACACGAGCACTTGATCGATGATCCACTATACATGTGATCGTTGTAAGCGCCAGATCAGCAATGATGGCCAAACGCGTTTCATTGTTCAGATCGACATTCAGACAGCGGCTAGCGATTCCGAGCCTGAATATGACGATGATGTCGATCAGCTAAATGAACTGCACCAGATCCTTGAAGGCATACAAGAGCCATCTCTTGGCCACGAGGAAGTTGAATCAAGCCATCACGGATGCTACGACCTTTGCCCCGAATGTCATCGGCAGTTTATGGGAAATCCACTCGGACGCGACGCTGTCCTGGCTCTGGGTTTCAGTAACAACTGACGGATCGCTGGATTCGTTTGCGTGATTGCTGTGTCCAGCTTGCCATCGCATGCTTGGATCAGTCACTCTGTGTGAACGCTAAATTCAAGGGTAGCTGGTGGTTTAATTCGGCGAAGGCCGTGCGGGCTTCGGCATAATCCAAAGCTGCCAATCGTAATGCCATCGGAAGTTTGCGGATATCTTTATCCATGTACGGATCGACTTCATTCAGCATGAGACGTTCTAGCCATTGACGTTTGGGTGGATCAGTCTCGAGTTCAAGTTTGATCGCGACGTGTCGCAGGATTGTCGGCAACGAAACTACTGATTTTGATGGTGGATGTTCCAGTATCAGATTGCGTAGTTCGTACTCAGCATTCGCCATTTTTCGGGCTTGCACGTTTGCTTGTTTGTCTTCTTCTCGGTAGATGGCGACAACGAAGTTTGCTGATCCAAGCGTCTTGGTTTCTCGATCCCAGCCGGCGAACGACTTCTGTTCCGATTGTGCCAGCACGGAGACATCAATTAATCCCGTTCGCCAAGTGCTGGGAACTTCGAGCATCAATTGAAACGATTTTTGCCCCTCAAGTATTTGTTTGGCGGTCCACCTGAGTTTGAAATACACTCCCCGGCCACGATTGATGGTTCCGGATGCTGTTACTGCGTGGCGTGGTGCGACACGGTCAAATTGCAGTGTGTTCGTGTTTTTCGTCGCGTGGTCCAGTCCCGCGTTGGCACGCACTTGGTGGGGATAGCTTCCATTGACCCCGATTCCGAGTGACTTGCTTATTTCCTCCGATTGATTGACTTGAATAGTGGAGGCAATGTCGCTGTCAATTTCAGTGCGTGGACTATAGTCAGCAATGGATGCGACATGACCCCGTGGTTGGCAGCGCACAAGCCATTGAGCGATGCGGGGTGCCTCGGGGGAATCAATCATTGACGACAGCTTGAGGTCAATCTTCAGCATTGTCCTGTCGCCCTCTGACTCGGCAACGGACGCGGTTGCGGTGGGAGCCATGTCAAAGTGCACCATTGCGCTGTTGTCTGCCGCACCGCTGGATGCACTGTGACGGGTGACTAAAATAACGGCTAACGACAGATAGAATCGAAAATGCATGTGGTTCCTTTCCTGCACGATTCAGACTGAATCGAATCAGGCACGATGTAGGGGGGACCGGCTCGTCCGGTTCACGAATCACAAGCAGGATTCAGAAACCATTCCATCCTGGAAAGGAACTGACGGCATTGGTAGGGGAATCACCTGATTCACAGATCTGCAGTGCCGCAGCCGGAAAAGAATATCTCACCACTGCAGAGAGTCAAATCGTCTTTCCCCGCTGCACGCGATTGACGATGGGCATGGACGCTGTGGCGGTCGCGTGAAACAGACTGCCAGGACAAAACGATCATCAAGACAAAACGATCATCAGGACAAAACGATCGCTGGTCCTGGCGTGAAACAGTGTGCTAGCTATGCATGCGTGGAAGTTCGCTTCCCTCAGCGAGGATCATGGACTCTTCGCAAGACAGTTGGTCCAAGCGTGTTCTTACTGTGTCGCGAGGGGCAAAGTGTTCGGCCAGGCGTACGTACGTTGTATGGTGCCTTGCCTCACTCTCAAACAGGCTGGCGTAGAAATCCGCGAGTGCACTGTCACGCTCACGAACATGTTCACTGAGTCGATTGAATCTCTCGCAGCTACGGGCTTCAATCAAAGAGGCGACCAGCAGACGATCAACGCCTCGCTCTGGCTCACTGTTGCGGACCAACGA
Source organism: Rubripirellula sp. (assembly GCA_028823035.1). Classification (GTDB taxonomy): domain Bacteria; phylum Planctomycetota; class Planctomycetia; order Pirellulales; family Pirellulaceae; genus Rubripirellula. Next base: position 59,469 of record JAPKCI010000008.1, read on the forward strand.
ATTCAGTTTTCGTCCGTAAGGTCCGGAGGCAAGACGGCGGAATTTGATCCCGCGTTGGTCAAGAATGCAGAGAACCATTTCGAAGTGTTCAAGTTCTTCCTCGACAATCCGGGTCATTTCACGGCACAGATCTCGATTCTCTGTGTAAGAGTTCATCAAGTTCATTGCCGTTGAAGCAGCTTTGCGTTCACAATGCGCGTGATCGATCAGGATCTCATCAAGGTGCTGATCGACTTGGTTCAGCCAGAGCGTTGTTGATTCAGATTGTAGATGAAGCATTCCGGCGGCTTACGGGGCAAAGAGTGCTTTCGCGAAGGCAGCGGCATCGAATGCGGCGATGTCATCGATACTTTCACCGAGACCAACGAATTTGACAGGGAGCTGAAATTGTTCGCGGATGGGAAGGATGACGCCGCCTTTTGCCGAACCGTCCAGCTTGGCAAGCACGATTCCGGTACAGCCAGCGGCGTCACTGAATCCGCGGGCCTGGCTGATCGCATTTTGCCCTGCTGTTGCATCGAGTACGAGCAGTACTTCATGAGGAGCTGTATCGATTTTCTTTTCGACGACGCGTCTGATTTTTTCCAGTTGCTGCATCAGGTTGGTCTGCGTCTGTAGCCGCCCGGCAGTATCAATGATCGCTACGTCGGCGTCGATGGACAGGGCCCGGTCAACGGTCTGGTATGCGACACTTGCTGGATCAGCTTCGGGCTTGCCAGTCACAATCTCACAGCCAATTCGCCCCGCCCAAACGGTTAGCTGCTCAACGGCAGCTGCGCGGAATGTATCGCCTGCTCCGAGCACAACTTTTTGGCCTGATTGGTGCAAGTGGTGGGCAAGTTTACCAATGGAAGTAGTTTTTCCGCTGCCGTTGACTCCCACAACCAGAATCACAGTGGGGCCTGATTCGGCGTATTGTAATCCAGTCGACTCCTGGATCAGCATTGACTGGGTCTGTTCGGTGATTGTCTCTAGAACTTCTTCCAGTGAGACGACCCTTGCCCGTAATCGCTGGGCAACATCATCCCGGATCGCCTCAGCTGAGGCGACACCCATGTCCGTTCGTATCAGCCGCGAGAAGAGCTCCTTAAGAAATTTGTCATCAACCAACCTGCCCTCAGCTTTGAACAGGTCGCGGATATCGGTATTGAGTGCTTGTCGCGTCTTGGAAAGCGCGCCACGCATCTTCGAAAACAAGCCCCCCGATCCTGACTTGCTCTGGGGACCACTTGATTTGCTGGAACCCTCTGTACTCGTTGCCCCGCTTTGAGAAGCGGTGGTTTGTACATCAACCGGACGGATCTCGTTCCCCGCATCATTCGACGCAGTCGATTTGGACTGCGGCACCTCGTCATCCTGGTTTTTTTTGGACCGCCAAAACGCCATCGAAACGACCACAATCTGGTAATGGAATAGCAAATACGCCGGCCCTGCGGGACGGTCGTGTCACGATTCTGACCTATCAAAGGCAAATCGGGTAGGCCGAGGCTGGCGGCCGCTGGTCGTTGCAGTATCCAGAGTCCGGGGCTGTTCGAGTTGCCGGTATTCAAAACAACGGGCCCTGCCCTGTCAAAGGCTAGACCCTGCCCTGTCAAAGACTAGACCCTGCCCTGTCTAAGGCTAGGCCGGCCCTTCCCCCTGCTCAGGCGTGTTGTGATGCGATTCTGATCTCCGCCGCCGGAAAAATGAGGTTCAGGGTCCCTACGCCACTCGCATTGGAAAGCAAATTATCCGTAACCCGCATCCTTTCACAAGACTACCCAGAATAGGTAGTTGGGAACTCTTTGTTAACCAGTACTGAATGCAACCCAAAGCCAAGATTCTTGAGTGATTTCTTCGTAAAACACGTTGTTCATGCTTCGCAGGTCCGATACCTACTTTTGATATATGAGCATGGTTCGGAAAGTCGATTGCCCCTAACGGTCAATAGACGGCGTTTTAAGCAACCGATCGCGGAAATGTTTCTGTGCATCCGTCGACACTTTTTGTCGTACGGAATCATGTAGTGTGCTTAGCACCTAAACTCGAAATGAATAACTGGGGAGTTAATAAAGCAAATGAAGCTTACCAAATTGGCGTTGATCGCCGCGATTGCTTGCGGAACTTACGCAGGTAACGTCTTTGCCGATCAGACAAATGATATTCAGTTGGTTTCCTGTGAGTCGAATTGCGACTGCGGCGAGCCGGTTTGCGGATGCGAGCCAGCTTGTGACAGTGACGCATGTGACGGCGGTTGCGACTCCGGTTGCGATTCCGCTGGTTGCGGACTCGGACTCGGACTTGGCGATTGCGGACTTGGCGATTGCTTGAGTTGCGGCGATTGCTGCTTGGGCGACCCGTACACTCTGTTCGGCGAGTGCCACGGCATCACCGCAGGTGGTTGGATGCAGTTGGGTTATTTCACCAATCCCACCATCAACTTCAACAGATACTCTCAAAAAGTCCAGCTTCAGCAAGGTTGGTTGTTCGCTGAGAAGGCGATCGACGCTTCCTGTGGGTTCGACTTGGGTGGACGCGTTGATTACATCTACGGTACTGACGGACCTGACACTCAGGCCTTCGGTAACCCTGCTGGGACCTACGATTTCAACAACGGCTGGAACAACGGTGGTCAGTATGGCTCCGCTCTTCCACAGTTGTACATGGAAGCTGGTTATGGCGACCTGTCGGTCAAGGTTGGTCACTTCTACACCATCATCGGTTACGAAGTTGTCCAAGCTACTGGCAACTTCTTCTACAGCCATGCAAACACGATGTACAACAGTGAGCCTTTCACTCATACCGGTGCATTGGTCACGTATGACCACAGCGACGATATCACCCTTTACGGTGGATACGTTGAAGGTTACGACAGTGGGTTTGAGGACAATGGCGATGCGTTCCTTGGTGGTGCATCTCTGGGTCTGACCGACCGTCTTGATGTGACCTATGCCGCTATCGGTGGTCGCCTCAACACCAACCCCAACGGTGGTGTTGTGGAGAAGGGCTACATGCATTCGGTCGTTGCGACTTATGCTGTTAACTGCGATGTTCAGTACATCATGCAAAGTGATTACCTGGACACCGACCAACGTGAGTCGATTGGCATCAACCAGTACTTGATCAAAACGATCAATGACTGCACTGGAATCGGAGCTCGTTTCGAGTGGTGGAATACGACTCCAACTGTTGGTGGCGCTGACTTCGATACCTACAACCTGACGGTTGGTGTCAACCATCGTCAGCATGCCAACCTGACTTGGCGTCCTGAACTGCGATATGACTGGTACGATGGACTCGGTGGCAACGTAGACAGCTTCAAGTTCGCTGTTGACGCAGTCATGACATTCTAAGGCACCAAGGAATCCGCGCGGGGGGTGCCGAGCGTTTCTCCCCGACGTTAGCAATCGCCGAAACCGCGGATTCATTGAAAATCTGACCCGGTCAGCCCGCTTGGGGTGACCGGGTTTTTTTATGCGCTGTTGGAATCAGCATGCGGTTCAGTTGGGGCAATTATCCTCGCTGATCGGAATACTTTTACAGCTTGCAGTCCCATGACGGAAACGTTAGGTGCAAGTTCCTTTTGGACGCTGAAGATGATGCCCCCAACCGTCGATGATTTAGATAACTGATGAGCTCTTAACTGATGAGCTCTATTCGTATCAGGTTGGATTGGTTGGCGGTTTCCGTCATCAACCTCCCACTGACACAACAGATTGCTCAGCGAATCTCGCTGGGTCGATTAACTCAAGAACAAGAACCATTGGGAGTTCACCAGCGATGAAACTTAGTAAATTGGCGTTGATCGCCGCGATTGCTTGCGGAACCTACGCAGGTAACGTCTTTGCCCAGCAGTCAAATGATATTCAGATGGTTTCCTGCGAGTCGAATTGCGACTGTGGCGAGCCAGTTTGCGGATGCGAGCCAGCTTGTGATGGCGATGCATGTGATGGTGGTTGCGACTCAGGCTGTGATTCAGCGGGTTGTGGGCTCGACATTGGCCTTTGTGATCGAATTTCAAGTCTCGCCTGCCGTGACTGCTGCATCGGTGACCCATGGCAATTGTTCGGTGAGTGCAATCGAATTACTGCCGGCGGTTGGTTGCAGACTGCATATCAGTCAGACTTGCAAGGTTTTGGGCTGGGTTCTGCAGGACGCAGTAATTTCAATAGCTACCCTAAGCACTTTCAACTTCAGCAAGGCTGGTTGTTTGCAGAGAGGGCGATTGATGCTTCTTGCGGATTTGATATCGGCGGCCGTGTTGACTTCCTTTACGGTACTGACGCTCAAGACGTTCAGGCCTTCGGCAATCCCGGCGGTACTCGATACGATAATTCCTGGGACAATGGTACTCAGTACGGTTCGGCTTTACCGCAGTTGTACTTGGAAGTTGGCTATGGCGATCTTTCAGCAAAGATTGGTCATGTGCTGACCAACATAGGTTACGAATCGGTTGAATCTACTAAGAACTTCTTCTCTAGCCACTCGTTTGCGTTCAATATTTCTCAGGTGTCGTACACCGCAACGGGTATTGTTGCCACCTACTCAGGCATGGATAACGTCACGCTTACTGGTGGATGGATAGAAGGCGTCAACACAGGATTCGAAGACAACGGCGACGCATTCATTGGGGGTGTTGCCCTTGATCTGACTGACCGTCTGGACGTTAGCTACAACGTGATTGGCGGAAGGCTTTCCGATCAAAATCTTTCGGCGACGGCTGCGAATGGTTACCTCCACTCGATCGTTGCTGCCTACGATGTACGGTGTGATCTTCAATACGTGATGCAAACCAGTTTGGTTGACTTGAATGACAACGCCAGCAGTGCGGTCGGCGTCAGCAATTACTTGATCAAAACGGTCAATGATTGTTTGTCGGTCGGAGCTAGGTTTGAGTGGTTGCATCAAGAGGATTTGGCAAGAATTGCAGATGAGGACTTGTACGAGTTGACTCTCGGGACGAACTATCGCTGGTGTGCGAATTTGATGTTCCGTCCCGAACTGCGTTGGGACTGGAGTGAGGATAGTCTTGGCGTCAAAGATGATGGTTTTTCGTACGCGACTTCTGCCATCATGACGTTCTAGTCCATTGGAGAACTCGCTGGGCATGCGACGATCATTTTACGATCTCAGTCGCAAGACCTGCGACGTGATTTCATCGGCTTCGAACCCGATCTCCTTCTCGAAGGTGATCGGGTTTTTTGTCGCTTGGCTGAATGTCGGGCTTAATCACCGAAACATGCTTTGAGCAAGCCAAACCAGCTTGTTCGTTTCCCCGCTCCACCGCAGTGATCGATGGACACGATCGATCAATGCGAGTTCCTGGCTATCCGAGGGCTTGGGTCGACTGCCTGAAAAATCAGCAGCGTTTGCATGTTGGCAAGGGGAGACTGATCCCCGTACAGTCCGTTCTTTGACGTACTGCTTCCCGCTGACGTTTGTAAGAGTTCATGGATTGCTTTGCGGAAGAGCATTTTGGCCGTATTTGTTTTCTTCTCAGCTCTCACTTGCATTGAAAGCGTGCAAAAGCCTTGCCTGTGCCCTGATTCTGTGCAGTTCGCTGCCTAGGAAGAGGCGGGGATCGCTAGTTTAGGCCGCTCGTCCGGCGGGCAAAAAGTTTTTAATACCTGTTCAGGTAACGATTTGCGGCTAGCAGAGGCCAGTTGTTTTGCTGTGTTGGCGCACGGATTGCCTTGATGTAGAGCAGACAAATCGATGCCTCCTAGGCTTCACCGCAGTCGGCTCAATGAGCGATCCATGGATCGCTCGGGCAGAAGTGACGGGTGGTGTGCTGAGTCCCATTTGTCACCGAGTTGAAGTCACGCAGCACGGCGAGGCGACTCATTCAGGTTCCAAATCTTGACAGGTACATCCCTCCGATGTTTTCGACGTTGCGACCGCCCCTGCTCACAGGACTGTTTTCTGTTGGTCTGGATATTTCCGAGCATGGCATGCACGCCTCTCCATCGGATCTAGTTTCGGGAGGTGTGATCGCCTGATTTTCGACTACCTACCGCGGTTCCGTCGCTTGTTTTTGAAACGGGTGGTGGAGCCCCCGGTGAGTGAACGACTCAGAAAGAACAGTGAAGATTCCTTGGCTCTTGCCTAGGTCAGAAGTTCCCAGTAACTCGGGTGAGCGTCCGCCTCGCTCACTCGGGTTTTGGTTTCCCCTAGGCAAGATCCAGAGGACTTCATTGAGCCAGCCCCGGTGGGGCTGGCTCTTTTTCATTGGAACCCACTTTTCGAAGCCCTCTCTTTCCACTGCGGCCAGATACGTTACCGTAGAAGGGATTGTGAATTCGATTTTCTCTTTGCAGAGTCGCTGTTCCCGTGAAATTGATCATTGCCATTATCCAGCCAAGCAAGTTGGAGTCCGTAAAAGAGGCCCTGACCGAAGTCGAGGTCTTTCGCTTGACCGTGATGGATTGCCAAGGATTCGGTCGCCAAAAAGGGCAGACGGGGCTCTATCGAGGTCATGAGTTCAGCGTCAATTTGCTCAGGAAAGTACAGTTGCAAATTGCAGTCAATGAGGAATTCGTCAAGCCGACGGTTGACGCCATTGTGGAGGGAGGCAGGACGGGCGGCGAGGGCGAAATCGGGGATGGAAAGATATTCGTCTTGCCCATGGATGACTGCGTTCGTATTCGGACTGGCGAACGCGGTAGCGAGGCCATTTAGCCGTCGTACACAGAAGGTTCCGTGGATCTTGTTGATTCCCAGCATCATGAACGGAAGATGCGACGGTGGGCGTTCGATGAGCCTCCTTTGCAACGGGGATTGTTCCTGTTGACTGTGACTGAGATTTCAAGTGTTGGGCAAACAACGGGTAAGTGCACGAGAAGATGAGCAAAGAATTTCCACTAAGTGATCGTCGCGTCTTGATTCTTGTCGGTGACATCTACGAGGATCTGGAGTTGTGGTACCCGAAATTGCGGTTGCAGGAGGCCGGAGCAGAGGTTCTGGTTGCGGGACCTGAAGCTTCCGTCAAGTACAGCGGTAAGAATGGTTATCCCTGCATCAGCGAAGCTGCAATCGAGCAAATGGATGCTGCCGTGTTTGACGCGTTGGTCGTTCCGGGTGGGTTCATGCCTGACAAATTGCGACGTGATCCTGCGGTCTTGGAACTCATTCGCTCCTTTAACCGGTTGGGAAAGCCGATTGCTGCAATCTGCCATGGCGGCTGGATTCCCATTTCAGCAGGTGTTTATCAGGGGATTCGAGTCACCGGATCGCCCGGTATCAAAGATGATCTGGTCAATGCCGGAGCCATCTATGAAGACGAGCCCGTGGTGGTGGATCGAAATCACGTCACCAGTCGTCGACCCGATGATCTGCCTGCATTTTGTCGTGAGTTGATACGATTGATCTCCTGATTTGCCAGTCGCATCCTTGGCGAGGTACTTGCAGCATTGGTTGCGACAAAAAAAGGACGAGACGTGATCCGCCTCGTCCTTTCTATTTCTGATCTGATTGGCCCGCAAATCAATCGTCGGATTCGTGGGCTCAGTTCTGGGTGATCATTCAGCGTCTGAAGGTCGACCAAGGGCTTCTGGTCTCAATCTGAACCGGCTGTATTCCGGACGAGGTGCTGTGTTGAACGCGGCCGGCGAATGGAACTCGCCCTGGCTCCCAAGTCGGTGGCAATGCCACTTGGTTGTTGATAACTTTGGTCGCCGATTTCTTGTTGTTTTCGACTGTTGCACAACCGCCGTCGCAATATGAACCGGTGTTGGCGGTCCAAGTGTACTTGCATTCCGCGCAAGTATACTTTGTCTTTTTCAAGACGCTAATGCATCGGGTCTTTGCACCGTTGTTAACGCAACTAGTGCAGCCACGTCCATCGCAGGAATCGCAGGATCCACGGGATTTCTTGTGTTGCCAGGGAAACACAACACGGGGAATGCAGATTGTCTTCCTCTCAACTTCGAAGCATGATTTTTCGACGTTCACCATTTCGGCTTCCAGGGAGCAATCGCAGCTTGGACATTTGTCACACAAGCAGAAAATGTTAAATTCAGCTTGCGCAGTTTCGGCGCATGCAGCGAAGGTCGCAGTTAAAACGACTGCGAATAAGGCACTGTAAATGCAGGATTGATTCATGTTCGGCC
>JAPKCI010000364.1 GCA_028823035.1 Rubripirellula sp.
ACGACCACCATCGAGGGCAAGAAGACCATCGATGCCTGGGTCACGGCCAATGAGCCAGCGTTCTTCCAGGAGTTTGGTATTCCTGGTCCCCATGTAAGATTCGGCTTCGTTCAAGAAATGCTCGATGGCCCCGGGCCGCCTAATCCTGATCCTGAGATCAGCAAGCTGGCAACAACCAATCTTACGGGGACAGTCGTCGCGAATCACGCGACCCGGGCCCCTTACCATGCTTTCTCTTCGGGTATGCCCATCGCGAATTGCTGGGTTGGCCTCAATGACCTTTCCCGTGGCAACGCTCCCGGCGAGGCCATCTATATCGCCCCCTGCGACGGAGACAGCGGATTCAGCATTCCGAGTGTTCCCGAAGGGTCATACACACTCGCGATATTTGACACCTATCTGGACGTGGTTTTCGGCAGCTATCCGCTGCGCGTATTGGCCGACGCACCGGCGACTACGGATCTAGGCGATGTCAAGGTCTTCCAATGGTTCGGCCGTACGGAGCACTATGTCTTTTTCGATTCCAATGAAGATGGTTTTCCGGATCCAGGCGAGCCCGGAATGGCCGAGCAGGGGATCAATCTCCGGCATCGTGACGGCACCATCTACCAGTCATTCCCGACTGACTTGGGCGGCACAGTACCCTTCGACGAGGTTTTTCCCTTCTTCCACTGGCTCGTCGCTGAGGTCGATTTTCTTCGCTTCAAGGCAACTGGCGTGACCATCATGGTCGATGGTGGTGGCGCGGTGGATCCGAATCCAGTTCTTGATCCCTGGATAGGGGAGTCAACGGACGAATTGATGGCCATGCAGGCTCAGCCGGAAAATGGCGGAGCCACGTACCGCACGGAGACAGGCGAGGTCTTGACTCAGGCGGTTCAGACTTTCCTTGGATCGACAAATAGGTTCTTTTGGGGCAAGAGCATCTATGGTCCGGGCGAAAATGGCGGCATCTCCGGAGTCATGCTTTATGGCGTTACCCGCGCGGAGGACGATCCCGCATACGCTGCAGGTGAAGAATGGGAGCCGGGTGTCGCTCGCGCTGTGATCAACCTCTACCAGGACTCCAATGCCGATGGCGTCATTGACGACCTCAACAACGATGGTGGTCCGACTGTGGCGGACGTTGACAATTCACCATTTGGAAACTTTCCGGGTCCCGAAGATGTTGATCATAACTTCAACTTTTCCTTTGACGCCGGTGACGCCATCTCAATCACCTCCACCGATAGCTGGGATGACAACCTTCCCACCGGTTGTGTGGGTGAGCCGGGAACTCAGAAAAACTTTCCGACACCGGATGGCGGAGTCGCCAAAGACTGCTTTGAGGGGCTGCGAACGTTCAACCAAGTCCGGCCCGGAATATTCGACGGTGGTTATGCGTTCGGGTCGTACTTCCCGGGTGGAATTGAATCGGGTTCGATCGAGTCCGACCCGATTCCCACAGGAACCTATATCGTTGAAGGCATTGCTCCTCGCCTCTACCACACGGTTGCCGAAGAAGACAAGAACGTCGACTTTGGCAATCTCTGGACGCCGGGTACCCTTTTGCTTCCGCCGGCCTGTGTAGGGGATCTCCACACCGTGCCGGCCCTGCTGAATCTGTTTGCGGATGGTATAGGCGTCGAGGCTCCTTTCGCTGGTCTTCAGCGACCCAGTTGTTCGCGCAAGCAAGTGACCCTCAAGTCCGGTGGGTTCAATGCCGCCGCCGACTTCTTCGTCACAACGCATGTTCCCTTGCCCGGCCGCGCTGTCGGAGTAGTTCTGAACGACTTGGCAAACGAGTTCGACAACAATTCACCGAATTTTTCCGAAAAGTTTGCGCCGCCGTGGCTTCCAATCGCAGCCTATGACTGGAAACAGGAGGAGCCTTTCTCCAGGGTCTACAGCGACGAATATGGCGCATACAACCTGTTGGTTCCTTCCACCTACAACATCAACCTTCCGTCGCCCAGTGGTGTATCGCCCTGGATGTCCACGATCTGCATCAATGATCCGGGTCCGATCCCTGATCCCGACCATCCGGGGGCATTCATAACGGATCCCTACTACAACCCTCAGTACTCGAAGTTCTGTTACACCTTCAACTTTCACTCGGGAACGACGACCTATCTGGACACACCGGTCGTTCCGTCTGCCGCCTTCGCAATGGGCGTGGGATCGCCTGTTGATTGTGAACTCAAGTCGGGGACCCCGAAGATTCGGCGTGTGGACGGCCCGGGCAATGTCGGTCCAGTCGCCTCATCGGGTGATACGGTCACGATTATAGCCATGGGATTCCAAAAAGTTCGGAACCCGGCCTTCGAGCTCGAGAGCACAGAGCCGATGTTGATCTATCGGGACTATGGCTTCGGCAGTCTCCCCGGAACAGTTTCAGTCGGAGGCGTAAACATTCCTTCTGCCAATGTGACTTGGGGAGAAGGCCTGATCAGCGTCGAGATACCGGCCGGCACGCAATCCGGAACCCTTCTTGTTACCCGGGGAGATAACGACAACGAAACCCAAGTCGGCGTAACGCTGACCGTGGACAACTCGGCGGGGCTAATTCTTACGGTTCCCCAGGGCGGGTCGATCCAAGCGACGATCGACGCAGCAACGCCCGGTGATCTCGTAATGGTTCCCTCCGGTGTCTACAACGAGAACGTTATCGTCGACCGAAGCATCCGCCTCCAGGGATATGGGGCCGGTTCGACTGTAATCAGCGGAACCAACTTGCCCACGAGCCGGGCGATAGAGTGGCGAGCAGCCATGAACAACAAGGTCGCGGCGGGTGATGCCGGTCTACTCCCGGGCCAGGAAGGCCCAATCAATCCAACGGTGGGCTGGGAATCTGGAATGGTGGCTGAAGAGTCCCCCGCAATCATTTTCATTCCGACCCAGGGTGAATTCGCGGCCGCCGGTGGCGCGCCTCGACTGGATGGTTTTTCCATCGTCAACGCCGAAATCGGCGGCGGGGTTCTGGTGAATGGGTATGCCGAGGGTCTGGCAATTTCCAACAACGAGATTGCACACAATGTAGGTGTCTATGGCGGTGGCATTCGAGTTGGACTTAACGGAGCTCAGGGTGTTGTCGACGGCGAGAATGACAATATCTCAATCCACCACAATTCGATCACCCAGAATGCCGGCATTGACGGGCCCGGTGGTGTCGCAATCTACCCTGGTACAGACGGCTACAGCATTGAAGAAAATCTGATCTGTGGAAATCACACCGGTGCCAGTGGTGCCGGGATCGGGCATGTAGGCTTGAGCCAGGGCGGACTGATTAAGGGAAACACCATCATTCTCAACGAAGCGTGGCATGGGACAAGCGCAGCTTCCGGTGGTGGTATTCAGGTTGCCGGTATGGCCCCGATCGTCGCTGGCAACCCCAACAACGCGCCCATGACTGATGGATCCGGCGATCTCAAGATCGTGGGCAATGTGATTCAGTCAAATTCGGCCGGAACCGGCGATGGTGCGGGCATTAATCTCAAAAACGTCAACGGAGAAGATGTTGTTGCTTCTCCGGATGATGCCACCGGATGGTGGGAGATTGATATTTTCAACAACATCATTGTCAATAACGTGGCAGGCAACGCGGGAGCCCTTGCTCTCCAGAATGCAGCACGAGTCGTGATCGTGAACAACACGATTGCCAACAACGACAGCACGGCGACTGCGGCTACCGCATTGAATACGGATCTTCTCTCCTCGAATCCCAGAGGTGCGGGGGTTGTCTCCTACAAGCACACCCAGGCGCTTCTAAAAGCGATTACGGTGCCGAATGGCCAATTCTCGGAGGAGTGGTCACAGCCTACGTTGACGAACAACATTATCTGGCAGAATCGCTCCTTCAGTTGGGAGATGAATACAGCCGGAACATCGTCCGCCCTGGTCCCGGATTTCTCCAGCCCCAATTACCATGATCTGGAAGTTTGGGGAACCAATAACCAGGAATATTTGAATCCCAAGTACAGCGTTCTTTCGGATGTCACTGTTGCTGGGGCCGGGTATAACGACGGAACCAACGTCGACGGGGATCCCGAATTCGTGGACCCCTACGTCAACGGTCCAAGGGCCGTTCTTGTTGAGGCCGAATTCAGCGCGCAAGTAGGCCCGCTCGTTACGGCCGTTGCGTTCGATGAAGGCGGAAACTTTATTGATACCGAGTTTGGACCTCTGACGCAGATCGGCGATTACCACATTACGGATTTTTCTTCGGCGGAAAGTGTCCACGCCGACGTGGCGATCGTCGCCGAATACGCGGAGCTTGGCTTGGATATAGACGGGGACCCCCGAGGATCCCCTGGTGCGGGCTGGGTGGACGCGGGAGCCGATGAGTATGTGGTTGCGACCGGGAACCTCTGCGGGCTTGGATTCGAAGCAGCCCTGATTCTCCCGCTGGTTCAGTGGAGCCTGAGAAGGAGAAGGAGAAGGAGACAAACGCCAGTTTGCGACGGCCTATCTAGCCTTGAGGAGTTGGGACAATGATGCGGGTATACGGTGCGATAGTTAAATTGGTTCTGACCTCTCTTTCGCTGATGGTTGTTTCGGGAGTGAGTGCAGATGTTTATATTCAATGCCCGGGGGATCTCGATGGCGACGGGGTGATCGACAACACCGGCGACCCATTTCATCAGGAACACCCCAATGCGGTCTGCCAAAGCATTACGGGTGGTGACGGCTACGTAAACATGGCCGATACGACAGTGACCGGCGGCACGCGCGGTCGGCAGTTGTACATCTTCGGTTTTTCGGACGTGACCGGGGTAGCCCCCGCCGATGTGATTGAAACTGCGACGACGGGTGCCACGTTTCCCGGTCCTAAAATTGAAGTGGCGGAAGGAGACGAGCTCTTTCTTTCCCTTACTAATGTCGGGATGGCGGGCCGGCCGGACTTGGATGACCCCCATACCGTTCACTGGCATGGGTATCCCGACGCGGCGCCGCTATTCGATGGCCTTCCGGATGTCTCGATCTCCGTCCATATGGGCGGAACGCTGACCTACTACTACAACGCAAACAACCCAGGGACCTATATGTATCACTGCCACGTCGAGGCGACTGAGCATATGCAGATGGGCATGCTGGGGAATCTGTACGTGACCGCAGCCCAGGATGATCTCCCG
>JAPKCI010000365.1 GCA_028823035.1 Rubripirellula sp.
TGCCTAATAGCAGCACGGCAGATGCCTAATAGCAGCACGGCAGATGCCTAATAGCAGCACGGCAGATGCCTAGTAGCAGCATGGCAGAATCTCGGGATCCAGAGTTGGTGATCTGTCACGCCGGGTCGGATTCAGTCAGGACTGGCTGGCAGGGAGTCCTCGGGCCCAGGTTTTTCTTCTGGGGATTCGTTGGCTGGGGATTCGTTGGCTGGGGATTCGTTGGCTGGGGATTCGTTGGCTGGGGTTAGGACGAATCGGTAGCCAGCATCACGTACTGTCAGTAGATGCACGGGGGATGTCGTGTCGGGTTCAATGATTTTACGAAGTCGGGCAATGAACTGGTCAACCGCTCTGGTTTGCAGATTTCCGGACAAGTCCCAGACCTCAGTTAACAGTTCGTTTCGGCTGATGACCCGGTCTTTGTGTTCCGCAAAGTATTTGAGGAGTTTCAGTTCTTTGGGGGTCATTCTTACCGCGTGGCCGGACACCGTTGCCTCGTGGGTTTCAAAGTTGACTTTGACGTTGCCAAAATCAACTTCGATGATTGCTTTTCGGGTTTTCGGTGGTTGCGAGTTCACCGGTTTGTTGCGTCCGGCCTGCAGTAGGTTTTTGATTCGGCTCAGTAGTTCATCCAATTCAAACGGCTTGCTCATGTACTGGTTGGCACCGACGTCAAATCCCCGCGTACGATCTTCCGCCAGCGTTCTTGCTGACAGCATCAAGACAGGCGTTGTGATTCCAGTGTCACGGATTGTTTCGCAGACGGTATAGCCGCTCAGACCGGGGAGCATCAAATCGAGAACAATCAGGTCGATCGATTCGCCACTGTTGTTGATCACGCGAAGGGCGGTTGGACCATCTTCCACAAGTGTGACGCGGTATTTCTCGGCTTCGAGGTTGTACTTGATTCCGACCCCAAGGTGTTTTTCATCTTCGACGACGAGGATGTGGTGGCGCATGGTAGATTCAGTTACAGGATGGTTTGGGTGCTAAGAGTCTATTCGCCTGTGGTCGCATGGGGAACGTCGCCTGTGGTCGCATGGGGAACGACTCCGCCCAACGTGACTTCAAATTCGGTGCCTGTCCCGTTTTCTCGATCCTGCAGACGTATCGATCCGCCCAGACTCTTGACCACGTTGCGGACCAAATAGAGTCCAAGTCCAGTACCGGGAGTGCTTCGTTCTAACTCGTTTCCGAGTCGAATGAAACGCCCGAATATTTTACGTCGCTGGTTTGGCGGGATGCCGGGACCGTTGTCGATAATCGAAACGGTGACTTTTTCATCGGCGGTGAGACGCCCGCGGATTTGTACCTCGGGAGGCGATCCGGCATACTTCACGGCATTGTCAACCAGGTTGCGAAACAGAATTTCGACATGAATTAATTGGCTCCGCAATAGGATTTGATCGGAATCAACCGTGACCGTTTCTTCAGGCAAACGATAGCGGGAACAGATCGCTGATCCGCACTGTTTCAGCAGTTCATCAAGGTGGACCAGTTCGTCGTTGTTAACCTTGCTCCCGCGATCGATTCTTGCTGCATCCAAGAGATGGTTGATCAGCGAATCAAGGCGTTCAACATCTTCGAGCATGAACTGATGGAAATCCTGTTGCTGTTGCTCGTTGACACTGTGTCGCGTCATGGTTTGCAAGTAGAGTTTCAGCGAAGCAATGGGGCTCTTCAATTCATGTGTGACGGCGTCGATGAAGTTGGATTGCCGTTGGTTTAGCCTGAATGCTTTCACGCTGAGTGTCAGGTAAGCAATCACTCCAGCCAGTACGCTAAGCAGCAACACGGTGCCAGTTAACAGGATTACCCAAAAGACAACGGAGGACTCAAGGTTTCCCGTTGCTCCCAGTACATTCCCGATGATCCAGACGCCTGCCAAAATGACAACCAGAACGATCATCACAACGCCGAGCGTGATCGGAGCTTTCAGGCTTCGGCGTTCAAGCATGATTGGGTTGTCGATTTGAGTGGGGCAGCCCGTGAAGGCTGCCTGAGGTGATACAAGCCACGTACCCTAATGTAAACGGATTCGAATCTCAGTGCCCAGAGAGTGTTCTGTCAGGGCTATTTTTCGTAAGTCTTCTTAATTCAGCGTCTTGGGGCGTGACGAGGGACGCCCAACCGGCAATAATGGAGATTGACCCCCATATGTCGTGATGATTTGGAGACACACGGTGAGCGCCGAAACGACGACGCGACGCTTTTCTGAACGAACCATTCGCCAAGTCAGTTTGGACTGTCGACACTCGATGGTTCGTGGCAAATTTTGTCCAGACCGCAGCGAGTTGGCCCAACTGCGGTGCATTGACGATCGATTCGAAAACGATCAATCTTTCGGCTGTCAATTGTGGTATTTCGAGGGGTGGGGGGTCGACGGATCGGATCAGCGACATGCGGTATACGGAGTTGTGGAATACTCGTTGCAATACGGATTGCATGAGTTGGTAGAGGAAGCGGTATTTGATTCTGAAGCTCAGCGAGAACGATTTCGCCATTTGTACGAGCGAGAGATGCACCATCCAACATGGCGTCGTCCTGCTCAACGATGGCTTGCATTTGGAGTGGTGATAATGGCACTGATAAGTTTGGCCTATCTGACGATTGTGACTCTTGCGTGAGCACCACACCAGTTTCTTCTGCACCCATTGTCAATGTGGAATCGGTCGGCAAATGCTACGGCAGTTGGTCGCTTCGCGGGTCGCAGAAAGTGCACGCGCTGAAGGGGGTTACGCTTCAGGCTCGTGCGGGCGAGGTGTTCGGGTTGCTTGGACCTAACGGCGCCGGGAAAACCACGTTGATCAAGATATTGTTGGGTGTCGTCAGACCCACTTCCGGTAAAGCATCTCTGTTCGGCGAAGCAGCTGGAAGCCCGCTCGCCCGCAGTCGTATTGGGTATCTGCCTGAGACACTTCGTGTCGATCGGCACCATACCGCCCGGTCTGCCCTGAAGTTTTACGGGCGGTTGAGCAGTATGGGGAATCGGCAGATCGAAAAACGAAGTGACGAGTTGCTTGAGTTGGTGGGTTTGCGTGGACGCGACAGGGAATCCTTGAAGAGATTTAGCAAGGGAATGAATCAGCGTCTAGGACTGGCTCAGGCGTTGATTCACGATCCGGATTTGTTGGTTCTCGATGAGCCAACAGATGGTTTGGACCCCGTCGGTCGCAGCGAGGTGCGCAAGGTCATCGAGCGACTCAGTGAGTCGGGGAAAACCATCTTTCTCAATAGCCATATTCTTCAGGAAGTAGAAGTCGTGTGCACACGAGTCGCAATCCTCGCCGACGGTGAGATTCGTGGTGCAGGAACAATCGATGAGTTGGCTGGCGGAGTAACTTCAGATGCGGTTTCTATGGATCTCGTTTTCGATGATCAGGAGTCGGCTGATCGATTCCTCAACGAAGCCCTGGAAACGCACACCGATTACTGTTTGAAATGCGAAGCAAGTATGCATGGTAGAGGGACCCATCGATTGATTGCCAAAATACCTGAGCAGGCTGCGGTAGATCAATTTGTCGATTTTTTGCGTGCCCGAGGAGTTTCGATTGTCGGTCTGGAAATTAAGCGTCCAAGTCTCGAAGACACGTTCATGAAACTGGTTGGGATCCCGGGGGATCTAGTTTAATGAGACCCTACCTTGCTATCATCCTTGACTCTTTTCATGCCGCACTCGCCTCACGCGTGCTTTGGATCGCTTTCATTGCGATTTGGCTTCTGCTTGCTGCATTGGCTCCCATTGGTTTTCGCGAAGATTTGACCACTGCATTCCGTGGTCAGCGGGATGTTCAGAATGGAACCCGGATGAAAGCCATGCTGGCTCAGGGGTTGGCGGATCCCAAATTGACAGACAAGGCGATTGGGAGATTGGCTGCCGTCATGCCTGATGAGTTGCGGGAGCAGTTGATCAAGGTGGGTCAGGGTGAGGAGGTTCGGATCCGGGTGAATCTCTTTGCCGATGCCCTGAACGATTGCCTTGATGATGAGAGTTGGTATGACCAGGAGGCGTGGGAGCCGACTTTAAGACTCAGGGAACTGAGGGAACTTGATGAGGTCCCAGAACAAGAGCTCGGCGATTCGATGCGGCGTCGAAGAGCTCGTTTGAGAATCGAAGCAGCCATGCCGGGGGTGTTTCAGACGCGCGCGGTGAGGTCGATCAGCCTGACGTATGCCGGAATGGAGTTCCCCGCAAATTTAGCCGTCGATAAGACTCGATTCAGGACGTTGATCAACCAGTATGTAGTGCCACTGATTATCGACTGGTTACTTGGTTTCGCACTGATCTTTCTTGGAATCCTTGTCACTGCTTCGATGATCCCTGACATGTTACAGCCGGGGTCCTTGCACTTGCTGCTGAGTAAACCGGTTTCGAGGACGATGCTGCTGATTAGTAAATGTATCGGGGGCTGCGTGTTTGTCCTGCTGTGTGTGATTCAGTTGGTGGTCGGTTTGTATCTGGTCGCTGGATTGAGATTGGATATTTGGAATCTTCGGCTGCTTTGGTGTATCCCCGTTTCGGTATTCCTGTTCTCTGTCTTCTACAGTGTGTCTGTGCTGGCGGGTCTGCGATGGAAATCTCCGATTCTAGCGATTGGGGTTACGACCATCTTTGGCGCAGTTTGCCTGATCGTGGGTGTCATCGGTGGTGTATTTGACGGTTTCGTGACTGCTCCGGATCGTATTCAAGGCATGGCTATTGCAGGTGATGTGGTCTTTGCCAATACCCGTGGCAGCGGTTTGGTGCGATTTGATGCATCATCCAATGAATGGGTTGAAGTAATCGAGAGTGATGCGATGAGTGCAGATCGGGTTTTGAAGCCGGTCGCACTGGATGACAATACGATCGTGACTGCTGAGGTCAAAGGCGGCCGATTCAATCCCTTCGGTTCGGGCGTGCTCGACCTGCTTGTGCTCAGTGCGAAGCACGATTGGAATCCAGAACCGAGTTTGCGTTTACCGACTGCCACCAGTCGTCTGTATCTTGCCGGGGATTCTTTACTTGCTTTGAACACGAGTGAGCTTAATCAGACGGACAGGGCCAGTATTCTTGACGCTGCTGGTGAGGAGACTGGTGAGGAGACTGGTGAGGAGACTGGTGAGG
>JAPKCI010000366.1 GCA_028823035.1 Rubripirellula sp.
ACCGGGAACCACCAACACCGGGAACCACCAACAAGGGGACTGAAATTTCAGACGAACAAGATGCAAGTCTCGAGACCTACTCGAGAATCATGTCATCAACGGTCATTCCCCCCGGAATCATCGGCAACACGTGCTCCTGATAGGGGACCTGAACATCCAGCAAATAGGGCCCTTTGTGGGCGATCATCTCGCGGATGGCGGGTTCCAGATCACACTTGTCACGGATGGTCGCGGCCCCGCAACCGTAGCCCTGAGCAATTTTGACGAAGTCTGGATAACGATTTTCGGCGTAGCTGAATCGATCCGCATTGCTCGGACCCGCAGCCTCCTCATGATGAATCGGCCCCAAGTAGGTATGCGCTCGATTACGTCCCATGAATCGATCCTCCCACTGCACCACCATGCCCAAGTGCTGGTTGTTCAGTAGCAGGACTTTGACGGGCAGATCTTCACAGAAGCAAGTGGCCAGTTCCTGCACGTTCATCTGGAAACTGCCATCTCCGTCGATATCAATCACCAGAGAGTTGGGATTGGCTGCCTGGACCCCCATGGCGGCCGGTAATCCAAATCCCATGGTTCCCAAACCACTGCTGCTGAGCCATGTACGTGGGCGACGGAATTTATAGAACTGAGCGGCCCACATCTGATGCTGACCAACGCCAACCGTAATGTAGGTATCCATGTCGGCCGTAACATCACTCAGCACCTTGATCGCGTGCTGCTGAAGGATGCCATCGAATTCCTGATCGTAGGACAGAGGATGCTTGGCCTTCAATTGCTCACAATGATCCTGCCAATCCTTGATTTCGGGCTGCTCGATCACCTTGTTCAGTTCAGTCAGGGCCTGCTTCACATCACCACGCACTGGAATATGCGCAGTTTTGTTCTTGTTGAGTTCCGAACCATCAATATCAATGTGGATGATCTTGGCATCCTTGGCGAACGCCTCAACCTTTCCGGTCACACGATCGTCAAACCTGACACCCAAAGCGATCAGAAGATCACAATCCCGAACAGCGTAGTTCGCGTAGGCGGCACCATGCATCCCCAGCCAGTCCATGGATCGCTCGTGCTCGGGTGGAATGGCACCAATTCCCATCACCGTGGTGGTTACCGGAATGCCAGTTTTGTTCACAAATTGCTGCAGTTCCTCACTCGCCTCGCCCAGAATGATTCCGCCCCCGGCATAAATTACCGGGCGACGTGCAAGCTTGATCGCAGCCGCAATCTGCCGGATGGTTTCGCTGGGAACCACAGGTGCTACCGACTCATAGCCAGGCAGATTCATCGCCGGATCCATATCAATCTCGTTCAGATTACCTAGCTGAACATCTTTGGGCATGTCGATCAGCACTGGTCCGGGCCGACCACTCTGAGCGAGGTGAAATGCCTCTTTCATGATCCTGGGCAGATCGCTGACTTTAGTAACCAGATAATGGTGCTTGGTAATGCCACGACAGACTTCCACCATGGGAGTCTCCTGAAAAGCATCGCTTCCGATGGCTTTCGTGGGAACCTGACCGGTGATGCAGACAATCGGCACACTATCGAGCTTTGCATCAGCAATCGCCGTGACCAAATTAGTGGCACCCGGTCCGCTGGTGGCCATGACCACGCCGACCTTTCCTGTGCTGCGAGCATAGCCTTGGGCCGCAAAAGCCCCGCCTTGCTCGTGTCGGGGCAGGATGGTTCGGAGGGAGGTTCCAAAACGTGTCAGTGCCTGGTGCATCGGCATACTGCAACCGCCGGGATAGGCAAAAAGCACTTCGACGCCATGATCGACTAACGATTTGACCAAGATATCGGCGCCAGTCATCAGTTGGGGGTCAGTGCCGGCTCTCGCTGTACTCATGTGGTTTCAAACAGGTAATCTGGGCAAATTAGACAAATGGATGGACCGCCGAACGTTCCAGAAGGAGCGTTTTTTGCGGCGGGGAGTCCTCGCCAGACCTTCTGACGGAAAACAAGGTTCGCGTATCGGCCAAAAACTGACATTTACGCAGTCGGCTCAAACACCGAATCTATGCGTTAACGTAAGTTCGTGCCGAAACTTAGGCAATGGTGAAAACGGCCTCTCTCTATGACAACTTGGCTCAATTTGATAGCCGTCGCTACCGGCGGAGCGGTCGGTTCGGTGTCCCGGTACCTGATTACCGTCGCATCGGTCGCAATTCCGGGGGGATCGACCCTGATCGGAACCACTCTGGTAAATGTGATTGGCTGTGCCGCCATCGGTGGATTTGCTGAATATGTAATCGCGACAATCGACGTGACGGAGCGTACTCAATTGCTGATTCGAGTGGGTTTTCTGGGCGGATTGACCACATTTTCCGCCTTCGCCTTCGAATCTACCGTGTTGGCCGAAACGGGCCGTTGGTTCGCCTGCGGACTTTATGTTGCCGCAAATATGATTCTCTGTTGGACCGCTCTGATCGTTACTGCGTTGCTCGTCAAAGGCTGGATGACATGATCCGATACGCTTTGGGACTCCTTTGCCTAACCATGGTGGCCCCGCTCCCCGCTCAAACTCTTCAAACGTCGGAATCGTTACCCGCATACAGCAACGCGCGGGCATTACGTGAAGATGCAACACTCCGTGCAGTCGCGTTTGGAGCGTCCGCAACGGGAGTCGCCTGCGGCGATCGCGGGACCATTTTACGAACGACCAATGGTGGTACATCTTGGCAATCCGTCGAAAGTGGCGTCGACTGCCCGCTCTCGGCTGTGATCTGGCTCAACTCGAAAAAAGCCGTGATCGTGGGTGGAAACCACGACAAAATCACGAAACTCAGTCGAGGCGTGGTACTGCTTTCCCAAGACGGTGGCAAAACGTGGCAGCGGGCTGCAGATCAAGAACTGACACGTTTCAGGCACATGGCACTGGGGCAGAATGGCGCGCTGTTGGCTCGTTGCGACTGGTCCCATGCTGTCCTGACTGACAGCCTGAGCAGTCACGATGGCGGACAGACTTGGAACGACAACACTGGACCTTCCCAACACTCTGGCGACTCTGTCACATCCGAAAATTTCGAACACCGGACCATTGATACAACATCCTCTTCTTTGCTCGATCTGCTTCAGTGGTTCCACGCCACAAAAATCCCAGTTGCCATCCGCGGGGCCTGTCGCATCACCGAGACGGATTACTGCATTGTCGGTGATCATGGAATGATTCTGAACACCAAGGATCAGGGTAAAACGTGGACGGTTGTCCGGGGGCAGGAGCGGCAGACAGCAGTGCTGTTTGTCGCCAATACGGCTAAATCTGTGGCTTGGTCCATGCTCGGTAGCGAAGCACTGGAATCAAGGAACCGAGTCAGTCTTCTGTTAAACGAGTCATCACCAGAAATCCGGAATCAGGTTTCCAGTCATGACTTGGCAAATCAAATTTCGATCATGCTCGGTGCCGCCGGAGCTGACAAAATGGATGACTGGGGCGGCGACCTGAAACAGACAGCGTCCGGCTGGATTGCCATCCATCAACCCACTGTTCTAGTCCTCGACGAAACACTTCCCAGCACGGTTCACGATGCTTTCATTAACGCTGCAGCCTCCGCAGGCGTTCAACGTGTCGCAGTTTATGGTTTTGACAGCCGGGGCAATACTGCCTTGCACCGTGATGCCTTGTTACCCCGCAGTGGTGTGCTCGCCAGCGACCTTCACGTCGACGCGATGCACTACCTATCCCCAAATAGCATTCACATCAGTTCTACCACGGTCCGCTACCCTTACGACATCTCACCAAATAGTCGTCGCGGTTCATCTGTCACGAGTGGCATTTCTGCACGCGAGGGTCGCCAACTGGCAGCCGAGGTCATCAACACATCACGCCATCAGTTACAGATTCTCAAAGCCAGGCTGCAGCAGGCCGAGCGGATTAAAAAACTCGTTCAGGACAGCCAACATGCCGATCCGTTTGCCGATGCAATTTCGCGCACACTGGACCAAACTGCACGGGCAGACCAATTCCGGTTGGCTTGGTCAATCGTACAAGCCACACGCCCCGATAAACTGAATCAGGGCCTCGCACTGCACGAGTCCGCACTCGATCAGTTCGCATCACGTTTCGCTACGACTTCGGCGGGACGCTGGGCTTTACTCCGAAAGCAGGCGATCGAAAACAGCAACGAATGGAAAGTAATTCGCTCCTCACTGATAACACCCTATGGTCATCAGGCTGCGTCTGCTGCCACCGATACTGTCGCCGTTTCACCCTTTCAGATTGAGGATGGAAACATCCGCCAAGTATCAGCCGTATCGCCATTGGTGGTTCCCAAGCCGGAGCATCACAACGTCACCAGACAACGGCAATCACAACAGGCTCAAGTCGAAGTCGACTTGCCCTGGGAATTTCATCCCATGGTGCTGGTTGCGAAAGAGGCAGCCCGTGAGCGGGGTGACAATGAAGGACTTCAAGTGGTTGAGCGTATATCGCCAAATCTGAAACGCATTGCAACTTCGAAATCACCTGGGTGGAGCACCCTGCTCCGCAATGGCCCTGAAACACTCCAAGCCTATCGTGCATCCTCTCCGCCCAAACTCGATGGCAGGCTGACCGATGCCTGCTGGCAGTCGTCCATCCCCTCTACGGATTCGTCCGTGTGCATGCGAGTGGCCTATGACGAAGACTTCCTTTACGTCGCCATGCAATGCCCATCCAGCCAACTGAAACCTGACGCACCCGATCAAGTCTCAATGAAAACCAGTCGTGATCGCGACCTGCAAATGGTTGATCGGGTGCATCTTTCAATCGACACTGACCGTGACTTGCTGACATCAATGCAGTTGCAGGTTTCCGGATCTGGACTTACTCACGATGCCATCGACGGGAATGCGGCATGGCAACCTACCTGGTACGTCGACATTCACCGCGAACAAGACCTCGTCAACATCGAAATCGCAATCGAACGACGCGACCTCATCGAACTGCCCATTCCCGCTGACACCACATGGTTTCTGTCGTCACGATTGCTGAGTCGTGGTGAAGAAACTCCAACCGCAGTGGTCCCCGTACCTCAACGATGGACACGCGTGCGGTTTCAGTAGGCCGCGTGCGGTTTCAGTAGGCCGCGTGCGGTTTCAGTAGGCCGCGTGCGGTTTCAG
>JAPKCI010000367.1 GCA_028823035.1 Rubripirellula sp.
GGCACTCAGAGTCGCATCACGGAAAATGGCGAGGTCACGTCGACCCGTGACGCTATCGACAGTTGCAGTTCCGCCAATGTCAGGCAGGCCTGCCGCAGTCGCGGTGTTGTTGGCGCTAACGACGGTGCCAATGTTTGTCTCGAAGCTGTCTAGCACGATTGAGTGCCAAAGTGGAGCGGCATTTGACGCCGACGCCATGATGAGCGATGCAAACACGCTCATTAAGATTTTAAGTTTCATTTTATGTTCGCTAAATTGAAGAAGGTTGAAAAACAAACGTTTGTCAACAGCCTTCAATAGGAACCGAAAATGGCGGAGGGTGCACGTACAAAGCAAGAACTCGAGAACGCTTCCACTTGCTCAAGTTCGACACTGGCGACAAACCAGTCCATTTGTTTGAGCCAGCAACTTGGTCTCCATTTGAACTCTGGCTTGAAACACCAGTTTCCATGGTGTCATCGCTTCCTTGAACAATGGTTTTCTCATGTTCATCCGATGACACGGGGGCACTGAGGCTCAGCCCGCTTACGACGTGCAATTCGTCTGAATCGTCCAAACCAATGCTCAATCCTGCATCGGACGTTGAAGTCCAAAAGGCAGCCACCACCAGCACTAATAGCCAGTGGAACGAGCTTCGGGGCGTTTGGAAAAATAGATTCATGAGAGCATCATAATCGTCATAACCTGTCGTTGCAAGCGGTGGTCTGGATAGTCTGGGTAGATTTGAAGTTTGAATTCCAAACCCGAGGGCCCCCTCTGCAGAGTGGTTCTGTCTCGTGATGCCCATGAGGGTTTTTAGTGCCCAACCGCTTGGGCCAGCAGCTCGTAAAGGGCTTCGGTGCAGCGGGAGAGGCCGCCGGCATCGGGTATCAGGTCCGCCAAATTCAATTTCATGTTGTTTTTGGAGACCAAGCAGGGGATGGGGCGGAGTTCCAAGCCAAGGTTTCGGGCTCGTGTCACGGCACGGGGGAGGTGCGTCCCTGTCGAAATGATACCGATTGGCTTTCCGTCTGTTGCGGAAGAATCTGAATCGACCCATGCCTTAATGTTCTCCAACTCCTCGCTGGTATTGCTACCTCCCAGACAGATAACTGCTCTGGCTGGGACACCGATCGATAACAGAAGTTTTTTTGACTGCTCGGCATGAGAAATTTGATCTTCGAAGAATACCGGCTTTCCACCGGTAGCGACAATTTTCTGCGTTTGACCCGAGTGGTACATTTGGGCTGCTGTTAGCAACCGCTGACCATCCCAGCTCAATTCCGGTTCACCGTTTGCATCCAGTCTCGTTGAGCCTCCTAACAAAATTACAGTTGAAAACTGCGGCTGTGGCAGTTTCGTGTAGGGCGTGATGGGACGCTCGACCGAGGCAACCAGGCGGCCGGCAATCCACTGGTTCCCAGCCAAGCCAAGCAGGAGTGTGATCGCGAAGTATGCCCTCGCTTGAGGCAATCGTCGGGCAAAAGCGATCATGCCCAGCAGCAGACTGAGGCTCCAGATCGCTCCAAGCGGCATTGCGAATCGGGTCAATACTTTTTCGACGGCTTGCCAGCCTTCTGTAACCCAGAGGTAAGCGGGAAGTCCTAACCATAAGCTGAGACCCAATCCGATGGTGAGCCACAGCCTGAAAGAACGCAGTGGTCGGGCATTTGCCTGTTTTTCTTCAGCTTTGGACGGCAATTTTTGTTCTCACTGAAAAGTCATTGTCCAAGGGAATTTTGTCCAAGGGAATTTTGTCCAAGGGAATTTTGTCCAAGGGACTTTTGTTCAAGGGACTTTTGTTCAAGGGACTTACGGCTGGCAAGATCTCTTGCTGCCAGGCAGTTGCTCGTAGGCATCAACAATCTTGGTCATACGGGTTTGAAAACAAAATCGCTGCTCGACGGTTGTTCTCCCGCCTGCTCCCAATTTCTCGCGGTCGCATGGGTTATGAATAAGTTGCGTGATTGCATCGGCGATTGATTTTGCATCACTCGGCGGAATCAGCACACCATTACTTTCCCCGTCGATAAGTCGAGGAATACCGGCGACCGCAGTGGCAACAAGGGGGATTCCATACGCCATTGCTTCCAGCAGCACATTGGGTAGGCCTTCCCGCAAACTGCTCAGAACGTAAACGTCCATGGACTCGTAGTACGGTTTTGGGTTGGTGACATGTCCGACCAAATGCACTCGATCACTTAGGTGCAAGTCTTTCACGAGTGCTTCAAGTTCTTGTTTTTGGGGACCGTCACCCAGGATGCTCAGCCCGACGTCCATGCCCGCATCGGTTAATGCACCGACTGCGCGAATCAGATAATCAAAGCCTTTTTCAGGTGCCAGTCTGCCCACTGCTCCCAAGTGCCACCGCCCATCTGGCAAATTGAGCTTCCGTTTTGCAGCAGTGATTTCCAATTTTCGATCGTACTGTTCGAGATCAATCGCATTATCAATCAGGTGTAGTTTGGCTTCTGGCACGCCGAGCTTTAGACAATCAGCGTGAAGATCGGTGGAGACGCAGACCACCTGTTCGCATCGTTTCAAACACCAACGGTCAATGGCATAGTACAGCGGTGTTTTCCAGGTTTTGAGCACCCAGCCGTGTACTGTAGAAACGACGTGCATCGGATGTCGACGTCGCAGCAAGATTCCAACCAAATTGCTTTTGTAATCATGGCCATGCCAAATCAAATCGCGATTGGCGACGGTTTTCAGAAGCTTGGAGATTCGCTGCAGCAACCGCCAGTCTGTTGCGCCGTGGTCGTCGACCGCGATCAATGGTGTTTTCGATTCTTCGGCACGAGCAACAATTGATTGAAAGCCGTCATCGGCGGGATCGCGAAAGTAAACGCAAATACTGTCGTATCCAAGTTCCTTCAAAAAACGTGGTGAATTGAGCAGCGTTTTTTCCGGCCCGCCACCGTGCTCGCTGACCACTCTTGTGTGAAGAACAAGAGGCCTGTTGTTATCGCCCAGGATTAAATCTCTGGCCCATTCATTGATCGTTAATCCCTTTTGCGAAAGGGAAGCGAGCGTTGGCGAGTGTTGTCCTGTCGGGTTGATTGCTTGCACTGGGTGCCGATGGTCTTTCAAGTTTCCCATGGTTTTTGCTGATTGCCGAATGATTGGTCGGTTTGTCGTCGGTGCGACTAGTGATCGCTAGTCTTTGTTGCTAAGCCGAAAGCTGCTTTGGCAGGATTTGAGTGTTCGAGGTCTTTCGGTTCATCAGGAAATCGTGCGACATCCAGCCAATGGCGGCCCCTGCCAGGTAAATGAGGATGTCGCTTGCATCCGCGATGAAGGGCTGTAGGTAGATTTGCGGTAGCTCTACGCATAAAGCGACGAGCACGACCACGCCTGCGTACATGATCGTTTGCATTTGCTTGCCGATTTTCGCCGATGTTCGTTGGTCATGCCGCAAGTTGCCAACCAGGAATCCCAGTATGGCGAATGTCAGAGCTTTGCCGGCGAAGTTGGACGCCGCAAGAAACTCGGTTGTGTAATAGTACTTGCTGAACGGGGGAGCCCAGAATGATTGCCAGTTTGAAGTTATCTCCTCAGTCGTGCAGACTCGTTCATATCGACCTAGGAACGCAAGTTCGATGAGCAGAACGCAAATCATGACAAGCATTGTCCGGAAGAATTTACTCTGATTCAGGCGAATTACGCGAAACCAGTTTGCAGTGAGTAAAAGGCCCAAAAGGCCACCTGTCCATCCGCATAAGACATCTATGAATGTCGTGTAGCGTGTGAATATCGGTGCTTGCAACACTTCCAGCAGGATTGGGAATCCAATCACGAAAATTGGTGCTAGTTTGGTGAGCTTTGAACGATACGCGAGAACTCCGAAGGGAATCATGCGTAGGCTCGAAAGTGCCAGTGTTGCAGTGAGTTCTAGCAGGCCAGCGAAGCTGTTGCTGGCGTTGATGCCAATGCCAGGTAGCCAGGCGAAACGCCCCTGTTGCGACTTGATCTGCCACTCGTCCATGCTGAACATGAGGTCGAGGGGCATGATCGAATACGTGATCAGCAAGCCGGAATAAAGAACAAGAAGGACTCGGCTTGTCTTGGGACTGAGCAGTTCCGCTTTGGGTAGATGCTTGAGTCGGGTCCATTGTGCCAGGCACGGGCGTCCGACGACTGGCCAAAGTAAAGGGCCAATGAGCGATCCAACGCAACCTGCCGCAATATCGTTTCCTGAAACTGTCCTGGGGGGAAACCAGAGTTGGACAAACTCAATCCCCACCACCAGCAACATCCCCGAAAACATGATTCCAAGAATTTGAATCATGTAACGGACGCTGAGTTTATGATCTCGGTCGGCAGCACCCGAGAGCAGGAATCCGAAGGGCAGGACTGCCAAGCCATTGGCGACCCAGTCGGCTCGGCGGTAGACATTCAGATTCAACCAGCGAATGCCCCGAAAGCGGTCGATCGTTTCTTCCCAACCAAGAGGCTCGTATTGCAGAGGAATGAGCGATGCGTAGATCAGACCGAGCCCAGCTGCAATTCCGAGGAATAGCAGTTTGCCAGCGGGGTGAATTGCTTGCGCTTCAGAGGTTTTCACGCTGGTGGATGCCTGCTTGCGGGCGTTGAGGATACGGTCGCTGTGTGAGCGTTATGTCGTGAATTTGGTGAAATGAAGAATGTAGAATCTTGAACGGCACCGCTGGAAAACATTCGTGTTGGTTCTGAACTCAAAGCAATCGTCAGCCGGGATGCGGAACCGCGATCTCTACTGTATCGAATCCCGTCAAACGCTTCGGATGGATTCAAGGCGATTGAGCATCGCCTGTCGAGCAAGGTAGTTTCGACCACGGTAGTTTTTCGGCGACGTAACGGCAATGTAAAGTAGTGCCGTGCCCCCGTGATACTGCTCTGGTGGGGCAGCCAAGCAGGCTTTGTCTGGACTCTTGGTTCGTTTCTTTTGCATCGAGACCTCGTTGACAGCTATATCGATAGACACGCTTGGCTTTGTCAGTCTTGTGCGCGATGTGGAGTAGATTCGCGATCAGCCTGTTGTCAATATGATCCGATTATGAAG
>JAPKCI010000368.1 GCA_028823035.1 Rubripirellula sp.
TGAAGTGGCTGGATCTGAGCGCGTGCAATTTACCCGACAGATGGCATGATATACTTCCACGTCTGCAGAATCTAAGAGTCTTATCTCTGGCAGGGTCGGAAGTCACGGAAGAAATCATGGCTCATGTAGCCAAACTGCCCGCCTTGGAGACATTGATTCTGAACAGCACCGACATCGACGGCATTCTTCATCCGATTGCCGGCCACGCTTCCTTAGAAACGTTGTACCTGTCCCGATCGACAGTCACAGATGATGACCTCCATGTGTTGACGACACTGCCGAACTTACGTCGGCTAAATCTTAGTGAAACAGGCATCTCGGACATCGCTGCACCAACAATTTCCAAGCTCTCTGATCTGACGGGACTGTATTTATGTGGCACGAATATCACAGATGCTACGCTAGAAAGTATTTCTGAAATGAGTAAACTCGTGGAACTGCGTGTCGATTTTACCGGGGTGACAAATACCGGTATCACTTCACTGAACAACCACGAATTACAGACACTCGGCCTAAATGGCACCTCAGTAAACAACGACATTGCTACTGTACTGGCTGGTCGAATCAATCTTCAATCCGTTTTTCTCTATGAAACTGATTTTAATGCCGTAGTTCAGGGAACAACTAACGCCGTGACGTTCACTGAAAAGTATCCCGCCGACACTGTAACCAAACAACATGTACCAAAACATCTGGCTGAACCTGAAAAGAGGAACTGGGGAGAGCTCGTTGGTGTGCGAGATCGTTATGAGATTTTGCAGGATGAAAATCCACTGCGGGTCCGTTTGACTGAAAATGAGTCAAGAGATAACACGCACGAAATCACCGAAAACGGGGCGGGCGTTTCCGTATTAAGGTCGATTACAAGTGACTTTGATGTTCGCGTTAAAGTTACCCCCGACTGGGAGCAACATGACGAAATCATGACAGATGAAGTTATTGGCACGCCAGGATATCACGGTGGTCCCTACGTGGGAGCAGGGCTCTTAATTCAACAATCCAAAGGACATTATTTAAAATGGTCGTGGAACTCGATTTGTTCGCATTCCCAACAAGCATATTCAATGATAACCCCAGAATATTTTATTTATCCAAGAATACGAAACGGCCCGCTTGCAGATTTTGCGTTTAACTTTCAAGTCTTTGAAAGGAGCGAGGACGATAATTTAGCATTATCTGCACCGCACCAGCTCTCGTATTTCAGGCAAAATCCATTTGAAAGCGGCAGAGGCATGGCATTCCCTGATCTGGCAGTAGAAGGAACGTTACAGCACTTTGATCATGAGTCGATGTGGCTGCGATTAAAGCGGGAAGGCAATGTAATTACGGCCTTTTTGAGCGAGGATGGAGAATCATGGACCTTGACATCGAAAATGAAGGTCTATTTTGCTGACGAAGTTAAGGTCGGCATCTGGTGCGGAAAGATGGCCAAATCGGATTACGTGTTTCGCTTTGACGACTTTCAGATCGAGCAATAGATGCTCCGCATGAACCACGTCCTAACCAAGCACTTCGTGTTGTGATTTGGTAAGCTGGTTGGATGTGGCCCCCCCTATTGTCCTTGCCCGGCGGCCCGGTGGTGGGGAGTTTCTACTTGGCTTTCGGCTTTAAGGTGTTTGACTTCAAAACTCGCTCTTCATCCACCCGCTCACCTGCTCGTTGGCGGCCCTTATCAGTTTTACCTGCTTCGTGTCGGGGTTTTCCATTTCATCGAGAAGTCCTCGGCGACGTGCCTTGTTTCGTTGGTAGGCGCCACAGAGATGGAATCCGATGCAGCCCGGATTCCTATGCAACGCGGCCAACGTTTCCGCGTACCAGACGCCGTTGTTCGGTTTAAAGAATGCTTGGCTGCGCCAATCAACTCCTGCGGCGTCGGCTAACAGAACCGGCTTTCCCGTTTTCTTGTACCACTCGTCGAGGTGCTTGACGGGATCCCGGAAATCCTGAAAGGACAGTACATCGACGTACGGTTTCGCCGCGTTGATTACTTCCATGGCGATCGGTGCATTGGCTTCGTAGCGGTCTCCTAGGAGTAGGTGATGCGTGTCGTAACGCCGAATCGCGTCGTGCGTGGTCTTGTAATACAACCCAGCGAGTTCCATGAGTTCTTGGCGACCCGCGTCTGTTGTGAGGCGTTCAGGATCAAAGATCGGCCCGCGCCACTCGTTGTCGGGTCTGTCGTGCGTCCAAGTTGGGCAGTCGCTGTAGAAGTATCCGATCAGGTTTGGATCGTCGGTCAGTTCGGCGCAATGAGATCGAGCAACGTAGTCACACCACTCCTTCCAATCCTCGCTGCGGAAGTCGAAGTGCACGGTGTGCTTTTCCCATTGATGCGACTCCATGAAGGGGAGTAAATGGCAATAAGGCATGTCCAGCGCCTTGTATTCGTCGCCCGTGAATGGACGCGAGTGCCGCCATTTTCGCACGGTCACCTCCTGGACCCATCCGACGGTGTTGAAGCCCCATGCTTTGAGATTTGGAGCGACCGATTCCTTGATCCATCGAAGTGTGCTGCCGCCGTACTTGTTTCGCCAGATGTCGATGTTCTCTGGATAACGTAGGCTCGCCGGGTCGATGTGGTTGATCCCGATCGTGAAGAACGGTTTGCCATCTGGCGTGATCAACCACCAGTGTTCTTTCCGCTTTCCAAGTGTGAAGAACCCATCGGGTTCTGTTTGAGTTGTCTTGATTTGCTTGGCTTGTGCTCGCTGCGAATATGATGCCACGGCAAGCCCTGTCCCCAGGGCAGTCGCCTGCTTTAGAAACTCGCGTCTGTGTGTTTTGCTCATTCGAAACGGTTTCAATATATTGACTACAATTTACGTTTGATTCGTAACCCAACGCGTAAGCGGGGAAACATTGTATGTTGGGCCGTTACACGTCTGGCTGTGATGGGCTGTAGGTGGTGTTGTTCAGCTATGAAACGATAACGTGTCGCAAGCCTTTAGCATATCCGATTTCAGCTCCGATTGGAAATGTATGGCCAACGCGTATTGCGTGATCTCAACGAATGCTTTGATCGCCGTTGGGTCTGTCTGTGCTAATGCTGGCATAGTACCTTCCGCAGGTGGTCAGCTCTCCTTGTTTGTCTAGCAGAGCCGAACTGGTTCCCTCGGGCTGATGCGTTTCGAACGAGAACCAAGCGTATCCTGCGATCCAGTTCTGAGCCTCGATCCATGGCAACGTTTCTTTCATGAAAGCGAGTACGGCTTCGGGGGAATGACGGTTCTCCGCAGTCGTCTTGGCTTGCCAGTCGGCGGGAGCGAACTCAGTAATCAGCAACGGTCGTTTGCCGTATTTTTCATAAATTCGCATCATCTTGGCTTTGAACGACGCGGGATCGGGACTGCCGTACCAGTGAACGCCGATATAGTCGATGCGATATTTTCTCCGGTCGGCTTCCCGCATGAAATCTCGCATCCACGTTCCTGTCACGCCTTGTACACTGTCGTCGTCGATTCCTTCTGGGTTTGCACAAGCTGGGCTGCAAAGCGGGATATTGAGTGATTCGAGCACGGGCCAGTACCTGATGGCCTCCATGTAAGGCATATTCGCTTGCTCACGTTTGTCCGGCTCGTTGAAGCCCAGGAAGCGTTTAATTCGGCCTGCTTGAATTTGCGGGATAACATGTTTCGCCAAGTCGCGTTTGAGGTTTTCCGCCTTCCAAGCTCCCCACGCCATCGGCACAAATTCCATGTTCGCGGGCTGTGCGTCCACACGCTGCATCCCCCATGAGTAATTCCAGTACCCGTTGACGGCTTTGATCCGTGGCAGGGTTTCTTTCCAGGATCCATTCTTTCCAAGCTCACGAAGTGTGAAGCAGATTCCTTTTTTGCCAGGAAGTCCGAGTGAGGGATTTAGAGGTAGAGTCTCGATTCCTTTCGTGCCACGTCCTTCTAGCTCGTCGATTTTGATCGCCGCAGCTTCTGCAGGCTTCCACCACCAACCTTGCTTATCCCAACACTGGGCGTACTTGTAATCATCCACTAGTTGTTTGTACGTGGTCACAGCTCGCGTTTTATCGCCTTTGAGCCGCAACGCTTCAGCTTTGATCCAAACACAAGTGCCAACTTCATTCAGGTTGGCGTACTTCTTAACATCTTCGCCTTTAGGGTAGGTTTTCAAGCTGTTGTTTATCTTCCTTACATTCTTTCCCCAGACTTGGACAGCTCGATCAGCATGGGCGACGGCTCCGTCCCAATCCTTTTTCTCCAGCGCTGCCCAAGCCTTCGCCGTAACCTGATAAGCTTCTGTAGCGGAACCGCCATTTGTTGGCAGTGTCGGTTTGGTTGTTGGCGTTTCCGTAAGATTTACCGTGATGTTGATACCTGCAGCTTTGAATTTGGCGAGTCGTTTGCGAGCGGCCTCAGCTGGCTGCCACCAGAATCCCTTGTTGTCCCAAGCCTGTGCATACTCGTATTGTGCGATCAGCGTCTTGTAGGTAATCATCGCTGCGGTTGGGTCGCCCTCTTGACGTAACGCTTCGCCTTTGATCCACAGGCAAGTCCCCACTTCGTTCAGATTCGCAAATGTTTTGACGGCATCCCCCTTAGGCAACGTCTGCAGCTCCCGATTCATATTCCTCGCTTGCCGACCCCAGGTTTTCACTGCTCGGTCCGCCAACTGCGTCGCGCCGTCCCAATCTTTCTTCGCGAGTGCGTCCCAGGCCTTTGCCGCGACTTGGTAAGACTCCTCTGTGCACGCGGCTTGTGCCAAAGCGAAAGTTAAAATGCATATTAATGTGTATCGCATTGATCTTCTGATATGCATGGATGTCTCCGGTTGGAATCTACTTCGTCTTTTGGCACCAATTGCGAGCAAACAGTCTACAGTTTGAACAAGCTGTCGAATTGTTAGGGCCTCATTCTGGTTTCAACTGTTGCAATCCTTTAGCTTATCCGATTCCATCCCTGATTGGAAACCAGCGGCCCGCTTTCATATACACCTGGCTAGATACGACACCCCGCCTAACCAAGCACTTCGTGTTGTGATTTGGTAAGCTGGTCGAATGTGGCCTC
>JAPKCI010000369.1 GCA_028823035.1 Rubripirellula sp.
TGTTTTGATGTCTTACACCTTGAGGTGATGTTTTGATGGATACGAAGTCGACTCGCCGGCGTTTGCTTCAGTGTTCCACGTTGGGAGCACTGAGTCTGATCGCCCGACCCACGCCTGCTCTGGCCTCACCACAGGCGGACGGCATTGTCTGGCATGATGTGCGGGATTGGGGGGTTGAGGGCAAGGGTTGGGGAGCAGCAGAGTCGGAAAAGTTTTACGACCGTTTGCCCGGTCGGGCAAACGGTGAGGTGCGCGAGGCGGTTTGGAATCTGAGTCGGCACTCGGCTGGAATGTTGACCCGGTTTCGGACCGATGCAGATGCTATTTGGGTTGATTACAAGCTCACTTCAAGCAGGCTTGCTATGCCCCATATGCCTGCGACGGGCGTGAGTGGCGTTGACCTGTATGCCTCAGACGCGGCAGGTGATTGGCGGTGGGTCGCTGTGACGCGACCTACGACGCAGACCATGAAAACGAGGATCATTGGTTCGCTGTTGCCGGGTGCCAGAGATTACGCGGCGTATCTGCCGCTCTACAACGGCACTGAGTATTTGAAAATTGGCGTTGCTGCCGATGCTGTGTTTGAACCCATTGCCCCGCGGACGATAAAACCGATTGTCTTTTACGGTACTTCAATCACGCACGGGGCCTGTGCCTCACGGCCTGGGATGCCCCATCCGGCCATTTTGGGCAGGCGATTGAAACGCCCGATCATCAATCTGGGATTCTCTGGTAATGGGAAAATGGAAAAGGAAGTGGGCAAGTATCTTTGTGAGCTTGACCCCGCCGTTTATGTGATTGATTGTTTGCCCAATATGGTGGGAAATGAGGTCGCCGCACGAACGGAACCCTTGGTGCGTCAGTTACGCAAAGCTCGCCCAGAGACACCCATCCTGTTGGTCGAGGATAGAACCTATGCGAATGCGGGGTTCGTTCAGGGATCCAGAGAGCGGCACGCAGCCAGTCGTCAGGCATTGAAGAATGCGCATGCGAGGTTGGTTGCGGCAGGTTTCGAAAAACTTGGATATCTCAGGGGAGAAGCGTTGTTGGGCAAGGATCGCGATGATACGACTGACGGTTCCCATCCCAGTGACCTTGGTTTCTATCGGCACGCCGATGCCATGGAAAAAGAATTGGTCAAACTTGGTTGTTAGTGCTGCTCGTCACACGTGAGTTCGTTACTGTGGGATTGTGGCGTTTGTCCTAGTCGAAGAAAAAACAGTGGAATCGCAGCACTGAAAAAAGTAAAGCAAACCGCAGTTAATTCGATCACGCCGATGGACATGGAATCCATCTGTTGGATCGCGATTCTATAACAACGCCGCAGTTGCGAAATGTTTCGTCGTGGAAGTCGCAGATTCCGTTTTGACGCTACGGTATTGGCGGATTCGTTTTTAGGTTTGTCTGGTTCCTTAGGGAGTGGTGGCAGGGAAGTGGTGGCAGGGAAGTGGTGGCAGGGAAGTGGTGGCAGGGGAGTGGTGGCAGGGAAGTGGTGGCAGGGGAGTGGTGGCACTTGGGAATAGCAGTCCCGGTGGCGTGATGGGATTTCTGGCAATCACGCTTCATCAAATCCGCAGACTGAGCGTTCTGGTTGACGGCTTGCTGGTCATCCTCAAGGAGCGAACCTTTCCATAACTTGGGCAGACAATGCTTTCGTTTGGCTATCGGAGTGCAAGTCGAAAATGGTGTGATAGAAAATTGAACTGCGACATGGGAGCGAAACTCTTACTTCAGCAATGGCAGTATGTGGTTCACAAAACTGAGGACCTGCAATTCAGCAATGAGGTTTTGCAGTATTGTTTCCCCGCTCTGGGTGATGTTCTTCTGCTGACTGCGGAGGGCAACGTCTTGGGGTGGTCCGCTGGAACAATTGCGAAAATTTGGTTTCGCGTTATCGCATCAATGACGACCTGCGATACGTTCCCCGCTTGAAGGAAACAGCTGCGTTGGTCAACTGTAGGAACATGTAGTTGTGAGAATCCGCAGTTTTCCATTTAGATGCCCCCGTCGTCCCGGCTGACGTTTTTCGGATGGGGCCAGTCGGTGGTTTCGTCTGCATTCTTGTTTTGTTGATGGAGGACGTACTGGCGCAGTTCTCAAATTCTGGAAATGCCTTTCCGTCTGTTTTTGGGGGGGTGGTTCAGTGCATCGGGGCGCAGGTCTTGCGACTTGGACCGCCAGATTGTGTTGATTGTTGTCGAGCGTGTTACAGGGTATTCTGATGGTTGGACTTCTAGACGGTCGGGATTGCTGAACGTTTGATTTCACCGCTGTAAGGCGGGTCGATTGTCGGAATGCCGATTGTCGGAGTTCTTAGTGTTTCTTTTTCTGGAGGTCATGAACGGTGAAGAAATTGTTTTTTGCATGTGCTTTAGCGTCAGTCACCGCAGTCGGGGGATGCCTGCCATCTCCTAGTGCTGACAGTTCAACTTCAAAGCCAAGAGAGTCCACCACCCCTGGTGTTACCGCAGAGGAGGCGACTCCTCGCGAAACGATTGGCAAGACTACCCAGAATGTGCTGGTCTTGAAGGACGCCTTGGGCAAGGGTGGCGTGTTGGCAAGTAAAGAGATCAATACATCCAACCCGCTGCTCGTGACCGCCGGAGCTTATCGATCATCCGTTGCTACGCTTGCTGCCTTGGCTGTGGACAAGGCAATTCAGATTCGGAATGCCCAAAGCATCAGAGATCCATTGCCATTGTCCCACGAAGTTTTTCTGGAAGAGATCATCAGGAAGGGACATGGTGACGGAATTCGCCTGCCGATGTTGCCGTACTATCAGGAGTACGCATGGGATGAGCCAAACCAGAAGCTAGTGGTGGTAAACTTTCCCGCCCGCAAGGAAGAGCGTGCAAAGCAGCGTTAGGGTTCACACTCGGGAATTGCCGTCCACGTTGAATGCGAAGGTGAGAATCGCCTTGCGGGTGATTTGCGCGTCTCCCACAGGTTTTTTGCATAGCAGATCGGCCAGATGATTAACGGGCTTTCTGGCTTCTGGAATCAACGTTGAGGTTGCTTGATCAAGCATGGCAACCGAGGGAACGGCTCCGCTGAGCGAACTGGCGATTCTTGCCGTGCCCACATCATTGCCCTCTGTTGGCAACGAAAAAGTTGAGTCCCAGTCCAGAGGCGACTCGCCGGGTAAATCAAAGAAGCCGATGGCGTTGAGGTGAATCACATCACCCGGCAGGTGTGTCTTGATGGTTTCGAAAGCAACGCTTTCTTCCGTCGACTCCTCACCAAACCGTTCGATTCGGACATGGCGGATATCGAGCACCGTGCTGCGGGATTCAGTTTTCCGCGTCACATAAAGTCCTGTTGGGACGTCGAGTTCGCGTAGGGCGCGGCAGGCTCCAAGAGTCAGTGCGTTGGTTTCCTCGCGTGTATAATCACGCACCGGCGCAACCGTCACCAGAATCCATCCTGCTGGTTCACGAAGTATCCCACAGGAAACTTCAAATACAGGGCCCACGTCGGGATGGAGCCGGCAGGATTCCGATTTCCATGCGGCTGCGGCGATCAAGACAGTAGCGGCTGCGTTGTTTTTGGTATTGGCCATTGCGTCTACCCTGGTCGGTCGCGTTGTCAGCGGTTTACATTCGCCAATCGTCTGTTCAGCTGACCGCAATCAGTGAGTCGATGCTGACATGACGGTTGGGACGATTCCGCCATTTGTATGGCTTGGTTTAACTGCTCCGGCCCAGAGAACGTCAATCACTGAAACCAGTTGTATGACTCGTGCTTGGGCAGGTGTGCAGCAAACAGGGGTGTTTGCCTGCGATCACCGCGCAGCAGCAATTAATACTCAGTGGTTTTGTGGTAAGAAGCAAGCTTCAGTCGGGCAATTTAAATCCTGCCCGGCGAGGCGTGAGACGGTAATTGGGGTTGTGTCGAAATTAAGCCGTTGCTGTCGATAGTTAGCTTTCTAATAGCGACAAGCCGGTGACATTAGTGAACCCTGATTCGGGTGGAGAATCTGCAGAGGTTTCAAGGCTGATGGGGTTGCTCAGGCGTCTTGACCGGTAACTAGGCGTCTCGTTAATCAGGCGTCTCGTTACTCAGGCGTCTCGTTACTCAGGCGTCTCGTTACTCAGGCGTCTTAACCGGTGCTAGAGAACCCGCAGAAATGGGGGTGCAGGTGTAGGATCACATGTCGCGAAGAGCCGATTTTCCGTACTTTGCCAACAGACGCCGCTGCTCGGCCATGATTTCTTTTTGTGTGACCGGCACTTGGAATTCCACGATGAGATGGTCGTCCTCAACTCTTGAAAGCACAACACTCGTCGACAATTGAGTTCCGCTCTTGAATTCAATGACGGCGGTTGTGGCAGTGTCCGAGCAGATTGCTTTTCCGGTGGCTTCCAGTCGAGCACTGTTTTCAGCCAACTCTATCACGTTGTAATCCTCCGTTTCCGTCTTTAGGCGTGGTTGCTCACCGAGGGGGAATCTCAGACGGAAAAGGCTGCGACGGTTTGAGTCATTGTCGGACAAAGGACAAAATTTCCAGAATTAACGGGGATTGCCTGTGGGGCGGCGGTTGAGCGTGCGTCTGCAACTGGCGGGCTACAGACACTCGTATTTCGCGAACTTAGATACTTCTTCAATTTGTCAGGTGAATTACGTTTGATGCTGTTGCAACCCTCGGCGTCATGAAATTCGCGTCATGGCATATTTAGCAAAGGCAAAGAACCCCAATCCTGTCGAACTTGACCAGATCCATCTATTCAAGATACTCGCTTAATTGCGATCGGGCATCAGAAAGTTCTCACTCGTACCGTCAGTCATTGAAAAAAACAGCCAGGTGTTCGGATTGCACATGGGGGGGCCCGTACGACTGGTCCATTTGGCAATCGTTTTGTCCACCGACAAAAACCATGCTGACATTCCCATCGCGACCATCAGGTAAAAAACAGCAATATGTCGCTAGAGAGCAGTTCAGAGAATGTCAGTGAGCCTGGACAGCGATGGTCGCCCCGGGTTTCACGCTGCTTACGTGCATCGAAGAAGGTGATGC
>JAPKCI010000370.1 GCA_028823035.1 Rubripirellula sp.
GTTTGTGAGTTTGTGAGTTTGTGAGTTTGTGAGTTTGTGAGTTTGTGAGTTTGTGAGTTTGTGTGACGCCAACGCCATGATCTGTGCACGTATGTCGCAAGGAAGGCGTTGCCATGCGTCAGCGATGAATTGTTTTTTAAAGATGGTTTCGGCTGCCGCACACGCCATGGCCTGAACGTTGGCAGAGAAGACGCCTAGGAATGAGGATTCGTCTGTGTCGCTACACTCTTGCCCATCGCAGTTTAGCGGCCGCCGCTCTTGAGTTTTGGCCAGTTTCTTTTGCAGTGGGGCGTATGACATCGGGCGAGATTTCTTGATAAATACCGTTTCGAAATCCGTCACGGAAGTAGTGCTTGACGCGGCGGTCTTCTCCGGAGTGAAAACTGAGGATTGCGACTCGACCGCCCGGGCGAAGGCAGCTGGGGATCTGGGCTAAAAATGAATCGAGAGCACTGAATTCATTATTCACGGCAATGCGGATCGCTTGGAATGTCCGGGCCAGGGTGGACTTAAGTGTCTTGTCCGAAACGTTGGCTGGCAGGATCCGTTCGATGATACGGCGAAGTTGCATTGTTGTCTCGATGGGTTCCTGAGAACGAGCCGCAAAAATCGCCGCTGCGATACGGGCTGCGTTCGGGTCGTCACCGCCCTCGATCAACACACGCGTCAGTTTTTCCACGGAACTGCAGCGGGCGATCCATACACTTGCCGATGCTCCGCGATTCGGATTCATCCGCATATCAAGGGGGCCATCGTGTTTGTACGAAAAGCCGCGATCGGGATCGTCGATCTGCATCGATGATAGACCTAGATCAGCGAGTAAAAAATCAAGCCCGTCGGTCCAACCCAGTTGGCTCATCACTTTTTTTAAGCCGGCGTAGTTACTCTTCACCACGGTGAGCGTTTGTTCCTTGTGTCCCAGCGCTTGAAGTCGCATCTCGGACTTCGACAATTGGCAGGCGTCGATATCCAAGGCCAGCAATTTTCCGGTCTCTCCGATTTGACCCAGCAGGGCTTCGCTATGTCCACCGTATCCAAACGTGACGTCGGCTCCCGATTGACCGGATTGCGGGGACAGGTGGTCCAGGATTTCTTGGACAAGGATGGGCCGGTGCTGTCCGGCGGGCGTTTTGCCTGCGGCAAGCAACTTGGCGATCGTCGCTGGATCCCGTTCCGGGTCAAGTTCCTTGTACTTCTGGTCATAGCGTCGCGGGTTCTTACCCGAATACCGGACGCGACGCTGGTGCGTAGGCGGTGTATCGGACAGTGGCTCGGGCGGTTCACCAGAGTTGGGATTGGACATGGATCGATATCGTTACGAATGAGACCAGTTGCAAGACTTCGGGACTAGAGGTGTCCCGCTTCGGAATGGGATTCATCCTACCAGACACCCAGCGGCATGATCGGTTGCCGTGGGTTAGGCACAACTTGATTCAGGCTGGTTTTGCGTGCATCAAACAATCGCATCCTATCGGACTAAATACGGCAGCTTGTCATGGCTGAATTGGACCGCCGTGCTGTCTGTCACGACAGTCTTCAGGTTTTAGCGTGATCTCTTGTCCCGCGCAGGGTGCCATCAGCACGACGGACCCTTTTGTTTGATCTGCGTGACCCACGAACGAGGATGGGGCAAGCAACTTGGAACACGCCTGCAGAAGACAACTGAGCGGTTTCACTTGAATCCACAATACGTGAAAATCCATCACTACGTGGACTCATTAAAAGGGGCTGGGTCAGGTTTGTTTCCCGGCCGCGCGGTCCGGCGCCAGATGGCGCCGCCAGCGGCACACAATCCGCCGCCCAGATTCTCCGTGTACCACACTCAGTCTGAGTTGGTATGATTTGATGCACATTTGTTACTTGACATCGCAATCTTGATCGGCCAGTTTTCTGGCCTCAGAAGTCCCGTGTTGGTAAACCAATGTCCCGCCGCTGCTTGA
Source organism: Rubripirellula sp. (assembly GCA_028823035.1). Lineage (GTDB taxonomy): Bacteria > Planctomycetota > Planctomycetia > Pirellulales > Pirellulaceae > Rubripirellula. Next base: position 1,941 of record JAPKCI010000370.1, read on the forward strand.
ATCGTTAACCCATTCTCCTGCTTTTCACTTATTTGGTCCGCTTCCATGAATAGACTTGCACCCATCACCTTCCTGGTTTTATGGCTCCCTATTTCCTTTGTCTCTGCGCAAAACCTGGTGATTACTGACCCGGATAAGGGTGGGACCGATTTCGCAATCCAGGGTGAATACTCTGGCGATCTCGGAAAGGGAGAGGATAAAGAAAAGTTTGGCATTCAGGTCATTGCACAGGGCAAGAACAAGTTTCTCGTCGTGGGATATCATGGCGGACTTCCCGGCGATGGCTGGAATGGAGAAGAGCCCGTGCGTGTTGAAGGTGAGTTTGCGCTCAATGCTGATGGCACGCTGTCATTGAAGGACACACATGGTACTGGCACGATCAAGGATGGCGTTTTGATTTGTGATCTCGGCGAGGATGGTGAGATTGATGGGCGACTGAAAAGAGTTGTTCGCAAAAGCCCAACGACAGGAAAAAAGCCTCCAAAGGGTGCTGTCGTCTTGTACGGCGGTTCGCAGGACATCGAGAAATGGAAGGGAGGAAAAGCAGATGAGGAATCTTTGTTGATCCAAGGGGTTACAAGCAAGGACACGTTTGGCAGTCATCACCTGCATGTCGAGTTCCGACTTCCGTTTATGCCCGAGGCGCGAGGGCAAGGTCGCGGCAACAGTGGGTGTTATGTGCAAGGAAGGTATGAAGTGCAAATGCTGGATTCGTTTGGACTGGAAGGAAAGATGAATGAGTGTGGTGGGGTTTACTCAGTGAGTGGAGTTGAAACCAACATGTGTTTCCCACCTTTGTCGTGGCAGACGTATGATATTGATTACACTGCCGCTGAATATGATGGCAAAAAGCTGATTGCGAATCCAAGGATGACGGTTCGTCATAATGGCGTTATTATCCATGATGACCTTGAGCTCCCCGGCGAACGGAACACCACCGCCGCACCACTGAAGGCCGGTCCTGAGCCTGGTCCGGTATTTTTTCAAAACCATGGCAACCCGGTTCGCTATCGCAATGTGTGGGTTCTAGAGAAAGACTGAGCGTTGCCGACTACTTAGGTGTCACTGTAATGCGAGGTTAGACAAAGCCGAAAAAGCTTGCGGTTGGGGGTGCCAATTGTAGGCTTGGATGAATTCCAGAAGCTCGTTAACTTTGCTGTGGGGTAGGAAATGGGCTTGGCACGAACTTCATGGCCCGCAGGTGCCGTTGCACGTAAGAAACGTTGGCATCGAGCATCTGAAAATTTGATCTGCATTCAATGATCGCCAAAGAAAAGTAATCGTACCCTCCCGCAGATGAATTCGGTCGAGCGGGTTATGAGGCTGAGAAGCAAATGGCTTTCTATCTGCGTCGGGCATTTAGTGAGAGGCCAGACGTATTCATATTCAATGACTGCAAGTTTCAAAGAAAGGGCGAAATCGCCCAGATTGATCATCTTGTTCTGCATCCATTTGGGTTTTACTTAGTCGAAAGCAAGTCGGTGACGGGGTCGATCACGGTCAACCAACAAGGAGAGTACATTCGGCAGTTCGGTAGTAAAACGAGTGGGATGAAATCCCCAGTTACCCAAGTGAAAATGCAGGCACAACTGCTCCAGCTGTTATTGACAGAAAAGAAAACCGATCTCCTCGGGAAAGCAATGTTTGGAATGGCCCAAAAAGGCTTTGGTCCTGGGCGGTTCCGTCTTCTCGTTGCAATCTCCGACCAGGGTGTGATAAAGCGTCAGGGGTCAGCACCTCCCGAGTTGGTGAAAGCGGATGCAGTAACATCCGAAGTTGATGGGTTTCTGCAGTTTCAACGTCGTTTCACCGGAGGGAAAGCTGTCGGTTCTTTCTTTTTAGCATCGAATGAAGAGATCGAACAACGGATGCCTCCCTGGGATGACAAAGAACTTGCCTCTATACTTGAATTTCTGCTGCAAAATGATCATAGCAGTGGTGACTCGTTGGATTCGCCCAGCACTTCTTTAAAGGGAGTCACATCTCCTGAACCAACTGAACAGCGGAACAGCACGGATGCCGCGGGCGCAAGACAACGAGTGTGCAAACTCTGTAGCGAGGGATCACTCGAGATCAGATACGGCAAGTACGGTTACTACTTCAAGTGCGTTTCTTGCGATGGTAACTCGCCAGTTGATTCACACTGTCCTGCCTGCAATACGAAAGCAAAGCTTCGTAAAGCAAAAAAGCAATTCTTCTGGAACTGCCCGGGCGGGTTTGGCAGGCTTTATTTTGAGAACCAGTAGATCAGCCGCCCGCCCCTAAGATGCGCAACCTTTTTAGCGACGCAAAGTTTGTCTGTGGGTGTGATGGGTATGTCGGGATTTTACGACGCTTAGCGGTGGTGACTAACGCTCGACCTTGCAGTTTGGCAATGCCTGCTGGAATTTCTTGACGGCGGCGTCGCTGACCTGAGTGTTCTTGAGACCCAACGCCTCAAGCCTCGTCATCGCTTCCAGATGCACCAGACCAGCGTCAGTCACATTGGTGTCCCAAAGCCCAAGCCCTTGGAGCCTCGTCATCGCTTTCAGGTGCACCAGTCCAGCGTCACTGACCTTGGTGTTGCTGAGGTTCAGCCCTTGTAAATTCGTCAGCCCTTTCAGTTGTACCAGTCCAGCGTCGGTTATTCTGGTGTCGGTGAGCCAGAGCCTTTCAAGGTTCGTCAGAATTTCCACGTGCACCAGTGCGGCACCAGTGCGGCATCGGTGACGTTGGTGCGGGTGAACCCCAATCCTTGGAGCTTTGTTAGCCCATTCAGATGCACCACACCCGCGTCTGTGATCTTGGTTTTGCGGATGATTAGCAATTCAAGGTTGGCCAACCCCTTCAGGTGCACCAATCCAGCGTCGGTGATATCGGTGTTGTTAAGGAACAGCTCTTTGAGTTCTGTGAGCCCCTTGAGGTGTTCCAATCCAGCATCCGTGATCTTGGAGTAGCCGAGTCACACCTTGATGGCATCATTGTTTTCGTCAACGGTGACCTTACCGCCCAGCTTCTTAATAGCGGTTATCGCGTCGTCAGGCGTTGACTTTGCGGGGCCGGTGTTTGCGGGGCCGGTGTTTGCGGG